>JAKIVA010000043.1 GCA_021647265.1 Lutibacter sp.
TTCGCTATAATCCATAATGCGAATAGGATATAAATGACAAGAAATAGGTTTTCTCCAATCTATTATCCCTTGATTATAGGCTTCTTCAATCCCGCATTTTGCTGTATTTTTTTTATCAAAAATTACATACGCACAATCTTTATCATCAATTAAAGTAGTTTCATACTCACCTTCATTCGTAACAAAAAGACCTTGATCTTCTATTGCTGCAATGCCCTCATCTCTTAAAAATGGTTTTACTTTTGGATAAATATCTAATAATATTTGAAGTTCTTCTTCCTCTAATGGTGCCCCTGCCTCTCCATCAATACAGCACTTCCCTTTGCAGGCTGACAAATTACACACGAACTCCTTTTCTATAATATCTTCCGAAACAATTGTTTTTCCTAGTTGAAACATGCCGCAAAATTAAACTATTTTTTTACATACATTTGTGTTAAATTAGGTTGTAATTTTATAATTTCGTCCGCTTTTAAAATAATTATAATTATGGGGTTTAATTTTAAAGAAGTATTTACTGCAACAATGATATTATTTGCTGTAATTGATATTATAGGGAACATTCCTATAATTATTGATTTACGAAAAAAAGTTGGACACATACAGTCTGAAAAAGCTTCAATTGTAGCCGGTGTTATTATGATAGCTTTTTTATTTTTAGGTGCAAGTATCTTAAATTTAATAGGTATTGATGTTAATTCCTTTGCTGTAGCGGGTTCTTTTATTTTATTTTTTTTAGCCTTAGAAATGATTTTAGGAATTACACTTTATAAAGAAGAAGAAACAAATGCTATTACAGCATCTGTGTTTCCATTAGCATTCCCTCTAATTGCTGGCCCAGGTAGCTTAACTTCTATTTTATCTTTAAGAGCAGAATACGCAACTATAAACATAGTAATTGCCATAATTGTAAATATAATATTTATGTATATTGTATTAAAAACTTCATCAAAAATTGAAAAATTGATTGGTGAAAATGGTATCAACATTATACGTAAAATATTTGGTGTAATATTACTGGCAATTGCTGTTAAATTATTTACTACAAATATTCAAGGTTTATTACATAATTAAAATATATAAAATATGGATTCTTTTGACGTGTTAATTATTGGAGGAAGTGCTGCTGGATTATCAAGTGCTTTAATTTTAGGCTCAGCATTGGACAAGCCTTTTGGTATTGGAAAAAAAGTTGGAATTATTACGCACCAAAAAAGTGCTGCTTTACAAAATGCAGAGTTAAACAATGTTCTAGGTTTTAAAAAAGGAACGAAAGGAAATGAAGTCCTTAAAAATGGTTTAATTCAATTGTCTGAAACTTACCCTGAAATCATTCAAATAGCTAAAGAAAAAGTAGTTAAAATTGAAGGTAAGTCTCCAAATATTACGGTTGTTACTAATAAAAATTCATACCAAGCAAAAAATATTGTAGTTGCGGTTGGGCCTTCTAATCTATTTAACATTGAAGGATTAATGCAATACGTAATTCCTCATAAATCAATACCAGCTATAAAAGAAAAAATTATGTTGAAAAACAACAATCACGTAGTTACTGAAGGTGTCTACGTTGCTGGTGTTTTAGCTGGTTGGAGAAGTCAATACGCAATTGCCGCTGGAAGCGGAGCCCAGGTTGCTACTGATATTTTAACTTTATGGAACAGTGGAAACCAAACTATGATTCATGATGCTATAAACTAAATCACTCTGCACTCAAGTGCAGAGGTTTTTTACACGAGGGACTAAAGTCCCTCAATTACTCTAATATAAAATTAGAGTTATCTGAATCCGGTTTACGATGATGTTCTAAATATTCATTAACCATTTCATCTGTTATGTTACCTGTACTCCAAGCTCCATAACCTGTAGCCCAGAAATGTTTACCCCAATATGTTTTTCGTAGTGACATAAACTCTATTTGTAATTTCCTAGATGTCCTTCCTTTCATCTGCTTTACTAAATAGCTTATGCTTTGTTTTGGTGCATATTCTATGTGAACATGAATGTGGTCTGAACTGACAACACCTTTTAATATCTCTACTTCCTCTGCTTCACATATCTGAATCAACAATTCTCTACAACGATTTTTTATATCTCCGTTTAAAACTTTATAACGATATTTTGTTGACCAAACTAGATGGCAACTTAATCTACTAACTGTATGAGAACCTTTACGTTGATAATTTGACATATCCTAAAGATATAATTTTTTATATTACTAAAGTACTGCAATGAAATTGCAGGGTTTTAGACCCAAATTTGAAACCAATAAAAATATTTAATGGAAATGTGTTAGATAATATTTTGCTAGGCATAGAAGATACCGTTGAAAACGTGGTGAAGTTTTGCCAAGAATATGGTTTTGAAAAATTTATAGCAGAGTTACCTCAGGGTTACGCTACTATTTTAGGTGAAGAAGGTATCAATTTATCAGGCGGTCAAAAGCAGATTATTGCTTTAGCAAGAGCCTTGCGTAAAAACCCACAATTCTTAATTTTAGATGAAGCTACGGCTGCAATGGACAGAAATACTGAAAAATTTACCATGGATTTATTATTAAAACTAAAAAACGAAATTGCAGTTTTATTTATTTCTCACCGCTTACATACCTTAAAAAATAATGCTGATAGAATTTATGTATTAGAAAATGGGAGCATCTCTGAAAAAGGAAATCATGAAACATTATTGAAAACATCCAATTTTTACAGTGACTATTGGACAATATAACATTACTCCTTTTAGATCCGTTTAAGTTGAATATTCAAAAACAGATATAAATAAGATAATCCTACCCTTAATTTTGTTTTTGATTTACAAACAAACGGTTAGTTTTTAATAATAAATAGCTGGTTTTAATTAACAAATGGATAATTTTTAATATATTCGACGGTGATTTACTAATTTTTAAAACTTATTAAAGTATGAAGCAAAATTATTCTCAAAAAAAATTGTTATTAATTTTCATTAGTTTCCTCTTATTTATAGGGCAAATTAATGCACAAAAAAAAGAATTGACCCCAATTGCCAAACCCAGCCAGTTAAGAACTAAACTTGGTAAAGTTTATAGAGCGAACCAAAAAGACCTCTTATTTAAAGAACATTTGAATAAAAGGAGTGAAGATAAAATTATTTTTGTTAAACGTGAAAGTGATAGACTAGGTTTTACACATGAAAAATATCAACAATATTATAAAAATATTAAAGTTGATTTTGCCACTCCTATTATTCATATCAAAAATGGTAAAATTAAATCTATTTCCGGAGAATTTTATCAAATTGAAAACTTAAATATTACTCCTAGAATTTCTAAAGGAATAGCTTTACAAAGGGCTATTTCAAGTGTTGGTGCATCCTCTTATATGTGGCAAAACCCTAGAAATGCCAAACTTATTAATTATAAAAAACCACAAGGAGAACTTGTTATATTACCTGGTTATCTTATAGGTAAAAAAGAAGATAAGTTAGCTTTTAAATTTGATATTTACGCTACGAAACCAATTAGCAGAGGTTTTGTATATGTCGACGCAAAAAATGGCGAAGTTTTATTTTACAATGCTATTATTAAACATATTAATAAATTTAATAATAAAAACAAAAGAACTACTTCAAATTTAAAAAGTGTTAAAATTGCTGATAAAATTCTAGTTACAGGTAGTGCCACTACTAGATATAGTGGGGCAAGAAGTATTGAAACTTTAACAGGTACTGGTGGATACATTTTAAATGACAATACCAGAGGTAATGGAATACGTACTTACGACTTAAATGAAAGTACCAACTACGCATCTGCTGTAGATTTTGCAGACAATGATAACAATTGGACTGCTGCCGAATGGGATAATACAGCAAAAGATAACGGTGCTTTAGATGCGCATTGGGGCGCTGAAATGACTTATGATTATTGGTTAACCAAACACAATAGAAATAGTTTTGATGGCGCAGGTGCTACTATTAATAGTTATGTACATTACAATGTTGCTTATGATAATGCTTTTTGGGATGGTTCTAGAATGACTTACGGTGATGGTAGCTCTGACGGAACTGTTGGAAATGGAAATTTTGATATTTTAACATCTCTAGATGTTGCTGCTCATGAAATTGGCCATGCAATTTGTACAAATACCGCAAACTTAGCTTATCAAAAAGAATCTGGAGCTATGAATGAAGCCTTCTCTGATATTTGGGCTGCTTCTGTTGAATCTTTTGCTGCTCCTGAAAAAGCTATTTGGTTAATTGGTGAAGATATTGAAAGAAGAACTACAAGTGTTTCTTTACGGTCTATGAGTGATCCAAAGGCTGAAGGGCAACCAGATACCTATGGTGGTACTAACTGGATAGATCCAAACTGTACGCCATCTTCTACAAATGATTATTGTGGTGTTCATACCAACTCTGGTGTTTTAAATCATTGGTTTTATATTTTATCTGTTGGTAAATCCGGAACAAATGATATAGGAAGTACCTACAGTGTTACAGGTGTTGGTATAGATAAAGCTGCTCAAATCGCTTTCAGAATAGAAAGTGTTTATATGTCTGCAAATTCCACGTATGCTGATGCTAGAACTTTTGGTATCCAATCTGCTGAGGATTTATACGGAGTAGGTTCTCCTGAAGTAATAGCTACCACAAATGCTTTTTATGCTGTTGGTGTTGGGTTAGAATATGGTAACAACTCTGTAACTTATTGTGCATCAAAAGGAAATAGCGTTACTGATGAATATATTGGGAATGTACAAATTGGAACTATAAACAATGCTTCTGGTAACGGAAATGGTTATAGTGATTTTACTGCAATTTCAACAGATCTTGACAAAGGAGCTTCTGTAACAATAACTATTACTCCAACTTGGACAGCTACTGTATATAGTGAAGGCTATAGTGTTTGGATTGATTACAACCAAGATGGTGACTTTGCTGATGCAGGAGAACAAGTGTGGTCTAAAGCAGCATCTCAAACAACACCGGTAAGTGGTACGTTTACCATTCCTACAACTGCAACTGCTGGAAGTACAAGAATGCGTGTTTCTATGAAATACAATGCTATTCCTACAGAGTGTGAAGCTTTTTCTTATGGTGAAGTTGAAGATTACTCAGTGAACTTAATTGATGCCACTGCAGATACGCAAGCGCCAACTGCACCAACGCTAACTACGGGTAATGTTACTATATCTACCGTAGATTTATCTTGGTCGGGTGCTACTGATAATGTGGCAGTAACAGGGTATGATGTGTATAAAAACGGAACGCTTTTAGCTTCAGTTACTGGTACTACATACCAAGTGACAGGATTAACTCTAGGAACTACTTACAGTTTTACTGTTAGAGCTAAAGATGCTGCTAGTAACGTTTCTGTTGATAGTAATACTGCTTCAGTAACTCCTACTGATACAACCGCACCAACTGCACCAACATTAACAGCTAGTAATACTACCGCAACAACGGTAGATTTATCTTGGTCTGGTGCTACTGATAACGTAGCAGTAACTGGATATGATGTTTATAAAGATGGTATTTTATTAATATCTACTACTACCTCTACATACCAAGTAACCGGATTAACTTCTGGCACAACTTATAGTTTTACTGTTAGAGCCAAAGATGCTGCTGGTAATGTTTCTGTTGATAGTAATATCGCTACTGTTACCACTACAACTGTTGATACAACGGCGCCAACTGCACCAACATTAACAGCTAGTAATACTACCACAACAACGGTAGATTTATCTTGGTCTGGCGCTACTGATAACGTATCAGTAACTGGATATGATGTATATAAAGATGGTGTTTTATTAATATCTACTACTACCTCTACATACCAAGCAACAGGATTAACGTCTTCTACTTCATACAGTTTCACTGTTAGAGCTAAAGATGCTGCTGGTAATGTTTCTGTTGATAGTAATACTGCTACTATTACCACTTTAAATCAAACAGTTACTTACTGTGCTTCTAAAGGAACTACGGTAACTGATGAATATATTGGATATGTACAAATTGGAACTATAAATAATGCTTCTAGTAACGGAAATGGTTATAGTGATTTTACTGCTATTTCAACAAACCTTGACAAAGGAGCTTCTGTAACTATCACAGTAACTCCTACTTGGACAGGTACTGTATATAGCGAAGGTTATAGTGTGTGGATTGATTACAACCAAGATGGTGATTTTGCCGATGCTGGTGAACAAGTGTGGTCTAAAGCTGCCTCTCAAACAACACCTGTAAGTGGTACGTTTACCATTCCTTCAACGGCAACTTCGGGAAGTACAAGAATGCGTGTTTCTTTGAAATACAATGCTATTCCTACAGCTTGTGAAACATTTACGTATGGTGAAGTTGAAGATTATACTGTTAACTTAATTGATGCTATTGCAGATACTCAAGCTCCTACAGCACCAACATTAACGGCTAGCAATGCTACAGCAACTACAGCAGATTTATCTTGGTCTGGAGCAACTGATAATGTTAGTATAACTGGTTATGATGTATATAAAAACGGAACGCTTTTAGCTTCAGTTACAAGTACTACATATCAAGCAACAGGATTAACTTCTGCTACTTCATATAGTTTTACAGTTAGAGCAAAAGATGGGGCTGGTAATATTTCTGTTAACAGTAACACTGCTACTATTACCACTTTAAATCAAACATTAACATATTGTGCTTCTAAAGGAAATACTGTAACTGATGAGTATATTGGGAATGTTCAAATTGGAACCATAAATAATGCTTCTGGAAATGGAAATGGTTACAGTGACTTTACAGCACTTTCAACTAACATTTCTGGAACAGTAACTATTACTGTAACTCCAACCTGGACGGGTACTGTGTATAGTGAAGGGTATAGTGTGTGGATTGATTACAACCAAGATGGTGATTTTGCTGATGCCGGAGAGCAAGTATGGTCTAACGCTGCTACAAAAACAACACCTGTAAGTGGCACATTTACAGTTCCAACAACAGCAACAACAGGAGCCACAAGAATGCGCGTTTCTTTGAAATACAATGGTATTCCTACCGAGTGTGAAACGTTTACGTATGGTGAAGTAGAAGATTATACCGTTGTAATTGGAGCTGCTGCTATTAATTTTGCAGCAACGACAATTGATTCTACTATTTCAATATACCCTAACCCTGTGAAAGGAAGCTTCTTAACAGTTAGCATGTCTAATAATACAAAAGCAACTTATACTATTGCTAATATTTTAGGGCAAACTGTAAAATCTGGAAGTATTAAGGGTGCAATTGATGTTAGCACACTTAAAGCTGGTGTATATATGATTCGTATTAATGATGGTACAAATGCAACGACCAAAAAATTTATAAAACAATAAATTTTTCACCTCATTAAAATGATTGAAATCCCGGGTTTACGCTCGGGATTTTTTATGTAGATTTGTCTAAAAATTAAATTGAATGAATTATCTTTCTGTTGAAAATATCTCTAAATCATATGGGGAAGTAGAACTATTTAGAAATATTTCTTTTGGAATAAATAAAAATCAAAAAATTGCTTTTATTGCCAAAAATGGTACAGGCAAAACAACCATTTTAAATATTATTGCAGGTATTGATAACCCTGATACAGGAAAAGTAATTTCTAGAAAAGAGCTAAAAATAGAATACTTATCACAAGAAGAAAAATTAGACTATAATTTAACTGTTGAACAAACAATTTTTAATTCAGACAATGATACTTTAAAAATAATTTCAGCGTATGAAAACGCCTTAAAAAATCCTTCAGATGAAAAAGCATATCAAAAAGCTTTTGAAAAAATGGAACAAGCAAATGCTTGGGATTTTGAAACACAATACAAACAAATATTATTTAAACTGAAATTAGAAAATTTAAATCAGAAAGTGAGTTCTCTTTCTGGTGGACAACGTAAACGTTTATCATTGGCGGTAATTCTTATTCATAAACCCGATTTGCTAATTTTAGACGAACCTACAAATCATTTAGATTTAGAAATGATTGAATGGTTAGAAAACTATTTCGCAAAAGAAAAAATAACCTTATTTATGGTTACCCATGACAGGTATTTTTTAGAAAGAGTTTGTAATGAAATTGTTGAATTGGATAATGGATCTTTTTATACCTACAAGGGTAATTATTCTTATTATTTGCAAAAAAAAGAAGAGCGTATTGCTGCCGAACAAGCATCTATTTCTAAAGCTAAAAATTTATTTTCTAAAGAGCTAGAGTGGATGCGCAGACAACCAAAAGCAAGAACTACCAAATCTAAATCTAGAATTGATGACTTTTACAAAATAAAAGAGGAAGCTCATAAACGAAGAGATAACCATAAGGTTCAATTAGAAATTAACATGGAACGTATGGGATCTAAAATTTTAGAATTGCATAATATCTCAAAATCATTTGGAGATTTACAACTATTAAATAAGTTTGAATATGTTTTTAAGCGTGGTGAACGTATTGGGATTATTGGTAAAAATGGTACGGGAAAATCTTCCTTTTTAAATATCATTACTCAAAAATTGCCTGTAGATAGCGGTAAGGTTGTTGTAGGAGAAACTATAAAGTTTGGTTATTACACCCAAGATGGAATTAATCCAAAACCAAATCAAAAAGTAATTGAAATTATTAAAGAATATGGAGAATATATTCCGCTAACAAAAGGGCGGAAAATTTCAGCAGCACAATTGCTAGAACGCTTTTTATTCGACAGAAAAAGACAATACGATTTTATTGAAAAATTAAGTGGAGGAGAACGTAAACGGTTGTATTTATGTACAGTTTTAATTCAAAATCCAAATTTTTTAATTTTAGATGAGCCCACAAACGATTTAGATATTATAACCTTAAATGTACTTGAAAATTTTTTGTTAGATTTTCCTGGATGTTTGTTAGTAGTATCGCATGATAGGTATTTTATGGATAAAATAGTAGATCATTTATTTGTGTTTAGAGGCAATGGTGTAATTGAAGATTTCCCAGGGAATTATTCTGATTATAGAACTTATGAAGATTCAAAACCTAAAGAGTCTAACACTCAAATACAAAAAAAAGATTCACGAGTAAGTACAGCTACCAAAATTAAATTATCTTTTAAAGAACAAAAAGAATTTGATGCGATTGAAGGTGACATTGAAAAATTAACAGCTAAAAAAGAAGAAATTGAAGCTAAATTTATTGATGGCTCTGTTGTTGGTAAAGAAATTAATGACTTATCAGTAAAATTACAGGAAATTAATATTTTAATAGCTAAAAAGGAAGAGCGTTGGTTTGAGCTTTCTTCTAAATTAGAAGGCTAAACACTAATTATGTTCACCTCTTCAATTAAAGGTTCATTGTTAAAACGCAACAATAATTGTGCCACCGCAATAGTATCTTTTTCACAATATTTTACAATACGTTTAATATTTTTTTCTTTATAAAAAACCGCTCCAACTTCACTTCCGTCAATATCATCTTTTGGAGAAGGAATACCTAAAATAGAAGTTAATAATTTTAAAGAAGTAAAATGTTTGTAGTCTCCAAACTTCCATAATTCCATTGTATCTAAATGTGGTATTTCCCAAGGTTTTTTCCCAAACAAATTTAGTTTTTCTGGTAATTCAATTTGATTTATTATCATTCTACGTGCTATGTATGGGAAATCAAATTCTTTCCCATTATGCCCACACAAAAGGTGTTGTGCTTTGTTAAAATGGCTATTTAGTAATTTTTTGAAATCTTCTAAAATTTTGACTTCATCTCCAAAAAAGGAAGTGATTCTAAATGCTCTATTAGCATTATTAAAATTAGTAAAATACCCAACAGATATACATACAATTTTACCAAATTCAGCCCAAATACCTGCTTTTTCATAAAAATCTTCAGGTGAAAAATCTTCTTTGCGTTGGTATTGTGTTTTTAAAGCAAATAATTCTTGTTTTGCTTCCGTTAAATCGGTAAAATTCTCAACTTCTGGTACTGTTTCAATGTCTAAAAATAAAATATTTTCAAAATTAAGTTTAAGATTCATGACTTTTTCAGTTAAATATAATAAAAAAGTATCTCAAAACTAAAATGCTTTTTAAGTATTTTAGTTTATTACTAATTTACGTGTAGCTATTTTACCTTCTTCTTCAATGTGTAACAAGTAAATCCCCTTTTTTAAACTTGTTACATCAATAGCTTCATTAATTTGCACATTATTTAAATATACTTGCTGGCCTAACATCGTGTAAATTTGAACTTGCTTAGTAGCATTATTACTAGATATCATGTACAGCTTTCCTTCAGTAACTGGATTTGGAAACAATACAAATCCTTCAATTTTATTTTTTACTACTGAAAGTGTTTGATTGGAATTTAATGCTCCCAGAGAAGCTGTGGTTGGCCCAACCCAAGTAAAATCTGTATATACATTTCCTGCACCTACTAATTGTAATGATTCTCCAACAGCTCCAGGCTCGTTTACACCAATATCTTCTGAGGTTAAACCTATTGCGGGCCCGTCTGTAGCTGTAATAATACCTTCATAACTCAAAAACTGAATCACAACACCTAAATTATCTACCAAAGCTAGTCCATCTG
Source organism: Lutibacter sp. (assembly GCA_021647265.1). Lineage (GTDB taxonomy): Bacteria > Bacteroidota > Bacteroidia > Flavobacteriales > Flavobacteriaceae > Lutibacter. The sequence goes on from JAKIVA010000043.1 coordinate 10,541, forward strand.
GAGATCCATTTTGTATAAGTGTTTTTGAAAACCATAAAGTTCCTCTGTTATTTTGTTGGTTAGGTATTATTCCTGATAAAGTTATTTTAGTAGGAGGATAAGTTGCTCCATTTCCATTGTATAAATACACTTCATACCCTGATAAATCGGTTCCTGAAGGGCCCACTATTTCAATCCCTTCATCTACATCAGCTCCAGTATTATCATAATGTATTTCATTAATAAAAATAGTTTGTGTATAACAAAATGTAGTCACAAGAAACATGACTAAAAAAAAGTAGTTCTTTTTCATCGTTTTATTTTTAGCAATTATCACCAAAGCTAATAAAAAAATGACTTTTAACTACTTAATTATTAAAATAATTTATTTCTGTATTCCTTTTTTTGTAAAAATTAACACAATGTAATGTTAATGTTAGCTTAATGTTATAATTTTAAATACATTTACAAGTAGTATTTTATACTTATAATTTATGATTACTTTTGACTGCTTATTATTAAACTAGCGTTGAATATGAAAAATTCAGATATTAAAATATTATTAGTTGATGACGAACCAGATATTTTAGAAATTGTTGGTTACAATTTAAAAAATGAAGGGTATCATATTTTTACAGCTAAAAATGGTATTGAAGCTGTTAAAATCGCTAAAAAAGTAATTCCTCATTTAATAATTTTAGATATAATGATGCCTGAAATGGATGGTATTGAGGCCTGTGAAAAAATAAGAAATACCAAAGGGTTAGAAAATATTCTAATTACATTTTTTACGGCGCGTGGTGAAGATTATTCACAAGTGGCTGGTTTTAATGTTGGTGCAGATGACTATATAACAAAACCAATAAAACCGAAAGTATTGGTTAGTAAAATTAAAGCTTTATTAAGAAGGTATAGTATAAGTGAAATTGCGGCATCTTCAAGTAATAGAGTTCGTGTTGGTAAAATTATTATTGATAGAGAAGAGTACGTAGTAATTAAAGATGGCAACAAACTTTCACTGCCAAGAAAAGAGTTTGAATTGTTTTCATTGTTAGCATCAAAACCAGATAAAGTATTTAAGCGTGATGATATTTTAGATAGTGTTTGGGGAAATGAAGTTGTTGTTGGAGGGAGAACTATAGATGTGCATATTAGAAAACTACGTGAGAAAATAGGCGATAATTATTTTAAAACCATAAAAGGAGTTGGTTATAAATTTGTAATTGATGAAAATTAGAAAAACATACACATTTGCTTTTTGGTCGTCATTTTATATCACCTTTTTTTCTTCGATAACTTTCTTTTTTTCAACCTATTTTTTTTTTAATATTTTAATTAAACCAACGTACATATTACTGTATTTAGTTACTATTTTCTCTTTTACTTTTTTAATAATTCAGTACAGACTTGAAAAATTTATTTTTCAACGCATAAAAAAGATATATGATAGTGTCTCCATTTTAGATTCTTCAGATTTTAATAAAACACCTATTACATCAGATATTGAAGTGCTTTCAAAAGAAGTCCAAAAATTTGCCGAATTAAAACAGCAACAAATTCGAAATCTAACTTTGCGTGAGAGCTATCGCCGTGAATTTTTGGGGAATGTTTCTCATGAATTAAAAACACCTTTATTTACTGTTCAAGGGTATTTGCTAACACTGGCTGATGGTGCGATAAATGATAAAAAAATTAGTCAAAAATACTTGGAAAGAGCCAACAAAGGTGTTGATAGACTTATTGAAATAGTAAGAGATTTAGATTTGATTTCTAAACTAGAATCGGCAGATTTGGATTTAAACAAACAACCTTTTAATATTATTGAATTAATTCAAAATGTGTTTGACTTACTTGAAATGAAAGCAAAAAAAAGAAATATTTCTTTGTTTTTTAACAAACACTATGAATACCCTATAATGGTAATAGGTGATATTAAACGTATAGAACAAGTGCTTACAAACTTGCTTGTTAACTCTATAAAATATGGAAAAACTAACGGTACAACTTTAGTAAGTGTATCACATTTTAAAAAAGATAAAATACTTATAAAAATTACCGATAACGGGGAAGGTATAAAAAAAGAGCATAAAGCAAGATTGTTTGAGCGTTTTTACAGAGTAGATCAAAGTAGATCCCGAGAACAAGGAGGTTCAGGTTTGGGGCTTTCAATAGTTAAGCATATTATTGAAGCTCATAACGAACATATTTTTGTTGAAAGTAAATTTAAAAAGGGATCTGAATTTTCATTTACCCTCGAAAAGCTTGAAAAAATCTAAATTAAAATCGGTCTTATAAACCTCAAATCCTGAAAATTTATCTAAATTATTAAGGTGTTCAATTGTAAATTCTTCTTGTGTTGCATAAGGTGCTATTAATTTACGACTTAAAATATTGGCTAAATATTCCTGTTCAAATTGCCCGGGAGTAGGGATAAAAAAAGCTTTTTTACCTAAAACTGCTAAATCCATAATTGTTGAATATCCTGAACGTGCCAATACTAACTCACTTTGATTAATTACCTCTTCTAATTCTTCTGATAATAAATAATTAATTATTTTAAAGTTATAGGGTTTGGTTATTTTAGTTGAATTTAACAACGTTCCTCTAACAAAAAGCACATTGCCCTTATAACTTTTTAATTCTAATAACAGTTTGGTTTCTAGCAATGTTCGTTGAGGTTCTGGACCAGATAACAATACTAATAAATCATATTTGATAGCCGTATTTTTATTCTTAAACCTGCTTAATAAGCCTAAATACTTAACATTCATATTCAGCTTATTTAAATGACCTAGTTTACCTGAAAAATCAGGTTCCTCTTCTATATCTGGCACCCAACATTCATCAAATTGTTTCATTATTTTTTGATGTGTTTTTGAAGTAATAAATGTGGTTAATCCTGATAATACTTGTAGTTGATGAGTTATGTATACAGAAGGTATTTTATTGCTTACAACTCCAAATCTATTATCTGAAATAATTCCAACAAGACCTTCTTTTTCAATTAATAAATTAACTATTTTTCGTTCTTTTATTACTGCTGAAATTACTGAAGGAATGTTTAAAAACAGCTTAATTCGTAAGTTTTTTCCCTTATTGGTATACTTAATATTATAGGAAGGAAGTACGTAGCTCTTTAATGAGGGAAATTCTTTTTGAAGTAATAACAACGCATCTCCATCACTTGCTAAAACAGGTGTGTATTTAGCTTTAATTAGAGCATAAATAATAGGAATACAACGCGTTGCATGACCTAATCCCCAATTTAATGGCGCAATAAGAATTTTTTTTTACAAGTCAAAACCAATATCTTTTCTATAATTCATCTTCTCAAAACTTATTTTTTCAATATTTTGATACGATTTTTTCAATGCTTCTTTAAAATTAGCACCATAAGAGGTTATTGCAATTACCCTACCTCCGTTTGTTACAATTTGATTATTATATACAGTTGTTCCTGCTTGGAAAACAATTGAATTTTTAATGGTGTTAATTCCTTCAATAATTTTTCCTTTCTTATAAGCTTCTGGATAACCTCCAGAAACCAACATTACAGTAGCGGCACTTTCTTTTTTAAATTCAATGGTTTTGGTATGTAGCTTGTTATTTCCTGTGGCAATTAATAACTCTAAAAAATCACTTTTAATACGAGGAATAACGACTTCAGTTTCTGGATCTCCCATACGACAATTATATTCTATCACTTTTGGTTCGTCACCAACCTTAATAATTCCAAAAAAAATAAAACCTTTGTATGATAAATTATCTTTTTGTAATCCTTTAACAGTTGGTTTTATTATTTGGTCTTCAATTTTTTTTATAAATGTTGCGTTTGCAAATGGAACTGGTGAAATAGCTCCCATACCTCCCGTATTTAAACCTGTATCTCCTTCTCCAATACGTTTATAATCTTTTGCGTTTGGTAGGTTAACATAACTTTTACCATCTGTTAAAATAAAACAACTTAGTTCTATGCCATCTAAAAATTCTTCGATAACAACTTTATTGCTTGCTGCTCCAAATTTTTGATTGGTTAACATTTCTTTTAGCTCATTTTTAGCTTCTTGTAAATCTTTTAAAATTAACACTCCTTTACCTGCAGCCAAACCATCGGCTTTTAAAACATATGGAGGTTTCAACGTTTCTAAAAATAAATAGCCTTCTTCTAAACTTTTGTTAGTAAAACTTTTATAAGCTGCAGTAGGAATTTTATGCCTAACCATAAATTCTTTAGCAAACTCTTTGCTACCTTCTAATTGAGCAGCGTCTTTTTGAGGACCAATTATGGTAATGTTTTTTAATTTTGCATCATTCAAAAAAAAGTTGTGAATTCCTTTTACTAAAGGATCTTCAGGGCCAACAACAACCAAATTAATATCATTTTTTAAAACTACTTGTTTTATAGCTTCAAAATCGGTTAGATTTATATCTAAATTAACCCCCAACTTATTGGTTCCAGCATTTCCTGGAGCAATAAATAATTTATTTAACAGGTTGCTTTGTGCTATTTTCCATGCAAAGGCATGCTCTCTGCCTCCTGATCCTAAAATTAATACATTCATAATATTATCTTCCTTTTCCTTTAATTACTATAATAACGGTACTTAAAATTATTTTAATATCTGTTACAAAGGATAAATTATCTAAATAAACTAAATCATACCTAGCTCTTTTTAATATTTGATTCAAATTATCTGCATAACCATACTTTATTTGACCGAGTGATGTAATTCCTGGTTTTAACTGCTGAAGTTTCTTGTATTTTGGGATATGTTTAATTATTTCATCTAAAAATACTTGTCGCTCTGGCCTTGATCCAACAATACTCATTTCGCCTCTTAAAACATTTATAAATTGAGGAAATTCATCAATTCTATATTTGCGTATAAATTTACCAAATTTAGTGATACGAGCTTCTTCATCCTTAGATAATAATGGATCGTTTTCAGGGGCAGTTCCCTTCATGCTTTTGAACTTTAAAATATTAAAGGTTTTTCCATTTTTTCCAACTCTTTTTTGAGTAAAAAAAGTTTTCTCTTTTGATTCTAAAAAAATAAATAAGGCTACAATTGGTATAAGCCAACTTAAAACAAAAACGATGACTAAAATTGAAAATAGAATATCAAAAGTTGTTTTAGGAAATATGTATCTCTTTTTTTTCAATTAAAACTACTAAAATATTTGTTCTAATATTTTTTGAGTTATTACATAAGTTGGTAATACACCTGTAGTACCTAAACCTCCTGATGCTAAAGTACTTCCTGTTTTTAAAGGATTATCTGATGCATAATACGCATACCTAACTTTTACTTTTTTAGAAATATTCCCTCTAATTTTAGATGCTGCCTGTATTGCTTTTTGATAGTGAGCACCTTCCATTTCAAGTCCAGTAACATTCCAGGTAGAGTCATGAAAGAATTTTAAAATATCTTTATTTTGAAGTGAAGTTCCTAAAACAGTAACCATTGTTCCTGTATAAACTCCAAGTCCGTAACCTTCAAACATTTGTTTCTTAAGTTGATTTTTAAATGGATAATTATCTGCGGTTCCTTCAAAAATATGAGATGATGGTATCATAATATCTCCTTTTTCTCCATCTAAAATACCTGCTTTTCCCATAATAGAAATAGATTCAACATTTAAATGGTGTTTCTTATTTTCTTTACATAAATATGGTTTTAAAAGCTCATCCATTGTTTCATAAGCCTGCTCACCAAAAGCATAATCCATAACAATTAAAACTGGTTTTTCTTTATCTTCTTCAGTGTTACTAATTGCATATTTCGTTTTACTTATATCTATTTTTTCAGTATCAATAATTTGAACATTTATATTTGTTCCTGAAGTATCCTTAAGGTAGGTAAGTCCATTTTTAGCCGCATATTCCATTACTTGCCTTCTTAAATCTTCATTATCATCATTACTTAACAACTCAAATAGCGATATTGTATTATTGTTTTTAATTTGTTTTGGCAATACAATTGGAGCGTAAATAGAGTTCATTACACTATGCATATTGGCACTTATAATATGAATTGGACGCTCTAATAGATTTTTTTGGCTTAAAACATCTTTTATATTGTTTGCCCATATTTCACCGTAAATATGGTGACCTATTCCTTCTCTTAGTACCGGGCTAAAAGTAATAGCTCTTTTTAAATTGTGAACTTTTTCATTAATTGCTAGGTTGCCTAGCCAATATATAATTTGAAAAAAACGATCAGGATTATTTTTTTCACTTAATTCTGCATGAACACGTTGTACCTCTTCAAAAGTTCTACCTAACACATTTGCCATATGTGCCAACATAACATCTCTTTCGTCTCTTGATAATTTTTTGTTGTTTAACACAACATCTTCAATCTTTTCCCATTCTCTAATGGTTGCATTACCTTCGTTAATAAGTACTTTGTAAGCTATTTTATGAGACTCAATAAATAAAAAGGTAAGGTGTGTTAAAATATCGTAAATTTCTGACCTTCCTCTAGTTACTTCAATATTCATTTGATCCTTATCTATCCTAAAGCAATTTCTTCTCCTTTTAGGTGGAACAATTGGTTTGAAGTGTGAATTAGAATACCCTTCATCTGCTGTTAAATTAACAAATTGGCATTCTTCTATACCTGCAGGAAGCCTTTCAATAACATATACCAAACCACTTAATTCAACTTTTTCTTCAGCAATTGACCCATATATTTCAGGTCTAAGTAATAATAACGATTCTCGTAGTGCATCACCAGATATTCCCATTGGTTTGTAAAAACCTCTACTAAATAAATGGCGCATTGAAATGTACAAACGCTCTATTGCATTTGATGATTCCTGAGCTCTTGTTCTTCCTTTTATTTTTGAATGTGACATAGTGTAATTTTGGTATGCAAAGATACAATTTATCTGTTTGTTGTTAATTCTCAATAACTATAAATTTAATTTTTTAAGATAGCATTGTATTTTTTTTTGTTATTAAGAATAAATATAGATTGTAAAATAGTTTTATCAAATATTACTTTTTGCTTGTATACTCCTTCATTGTAGTAATAACGTTTTATTATTTCTTCTGTTAGCTTGTTTAAAATATCTTCTTTATTCTTATCTAATTCCTTTAACTTTTCAACGTGTATTTTTTCTATAAGATTCTGATAGCTTTTCGTTAAATTTTTAGCTAGTTTTTCTGAATTTGCTTTTTCTTTTGCTTTTTTAAATTCAGCTTCTGTCTTCGTTTCAAACTCACTTTGATGATTCCTTAAATACGTTTTTAAAAGCAAATAGTCTGACTCTGTTAACTTAAATTTTGAAGGTTCAACAATTGAAGGGTGATTGTAAAAATAATTAGTTGCATAATTAAAAAATGCATTTGAGTTTAATAATATTTTTGTAGTTTCAGTTGTCCTAGTTTTTTTTATTTCAATATCAGGTAAAATACCTCCTCCTCCATAAACAGTTCTTCCTTTTTCTGTTTTGTATGCTTTTCTTCCTACATCTGAAAACTTCGGAATATTTCCTTTATCGTCTCTATTCGTATAATCTAACTCTTGAATACACCTACCACTTGGTGTATAATATTTTGCTATGGTTATTTTCATTTGGGTACCATACGAAAGCTCTCTGTAACGTTGTACCAACCCTTTACCAAAAGAACGCTCTCCAATAATAACAGCTCTGTCGTAGTCTTGCAATGATCCTGCTAATATTTCTGAAGCTGAAGCTGAACGATTATTTACCAAAATTACTATTGGTATGTTTAAATCTAACGCTGTTAATCTTGTTTTAAATGTAATACTCCATTTTTTAACTTTCGCTTTGGTTGTTACAACTATTTTATCTTTTGGAATAAAAAAATTAGTGATTTTAACTGCTTCATTTAACAATCCCCCAGGATTATCTCTAACATCAATAATTAATTTTTTCATTCCTAAGTCCTTCAACTCTAAAATTGCTTTTTTTACTTCAGAAGCAGCTTTTTCATTAAACTTTATGAAAGATATATAACCAACTTCAGTATCTAGCATTGTAAAATGTGGAACAGGGTTTATTTCAATTTTTTTACGAGTAATTTCTATTTCAATTTTTTTATTTTGACGCTCAATTTGAAGTTTAACGTTGGTATTTGGCAATCCATTTAGTAAGGTAGAAATTCCTTCTTCTTTATAATCACTAACCAGAACATCATTTATTTTTAAAATTTTATCTCCTGGTTTAATTCCTTTTTTTTCTGCAGGTGAATTTTTTATAATCTCCCGAATAGTTAATGTGTTATTTTCATATCGAGAAATAACACCAATACCTCCATATTCTCCGGCTGAAGCAATGCGAGAACTTTCAACCCCTTGCTCGTCATAATAACGGGTATAAGGGTCTAAATTTGAAAGCATGTGGTTAATAGCATTGTTTGTGAGTTTTGCAGGATTTACCTCATCAACATAATACATATTTAACTCTTTAAATAACGTTGTGTAAATATCTATTTGCTTTGCTATTTCAAAAAAATCAGATTGAAACCCAACAAAAACAAACATAGAAATACTTACAAAAACTCCAATAAATACTTTTTTAATTTTGCGCATTCTCTGTAGTTTTGCTTAAAAATTTAGTGCTAATTTTCTTTAATGAAAGCTCTAAATCTTCTTGTTTTATTTCTTCTTTTGCACTATAAATAAACATAAAAATATAATGCCCTTTTAAATTATCAGAAAAAAGATGTTTATTTTTTCTATATACTTCTCTCATTATTCTTTTAATTCTATTTCTGCGTACCGCTAATTTTACAGAACGTTTTGGTACGGTAAAACCAACTTTTATAGGAAATTTAGATTGATGTATATTTGTTAAATATATCAATTGTAAAGGAAACGAACTTATTCGATTTCCCTCAGCAAATAATTGTTCTATTGCCTTTTTACTTTTTAATTTTTCTTGTTTTCCTAAGGTATATCTCATTATTGCAAATGTAATGAATAAAAGATTTTAATTTTTAAAATTAAAAGGACTATAATTACTAAATTTGTAAACTATTAAAATTAAATAGCAAATGTCACAAGATTTATTTCAAGCTCCAGATTATTATCAATTAGATGAATTGTTAACTGAAGAACATATATTAGTACGAGATGCCGCAAGAGAATGGGTAAAAAAAGAGGTTTCTCCAATTATAGAACAAGCCGCACAAGATGCTAAATTTCCTACTTCAATAGTTAAAGGGTTAGCAGAAATTGGCGCTTTTGGGCCTTATATTCCTGAAGAATATGGCGGTGCTGGTTTAGATCAAATATCGTATGGATTAATTATGCAGGAAATAGAACGTGGAGATTCAGGTGTTCGTTCTACAGCTTCTGTACAATCGTCACTAGTTATGTATCCTATATGGAAATATGGTAATGAAGAACAACGAAAAAAATACTTACCAAAATTAGCAAGTGGTGAATTTTTAGGTTGTTTTGGATTAACAGAACCCGATCACGGTTCAAATCCAGGCGGTATGGTTACCAATATTAAAGATATGGGTGATTATTATTTGCTAAATGGAGCAAAAATGTGGATTTCAAATGCTCCTTTTGCTGATATTGCTGTTGTATGGGCTAAAAATGAAGAAGGTAGAATTAAAGGGATAATTGTTGAACGTGGTATGGAAGGGTTTTCAACTCCAGAAACACATAATAAATGGAGTTTAAGAGCTTCTGCTACTGGTGAATTAATTTTTGATAATGTGAAAGTTCCTAAAGAAAATTTATTGCCCAATAAAGATGGATTAGGGGCTCCACTTGGCTGTTTGGATTCTGCTCGTTATGGAATTGCTTGGGGTGCTATTGGTTCGGCAATGGATTGTTATGATACCGCCCTAAGGTATGCAAAAGAACGTATTCAGTTTGGAAAACCTATTGCTAGTTTTCAATTACAACAAAAAAAATTAGCCGAAATGATTACAGAAATAACCAAAGCACAATTGCTAACTTGGAGATTAGGCGTATTAAGAAATGAAGGAAGGGCTACCGCTGCGCAAATTTCGATGGCTAAACGTAATAATGTTGAAATGGCCTTAAAAATAGCACGAGAAGCACGTCAAATTTTAGGAGCTATGGGTATTACAGGTGAATATTCTATTATGAGACATATGATGAATTTAGAAAGTGTAATTACCTACGAAGGCACACACGATATTCATTTACTAATTACAGGGTTAGATATTACAGGAATTCCTGCTTTTAAGTAATAATATTCTGAAAATGTCACACTGAGTTTGTCGAAGTGTTTTTTCATTTAAATAAGCTACATAAAAAGTAATTATAGTTGTTGTTTTTTAAACTTACAGCTATTGCTCAGGACAGGCTAAAACGAAAAATATATTAATGTTTTTATGCTTTAGTTGAATTATTCATTATTTTCAAAATCTTTTTAGACAGCCTATTTTTGAAGCTATTTCCCGCTATTCGTTATAGTTTTTTTGTGAAATACCAAAAAAGCTGTCACTGCTATCGGGGCTAAAATTATAGAACTGAAAGTCAAAAGTCTATATTATTTTGATACTAGAAATGTAATGAAGAAGTAATTTTTGAATTTAGGAAACCTAACAGGTTTTTAAAATCTGTTAGGTTTGTATACACTTGTATTTCGATACTCTTCATACAAGTACTCCAACAGACATAACATTCTTACTAAAATAGTATAGTTGTATAAGAAAGGAAAGCGTTGTTAACGTCAGTTCACCTAATTTTGGAACTATTCAAAAGCCGTTAAATAGTCAAACCTTAAAAAGCCCAATATTTTGAGATTTTATTTTTTTGAGAAACAGTATCCAAAAATTTAAGATATGAAATAGTTCAAAAAGAATTTGCTCTTTAATTCTATTGAGCATTTTCTTTAAA
>JAKIVA010000044.1 GCA_021647265.1 Lutibacter sp.
CTAAAAAATTGAATTCCTTCAATCTTCAAGAAATGCTCGTAGTTTTAGTTATTATTGGTATTTTAATATTGATAGACCATAATTTTTCTTCTGTATTAAGCAGATAGTAAATTTATTACAAAACTGTTTAAAGAAACATTTGAAAAATACGATTTATACACTATAAAAGAGCCTATTAATATTTTAACAGATGGGGGTTCAGAAAATAAAGGAGCGTTTACCTCTTGGGTCAATCATTTTAATGCACCTCCAATTGTAACTAAAATTACTACACGAACAAATGATTTTCCTTTGTCTAATAGTATGGCTGAAAGTACGCATAGTATTTATAAAACAGAATTTTTAAAAAGACAGATTTCAAGAACCGTTAAAAATCATTTAGATAGTTTAAAACGATTTATTCACTATTATAACTATGAACGACATCCTGCTGATTTATATGGACTCACAACAATGGAAGTTATTAATGGAAAAATTCCTGATAAGGATTACTTTAAAAATCAAATTGCTGAAGCCAAACTTAACGGAGTTACTACCAATAAGGCATTTAATAAATATGCGTTTGTTAGGTGAATTCTATCTTAGAATTACCAAAAACAGGTTTTTTATACTGTTTTCTAGTTTTTAAAACTGATTTTAAATAGTAAAATTATTTACCCTGTTTTTATTTTAAACTGCAACTTAATTTAAACCAAAAAAACTCCTATTTAATTAAAAATAGAAGCCTTTTATCATTTAGACTAAAAGCGAAAACATTTATGGAGTTATATTGTAGGTTTTAATAGATATTGCCCAGGAAATCGTTAAAGATTTCCTTTCTTCTTTTGTACTTAAAGCTGACTTAACTCAAAAGTTAACACAATAAAAAAGCCACAAACATTACTGTTTGTGGTTTATATTTTAGGATAATCACACGATACAATCGTGTGAAAGCTGGAGTATTACCAGTAAGCTTTTGCTATTTTTTTTATATTTTGAATTTCAAAAACATTGTCATTTAGTTTCATAAATGTAATTTCAGTTGCAATACTGGTCATAATATACTGATCTGTTTCAGCTACTATTTTCAAAGGTAGCGCTCTAGTCTTTGAAATTGTATAATACCAATTACCATAATTATGCTCTCTAAATAGTTCAGGATTTACTCTATAAGTAGAGTTAAAATAAAATAAAGTTTTACTATTTTCAGCTTTAACAATAATTAAATCACAAGGTATCCCCATAATTGTATCTTGATTTTTCTTTATCTCATAAATTAAAGCTTTATCCTTATTATTACTATAATCTTCATAGTATAGAGTATCTGACTTCGCAGTTAAGCTATAATTTCTATTTTCATCATTTCTATAAATTTGTAACTTTATAAAACTTCCGTTGAATACAGATTTATAATTACCTTCCTTAATTGCATAATACTGCTTTGTACCCATCAATTTATTAAATTGATTGCTAGATACATTTGTTAATTTGCTTTCATAATTTACAGAATACGTAACAAGCCCCTCAAAATATTCTTGAGAATACATAGTATTACAAATTAAGAAAACTATTAAATATTTAATTTTATTCATCTTTATTTTCAAAATTTAACATTATAAAACCTTTAGTTTTTTCTTCTAAATATTTTATCTTTTATATAAAAAATTAAGCGCCAAACAAGTCCATATAAAAAAGCCAAAAAATATACTATAAAAATAACTTCAAGATTATTATCAATGATTCCAATAATTGTACCAGCCAATATTATTAAGCAAAGCAAAATATTTTCAGGATTTTTTATCCATAGAAGAATATTTTCTTTTGCAGTTTTATTGGTAGTCTTCTTTTTTCTTTTTTTCTTCATATTTCTCTATTCCTTTTGAAGCAGCACCTGATGCTGTTGCCGATGAAGCAGTTGCTCTTCTACTAACATAACCATCTAATTTTTTTTGAGCTTTATTAACGTTAGCCTTACTTTTAGATGTTTTATTCGATTTCCCTCTTGCTATATTTTTCTGTTCATTTACTTTTTGTTTTAACTGCTTCCCTTTAGTGGAATTTGTAGCTTTATTCCCTGTAGCATTTCCTGTAGTTTTACCTATTATTTGACCAACACTTACATCAATAATTGTGTTTTTCAGAGAGACATCCCCATCTTTTATCGCTTGAGTTGTTACACTTATACCTGTATCAGTAGCAACTTCTACTCCTAATTTTACTAAAGTACTTGCTTGTTTTAATTTTGATATTGACGATATTCCACCACTCAAAGCACCTGCACCTGCAGATAAAAGAATTGATTTACCATCTACTTCCGTTAAAGCATCACCTAAATCTTTACCTTGAATAAGGTTTGAAGTAACTTGTAGTCCATAGTCAACAGCAGCCCCAATTACTGCACCCCAAATACAACTAGGACAGTTTCCATCAGGATCGTTATATCTTATTGGATTATTCCAAGCGTATTGATATGGTGATTTATCTATTTGCTCTGGAGCATCAGCTAACGCATCAACTACAAACCACCTACCTAAAGCAGGGTCATAATTACGAGCAGATACATCATACCAATTGAGACCTAACTCGTCATTATATTCATTTCCACCAAACTTCTTTTTTAAGGCAAGGTTGGTAGAAGTGATATTAGAATTATACCCTTTATGTTTAAGTCCAAATGGATAATAGTTATTTTCTTCTAAAATTTCAGAAGCATCAACAATTCCATTTTTATCTAAATCAGCGTAAGAAAGTCTAATATTACTTAAATGGTCTTTATATTGATAGATATAGTTAAAATTAGCAATAGTGTCGTTAACATATTCGGGTTCCACATAGCCTTCAGATTGGTTAAAGAATTGTAAAGTAGTTACTGCTATACCACCTCCTCCATATACATATGGAAGATATCTTGAATACACATAATTCCCCGCATACTGAGTCGTAGTACTTGCTGACATTATAATAGATACCTCTTTAGATAATTTTGTTCCATTAGCATCATAAGTATAACTAATACTCCCTGCTGAATTACTAATAACTTTTGGCAAATTTAAATAATTATAAGTTATACTAATTCCCTTATTTAAATCAGTTATCATATTTCCATTGGCATCGTAACTATAGTCACTACCTTTTGTATTAGCATCATTAAATCCAGTTGCAACTGAGGTGTCTGTTACTGAATGTAATTGATTTCCAGTATAAAAATAACTTAAATTATCCATTTCACCAAAAACAGTAGCATTTCCGTCTCTGTTTCCTGTTCTATTTAAATGAAGAATGTTTCCATTTTTGTCATAATCTATAGATGCTAGATTATAATTTCCCGTATTATCAATACCACTTGTAATTCTGTTTAGTGCATCATACGAATAATTATAGTTATAACTGATATTATTACTGCCGGTAATTGCGCTTTGAGTATTCCATTGGGTATTAGATATATTACCATTGAACAATGGAGTAGTACCATCAGTGTAGCCAATTTTAAAACCAAATAAATCGTTATCTAAACTAGTAGGATCATTTATTTGTTTTAACCATCCTCGTATGTTATAGGTGTAATTTACAGATTGTAATCTAGTTGCTAAAGAACTTAAACCACCTACTCCTTTAGATATAAGTTGTCCTAATTCATCATACGTGTTTTCTACAATAGTTTCTTTATTAACTGTACTATTATTAATTACTTGTGATTGTTGTTTCAATCTTCCAGCATGGTCATAATCAAAATAATCTATCATTGTAATTGTTGATTGCCCTGTTTTATTGTGGGTGGTTTTAATTTCAATAGCTTTTCCTACAAAATCTAAATCACTTTCTACAACATCAGTTGTTTCTAAATAATCGTTAACAGAATATATGTAAACGGGATTAGCTTTACTATCATAATAAGTAGTAGTAATAATCCATTTATTTATCTGATCCAATACTTTAACTTTACTTCCTGTTGCAAGGCCTTTTGTTCTAATTGTGATATTTTCACCATAAACAACACTTGGATTGGTAGCCGCATCAAAATTATAATCATCGTAATAACTAATGGTTAATAATTCAATAGCTGTATTTGGAAAAACATTGTTACTATAGTAAACTGTTGCTCCATCTATACTAATTGCACTTCCCTTAGTTTCGTAAAAAGGTGGATCTACAAGTGCGTCTATTTGACTTTGAAGCACTGCTCGGTCACTTATAGAGTTAAAAACTCCTGTGTATACAACTCTTTCATATGCATCATATTTAGTAAATAGCCATTGATTTGATACCTTTTGAAGTGCATCTTGAGTAAGAATTGGACGGTTTAATTGGTCATATACCACATATTCTCTTTCTTTTCCTGGAAGCTGTTTTTCAATTAATCTATTTTTACCATCATATTTGTATTGGTAACATAGTTTACTTAACTCACTACTGTCAACCCCATTTGAAACGTCAACATTTGGTGTAATTACATAACTTAAATTTCCATAAGTATCATATACATAATACGTATCATGAGGTACATTACTTTCAAAAGTTCTACTTAAAATGGTTCTACCTCTATAATCTTTAAAAGTATGCGTTGTATTGTCATCTTTAGACAACTGATTTTCAGACCAGTTTTCATTTTTTATAATAAATTTATATAATGTAGGCGCTTTAAAAGGGTCGCTCTGAAGAGCACCTGCCCCAATGGTAAATAAACCTTTGTCAACCAAAGAAGGAGTACCGCTAGGACTATAACTTACTTGAAAATTATAAACTAGATCAGCATCTTCAATCAATTTATACTCATTTTTTATCGTATGCTCTACTAGAATGCCCTCCTTCCATATATTTCCAGGAGCTGCAGTTTCAACAACTAAGTTTAATGGGCTACCGTCATATAATTGTTCTGAATATGGGTTTGTAGTATATTCATACTTTTCTGTATTGTAAAAGGTATTCGTTGAAATTAAAGCATTGGCTCTGTAGCTTGCATCAACTCCAACATCTGAAGCTGCATACGGTAAATATTCTTTAGATTTTCTACCTAAATCATCATATGAAACATGTGTTATAATATCTTTTTGGGTAGCACTCTGTTTAATACCTATATTTTGAATGGTACGTCCAAGACCATCAAAATAAGTGATACTTTCGACTACATCTTTATTAGAAGTTACAGTACCTGTAGTTGTTTTAGTTTGAAAAGATCTTGTATAAACATAGTTTTCATCACTTAAAGTAGGCGCTGCATAAATATCACAACCACTTGTTGTTCCATATTCATCAGGACAATTATCTGTATTGTTGGTTACATAGTTTGAAGGCATTACACTAAAATAAATACTAACTGTTGGGTCTCCAAAACCATCTCCATCAGAATCATAATAAAAATATTGTGGAGCTATGTTTGTAATATTAACTGTAGTATCGTTGTAATCGCTATTGTTAGCCACATAACCAATTGGTTGGTTACAAGCATTTGTAGTACTGTTAATATTTCCATAGCTATCTCCGTCTGCATCTGCATACCAAGTTGATGGTTCTGGAGCAGCATTTAATGTTGCTAAACTTACAGAGATACACCCTGCAGAATTCTTCACCTTTAAATAATATGTTCCAGCTGTTAACCCTGATTTTGTAGTACTGGCTTGATAGGTAATCCCATTGTCAAAACTATACGTATTACCTGCTGTTGTTGGACTTACTATAGTGATGCTTCCTGTTGCTACCGAACACGTTGGTTGTGTTAATGAAGCTATCGGTTGTGATGGTGTTGTTGGAGCAGAATTTATTGTTGCTATAGAACTTACAGAGATACACCCTGCAGAATTCTTCACCTTTAAATAATATGTTCCAGCAGTTAACCCTGATTTTGTAGTACTGGCTTGATAAGTAACCCCATTGTCAAAACTATAAGTATTACCTGCTGTTGTTGGACTTACGATAGTGATGCTTCCTGTTGTTACCGAACACGTTGGTTGTGTTAATGAAGCTATCGGTTGTGATGGGGCTGTTGGAATAGCATTTATTGTTACTAGAGTACTAACTGACTCACACCCTGCAGAATTCTTTACTTTTAAATAATGTATTCCAGGCGGTAAGATTTTTAAAGTATTAGTATTATAGGTAATTCCATTGTCAAAACTATAAGTATTGCCAATAGTTGTTGGGCTTGTTATAGAGACAACTGCTTTTATTGATGTACAGGTTGGTTGTGTTACAGTAGCTACAGGTGCTGTTGGGGCTTCTAAAGTGTTTACAAGGATAGACCCTGATCCCAAGCTCCATAATCCTGTACTTGTATTTTTTGAACGGATGTAATAATTACCAGAAGTTGTAACTATATAATCACTTGTAGCAGGGTAACTGATACTAGTTCCATTAATAATTGACCCTTGCCAATACCACATCTCATTTGATGGTATCAACCCTGATTTTTTCAAAGTAGTACTAGTGCAAGTTTCATTAAATATAATTGGGTTTGGTGGAGAATCTGGTGCTATAACTCCTGCAACTACAATAGATTTCAAAGCTACTCTAACACCTAAATTTGTAAAAGCTGTATAGTCTATTATTCCAGTTCCAACACTTGTCCACTCTACAGTAATACTTGTCGCAGTTTGACTTAGAATTACACCTCCAGTAACCGACCAAAAACTATCCAAAATAGTTACCCCTAAAGATTTGATCCCATAAGTCAAAGTATCCCCCACATTTGCTGTAGAGCCACCTAAAATAGCTACACTACCTGTTAATTCACCATCAATAGGAACTAACTCTCTTTGAGCATTAATAGATAATGTTGTTGACATTACAATCAATAATGTCAACATTTTTTTTAAAACAATCTTTTTCATAGCTATTGTTGATTTTTGTAATGATATTCGTTTTTACTTAAAATATTCAATTGTGCATCTTTTACCTGTATTAAACGATTGAATTCATCATATTCATAATAAATAGTTTCCCCTCGAGGATCCGTGATACTAGTCACTCCTATTAAAGGGGTATAAGTATAAGATGTAATTTGAGCCTCAGGCATTACTTCTCTTAATTCGCTCATCATAGTGCGAATATTATCAGCATTAGCAGTTGTATCCTGATTAAAAGGTGTTTGTATATTTTGTAACTTTAAAAGTGTATTTAATTCAGTAGAATTTACTACTTCAGCAATCAAATAATTAGAATCATACCCATAAATCCTACTAACATAAACTCCATTCTTTTTTTTGTATTCAGTAATTCGACCTTTTATATCTCTTTTTGTAATTAACTCTGATTCGGTTGTGCTTCCATCTCTACTCATAAAATGAATATTCTCTAAACCTATAACACTTCCGAAGTCATTATAATAATGATCTTCTTTAGCTATAACTTCACGATCCTTATTTTTAAACTCAATTGTTAAAGGTGTTGAAAGTTTATTTAAGGTTATCAATTCATTAGCATAAGGTAAATTACTAATTATGTCAGCATTTTGCATACCATCTTCCTCACCTGTTAATGGATAAGTTATTGCCTTAAAAACTCTATCGTCATATTCATCAGATATTTGGTCATAGTCTTGAGTATTATCTTGAATGTCCCAATCACTTATATGAGAATTCATTACTCTTTTCTCCTCTAGTAAAACTAGCGGTAATTTTGTGTCATAAAAATATTTTTGCACTGTTTGAAATGTATATGGAACATTCTCATTCCCACCTTGTGTATAAACTATCTTATCTGATTGATAATCTTTTGTTATCACCGTTGTTAACAAATCACGTGCTATTGGAATGTCTATTTTTTCAAGATACCCTCCACATTTACCCTCATTTAATTTATATTCTCCGTTGTCATAATAACAATTATCTAAGGGATGAGAAGAAGATTTATTTAAAAACTCAAGACTAATAGTTGAAAAATCTTTTTGAGTATATGTATATATTTTTTCTAATCGTAATTCTCCAACTTTATTATAAACTTGTTCATACGTAATTTTTCCACGTAAAAAATCCCGATCAGCAAATAACGAAGGAGAGGTATATGCAACCCAATCAACACTTTCTGAATGCAAATTATCATATTCAATAATTGGTTTAATATTTGCAAAGGAATAGTTCGAAGATGTAGGCGATTTATAAAAATAAACCTTAGACCCATTATTTACTCTATTTTTAATAGTTACTTTTTGATATCCCACAAATGATCCTTGGGTAAATTCAATTTGAGAATGAGGAGACATAAAAGTGTCAATTCCCATTGAACTAACAAGTTCACTTAGTGTAGTTGGATTGTTTGATAAACTACCTTCTATAACAGCAAATGTTGGAAATTTACCAATACTTCCACTGGTATACTCATAATCAAATATTTGGACATTTCCTTTACCATCATCTAAACTTTGTGATTTAATTCTAATTCCACCACCTAATTTATTAACACTTTTATGATAAAATTCATTGATCTCATACTCATAATCATTTGTCCCTCCTGTTGGATACGTAATTTTGGTTAAAGAATATGCTTTGGCATAATCTTCATTAGCTTCTAAAGAAAAATTACCTGTTAATTCAATTGCAGAAGCGTCGTAAAATGGACTAATATCTAGATATTTATTAAATGGATCATTACTGTATTTAAAGTAATACTTTGGAGTTGGAACAGAAATTAAAGAACTATAAGATCCATTATTATACCCTAAATAGTCATGAGCATATGAAGATCTAGGGGGCATTTCAAAAGTAGTATCATATTGAAATGTATATCCCGGTAATTCATTTAAATTTGCATCAACCTCAAAAACTTTATCTAATCGTAAGCGTTTGCTTTGAGGAGTACTACTTTCAATTGATGATTGAAAATACGTATAATCAAACTTAACATGTTTTATTATGTTTCCATTTTGATCTTTTACTTTAATCTCTGTAAGTGCTTTATCACCCGTATTATCTAACCTATTTAAACCATAAATAAACTCCACTTCACCCTTATCAAATAGAATTCTTTTAAGCCTCTGAGTATAAGGATAAACTGTATGAGTTTTTTTAGTTGAATTAAACCCTAAGTATGTTCCATTTCCATAGGTAGTAACTCCTGAATCTATTTCATCATAAAAATAATTTGAGTACTGTTCATATTCAAAATTTATTATTTGATTAGTGCTTGGATCAAACATTTTATCCAACCGATAAGACTCTAATTTATATAATATATTATCTGTATAAGTATTTCCATGATATCTAGAAAGATCTGGTGTTGCAAAGTTATATACAACCCCGCTCATGGAAGTTATTTCAACATTTGTAAGGCCAAAACTAATAATGTCATTGTAGGTTCCTGTATAATCATTTAAATAATTTTTAGTCACTAACCCAATAGTTTCATTAATAATATTTCCTTGAGGTTCTAATTCAATGGCTTCTGCATTACTATAAATAGAAATTCTCCCAAGATAATCCGGGTTAGCAGCATAAGTTCTAGAATGTGTATATTTTGTAGATAAACCAGGTGCATTAACAGAGAATAAGTCGGGTTCTGAGTCATTATAAATATTAGTAGTGTAAGTCATATCTAAGCTAGGGTGAAAGTGTCCTAACCATCCTGAAGGTGTCATACTCGGGGTTACATTCCCAGGATCATGCGGAACAGTAAAATCACTCATTCCTTTAATCATTCTTGAAATCATTCCTCCAGCATTTAAGCTCCAATTAAGCCCAACACTTGATGCCATGTCTGCAACTTTAACACCCGAAGAATTATAAGAAAGTGATATAGGAACAATCATTGATCCTGCTGAAATTTCATAAATAGGGATACTAATATTAGTTCTTCCAGTGTAGTTTGTAACAGGGACAAAGTTTACTTTTTGAAATGCAGCAACATCAGGAGGTTGTACACTTGGGTTCCCTATAATTTGAGAAGCCGTATACATATTTGAGTTTAGATTATCTCCATAATAATCTTGAGAAAACCCCGTGAAACTAATACATATTAGGGAGATGATGGTTAAAGTATTTTTCATAGATTTTAAATAAAATTTAACAAAATTTCTAATTGGTTTTAAATATTATTTGACAATAAGTAATGCCACAACCGCAATTGGCAGTAATAGTTTTTTCATGTGAATTCGATGATTTAAATTTGAATATATTCGTGTATAGCAATTTTTTTATTTTAAATAATAATTGTTGAATTTATTCTTTATTAGAAATACACTTGAAAGAATATCTTTTTTAGATTAATTCAACGGGGATAAAATTAAGCATCTTCTTAAAAGTTTTCTTACGGTAAAACCGTAAAAATATTTCTGAAATTGTAAGTAAATTTGTGTACTATAATTTTATTTATCTTATGAAGAATAAGCTCAATTTCACAACTAAAAAATTAAATTCATTCAATCTGCAAGAAATGCTCGTAGTTTTAGTTATTATTGGTATTTTAATATTAATTGCACTTCCAAGTTTGATGCCTTTAATATCTAAAGCAAAAAGCATTGAAGCTCAAACACAGTTAAAACATATTTATAATACAGAACGCACTTTCTTTTTTATGTACTCGAAATACAGTACAGATTTTAATGAAATTGGTTTTGAAATACCTAAATCAGTAACTGAAAATGGGAATGCTAATTATGTTTATGAAATTCTTTCTGCAACAAATAACACCTTTAAAGCAGTAGCGACAGCGGTAACTGATTTTGATGGTGATGGTATATTCAATGTTTGGGAAATTGACCAAGATCAAAACCTAAAAGAAATTATTAAAGATTAGTTACTCTGTTATTTCCTTAATTAAAAAATTGCACTTGGAATTCCTTTTAAAAATAACAATCATCTTATCTTTACTGGGTATTACCCTACAAGATTTTAAAGAGCGTAAAGTTTATGTCTGGCTATTTATACTTTCAGGTTTTTTACTAGGATTTTTACATTTTAATAAGGTTTTTTATCAGTCATTTATATTAACAACAATTATAAATTGCAGTATTGTTTTTACTGTTATTTTTGTGCTTTATATATATGCTAAAACAATCTTAAAAAAACCACTCCAAAAGACATTTGGAATGGGTGATTTTCTTTTTTTTATTGTGCTAGCCATTGGGTTCCCTATAGCTACATTTTTAGTGCTATTTTCATTTTCATTGCTATTTTCATTAATTCTCTATTTTTTATTAAAGCATAAATTAACACTTAAAACAGTTCCTTTAGCTGGATTTCAATCTTTATTTATATGTCTCATTTTTATTGCAAACTGGGTTTTTAACTTCTCTAATTTGTATACAATTTAATGGAACATAAATCCTTTCAAATAGAAACTAGTTTATTGCAATTAATAAGCCCAGAACAAGCGTATTCATATCAGATAATTCCTATTAGTTGTAATACTACATCTATAACTTTTAAAACAACATCCAAAAATACTTTAACTCTAAAACAGGAGCTTCAAATTGTATTAGGGAAAGAGGTTTTGTTGGTTTCCGAAACTGAAGAGAATCTACGGCAATATCTTGCTAAAAATTACAGAAAAAGTAATGCCATTATTAGTGAATCACTTCATTATTCGGAAGATTTTTTACTAAAAATAATATTGGAAGCTAAAAATATTGGCAGTAGTGATATTCATTTTGAAATTTTTGAACATACAAGTAGAGTTCGCTTTCGAATTGATGGAAAATTGATTGAAAAATACGTTATTCCAATTACAGAATATGCAATTATTGTCAATCGAATAAAGATTATGGCAGGGATGGATATTTCTGAAAAGAGATTACCACAAGATGGGAGAATTTCAATTGATACAGAAGTGTCTGATTTTGATATTCGTGTTTCGGCATTACCAACCTTATTTGGAGAAAAAATTGTTTTAAGATTGTTGTCAAAAGATACCTCCAGCATTCAACTAGAAGCACTAGGATTCACAAAAGAAGAATTAAAAACCTATAGAGAAAGCATAAAAAAACCTAATGGTATTATACTTATTTCCGGACCTACAGGATCTGGTAAAACAACCACCTTATATGCTACCTTAAAAGAGATTAATAATGACAACACCAATATACTAACAATAGAAGATCCTATTGAATATACCCTTGAAGGTATTAATCAGGTACAATTAAAAGAAAATATTGGGCTTAATTTTGCAAGTACATTGAGAACATTTTTACGTCAGGATCCCGATATTATTATGGTGGGTGAAATTAGAGATGTAGAAACGGCTAATATGGCAATTAGGGCAGCATTAACAGGTCATTTGGTGTTATCAACCATACATACAAATTCTGCTTGGGCAACCATTACACGATTGATTGATATGGGTATCCCTTCATTTCTGGTAGCCAGCACTCTTAATATTAGTGTGGCTCAACGCCTAGTTAGAAAGTTATGCAATCACTGCAAAAAAGCAGCGAAAATTTCAATTGATTTATTTCCTAAAAATAGTTCATTACCTACTAATTTGAAAAATCATTATGTTTCTGTAGGGTGTGAAAAATGTTACTATACAGGCTATAGTGGAAGAAAGGCCATTTACGAAATTATCCCAATAAATAAACATTTAACAAATCAAATTAAAAGCAATGTGTTGGACATTGAAGCTTATTTATTAAAAGAAAAAATACCAACACTGAAGTCCAATGCTTTAGAATTGATACAACAAGGTGAAACTTCTATAGAAGAAGTGTATACTTTATTAACAGAATAAAAATGATAAAAAAACCATTTACCATAAAATCAGTGTTCCTTATTATTTTAATGGCACTTATTTCAATTCAATTAAATGCACAGGAAAATAGATTAGTACAAATAAAATTACAATTAGAAAGCATAACTATTGATTCTCCTGGATTAAATGAAAAAGCAGATATTAATGTAAGTAATGTGCTACTGGGTGATTTTTTAAGAACTGTTGCAAATGCACATAAAATTAATTTAAACATCAGTTCTGATTTAAATAGCATTATCATCACAAATAATTTCTCCAATTCAACGGTATCGGATGTATTACTTTTTGTTTGTAAAGAATTTAACCTAACAATTGATTTCATAGGCAATATATTATCTATTAAAAAAATAGATGCCCCTAAAATAATCTTTCAAAGAAGGATTATTCCTATGAGTTTTAATCCTGAAGATAATTTATTTTCTATCGATTTAGAGCAAGACACCTTGTATATAGCTTTTAAAGGGATTACCGATAAAACCAATAAAAATTTGGTTTTTGCACCAGGAATAGAGCATGCAAAATTATCTGCTTATATAAAAGAGATGCCTTTTGATAGTGCATTGGATAAAATTGCATTTTCAAATAATTTAAGAGTAACCAAAACAAATGATAATTTTTATTTGTTTGAAAAAAAGGATGCTGTGCCTAAAGCTTTATCAGGAAATATTGATAAAAGAAAAAATAGATCTCAAAAGGGAAACCGTCCTAATTACAATTATAAAATAAAAGATTCAATTAAATATCAGTTGGATGTTGATTTTGAGAATGTTGAAATTGCAACAGTAATTAGAGATATTGGTTATGATCTTAATCTAAATATGTTTACATCAAGCCCCTTAAAAGATGCTGGTTTGGTTACCGTTAAAGCTAATAATATTTCATTTAATTTGTTGTTGGATAAACTATTTGAAAACACAGAGTTTACATATAAAAAACAAGAATCAATTTTTTATTTTGGCAAAAGATCTGATGCTACAATACGAAATACGGTTACAATCCCTTTGTTACACCGTTCTATTGAGATCATGAATAATCAAGGGAACAGACAAAGAAATACTCTTAGTTCAAACCAAAATAGTGGATTTAACAATTTTAATTCAAATAGTTATCCAAACAATCCTAACAATAGACAAAATTCAAATAATAATATTGCCTCTAATTCAAGAACTAGCAATAGTATAACTAATTCAAGTAATCGTAGTAGTAATGAAGGTCTACTCACCGTTTTTCCAAATGAAATTATTAAAGATTTGGATATTAAAGTTGACTTGGAATTAAATAGTTTTATTGTAAGTGGTGATGAACAAAAAATAGGAAAATTTGCAAAATTTGTAAATTATATAGATAAGCCAATTCCTGTAATTACTATAGAAGTAATGATTTTAGAAGTTAATAAGTCTGCAACTGTTGAAACAGGAATTAGTTGGGGTATTGGAGAGGATGTTTCAAAAACAAAAGGAGCTACGTTTCCTACGACTGATATGACAATTGGCTCAAATGAGATAAATAAAATCATTAGTAAAAATAATGGGTTTGGGTCATTTAATTTAGGAAAAGTACTCCCTGAATTTTATATGGATATTAAAGCAATGGAAGCTAATGGCGATATAAAAGTACGATCAACACCAAAATTATCAACTTTAAACGGACATCGTTCTAGTTTATCCATTGGAGAAACAACTTACTATGTAGTAACAAATCAGAATTATTACGGTTCTCAAATACCACAAGCATCAGAAATAAAAAATTACCAGCCCATTGATGCACAATTAGCGATTGATTTAAAACCATTAGTTTCGGGCGATGGTCAAATTACTATGGAAATAAATGTTATCCAATCTAGTTTTAATAATAATAAAATTAGTGAAGACGCTCCTCCAGGAATAAACTCAAGAGAATTTACATCCATTGTAAGAGTTAGAGACCAAGAATTAATTGTTTTAGGTGGTTTAGAAGAAAAAGTTAAAAATGATTCGGGTTCGGGTGTGCCATTTTTAGCTAGAATACCTGTAATAAAATGGTTTTTCAGTAATCGTAAAAGAGAGGATAGCAAAAAGAAACTAGTAATCTTAATTAAACCTACGGTAATCTATTAAAATGTTAAGAAACCTTTTGAAATATTGTAAGTACGGTTCATTATATGCTGCTATTGAACATCAAAGTAATGATGAAAATGAGCAGTTCGCTCTTTTAGTATTAAAAAAGGAAAAAAATGAATTTAAAATTGAGACTCAAAAACTATTAGAGTCTTTAAAAGAAGTTGCTGAAACCATCAATAAAGATCAACATCTTTATTTAATTGTAAATAACAATCAGGTACTCTCTAAATCAATTCAGAAAGAGTTAAGTGAAGATAAAGTAGTACAAAAGAGTTTTCCAAATATTAAGATTTCAGATTTTTATTATGAGATTGTTCAGCTTGAAGAAAGTACTTATATCTCTATTTGCAGGAAAGAGTATATAGAAAAACTAATTAATGACTATAAGCAAAACAACATAAATATTATAGGGTTTACTCTCGGGAATAATAGTGCGACACATCTATTATCTTTTATAGAAAAAACAAACTTTTCAACCAGTAATACTATAATATCTATAGGTAAAAATCAACTAAAATCAATTGATTTAAATGATAGAATAGATGAAACATCATATGTAATCAACGGAATTGAAATCTCAAATACATACATATTAGCTTTAGCAAGTGTTATTGCTTATTATACAAATAGCACTAGTACATCCAGTAATTTTAAAAATTATAATGTTTCTATATTAAAATATTATACCCAGAAACGTTTTTTTAGTTTGGGTCTAAAAACAGGGTTAGCTTTACTTTTTATCTCCCTCTTAATAAATTTCTTATATTTTGATTTTTATAATAAAAAGATTGAAAATTTAACTCAAAAAACACAAATTAACCAATCTCAGAAAGAGCAATTACTTTTACTAAATAGTGAATTAAGCAGTAAAAAGAAATTGGTAGGTGACATTATTAATTCTACAGCTTCTAAAACATCGCTTTATTTTGACCTGATTGGTTTGATTGTTCCTAACACTATTTTGTTAGGTTCTATGAAATATCAACCTATTTTAAAAAATATTGAAGAGCAAAAAAAGATAGTTTTAAATTCACAAACTCTTTTTATAAAAGGTTCTTCTTCTAATAGTAAAAATTTTTCAACTTGGATTAAAAATCTTGAAAATTTCGATTGGATAAACTCCGTTGATATTGTAGATTATGGTATAGGCAAAAAAACGAATACAATGTTTGAACTTAGAATTGTATTAAAATGAAATTAAAACAAAAAAATAGTATTTTATTAGTTGGCTTCCTACTTTTAGTTTGGATAGCTTACGTATTTTCATTTTCTAAAACACTAGAAGCCAAACAAAGATATAATGAACTAAAACAAGAGGATGAATTATTCACCTCTGCATCTCAAAATATTTATAGTTTAAAACAACAAGATGCATATTACAACTCTATATTAAGTAAACATCAAATTTCTACAGAAAGTTCATTTCAAAGTAATTTGTTAAATACTTTGAATGTGTACTCTCAAGAAAATAAACTAAAAATTATTGGCTTTAAAGACTCTCATCTTTTCCAGCTTAGCAACAATGCGATACAAGAAACATACATATTTACTGTTGAAAGTAATTATAATTCAATTGTAAAGCTCATTTATGAATTAGAACAACATCATAAATTCGGAAAAATTATTTCTGTAGATTTTGAAAAGAAAAAGAATTATAAAACATTCAATAAATTTTTACAGTGTACCATTTTTCTTCAAAAGGTTTCTCAAGAGTAATTGAATTATTTTTTTATAAAATTGTTTCTACTATTCTTAGTCCCGAAAATGCTTATCTTCTAAACAAAGATTGTATCTCCTTGTGAATTCTTTCAAAATTTAATTTCAGATCTTCATCACTATATTTTAATAACGATTTTGGTATTTCTTTTATAATTTTTTGTAATGTAAACTGTACTTTTTTATCCTTACCATCAGCAAAAGCTATAAACTCTCCTTGTTTTAATCTAAAAAACTCATCAGCTCGTATTTTTGAGACTTCTTTTTCTCCTTTGGTAACTCGGGTATCAAAGTTTAGGTTAAAACCCTTATTAATACTGATTGTTTTCTTCTTTACAATTTCAAAAAAGCGTTCATAATATTTAGCGGTATCTGGGTCATTAGCCTTACCAAAAAACTGATAGGATAGATTGCTTAAAATAGCTTTACTTATCTTATCGCCATACAAGATATCATTTTGTACTTTATCTTGCATTACATAGATTGTAGCAATATCATAACTTCTGAGGGTTGCAGGTATACGATGCATATTTAGTAGTTTAATGGTTGGAGCTTCTTCCATTAAAATAAATGAAGATTGTTGGTTTCGTATACTCATTTGTTTGGTTACTGTATGTATAATTGTTGCAATGATTGGTGCATAAGCTGTTTCATATTTAGGATTGTTTACAATTGAGATAATCCCAGGATTCTTTTCATTATTGATATCTAGTGGAACTTCATCTTTTGACAACACCATAAATATTTTTTGAGTACTTATCTTTTTAAAGGCATTGGCTAAGGTACTTTTAACAGCAGCTGTTTGTCTCTCTGAAGGTACGCCACTGATAAAGGCATTAGCCATACTTTTTGATATGGAATTTGAGTTCAGAAAAGCAACCAAACTTTCAGTATTTAAATACTGATAAATTGCGATAACATGGGGTAAAGTACAATACTTTGGATAATCCGTTTTCAACTTCCAAATAAGGCCGCCTATTAAACCCTCGACAGCGTCATTAAAAAATTTAGTAGCACCACTTGCTCCTGCTTCTTTTTGTTCTAATAAATTCTCCATAATAACTCTGGAAATCTCATTCACGCTTTCTTCGTTAGGAATATATCTTGGGGCAATAGGGTTTACCCTGTAGTATATTGGATCAAAAGAAATCGTATAGAAGTTTAGCTTACTGTTTTTAAACAGTGGATAAGCAATTTCCGTGAGTTCAAAATCCTTATAATCGTGAATGATGCCACAAAATGAATGTTTGCTAAAATGTTGCAAAAAATTATAGATGACACTTTCTGTTTTTCCACTTCCAGCTGCTCCAATGACGGAAGCGCCACGCTTAATATTATCAATAATTAACCCTCCCTTTTTAAGCTTAAATTTTACTTTGTATTTTTCTTTAATGGAAGTTTCCGTTTTTTTTTGGAAATACACATAGAATAAGGTGTTTCCCAATACCGTGGGTATAAAAACTGATAGCAGGTATTTACTAAAAATCAATGTTGAATCTATATAGTACCAAACCGCAATGGCAACCCCCAGTATAATAATACTGTTAACTATAAATGCTTTTCGAGTTATTTTAAATAAACTCAAAAAAATGACCAATAAAAGACTATTAGCTATTACTATTGAAATGGTTGTAGTTAATATCATCTGTTTGTTATTAAATCCCTATTGAACTTGATTGAATCGCAATATCAATCACTCTCTTCAATTTACTGACAGCTTTTAAAGCTAGTTGAACCTGACTGGTTGGAATACTCGCAATTGGAAATCCTGCCTTACCAAGAATCTTAAATGCAACTGCTTTTTCATTGGTAGGCAAGCCTAATAAGGCTGAAAAGTAGAGTTTTGGATTTTTAATAAAGTCCTTTTTGGATTGGTAGGATTCAGCATAATTTCTTTGGTATTGAAAGCTCTTGTCAAATGTTTGCTCTGCTTTTGTGAAAAACACATCTCTGTCAAAACCTCTTTTAACTATTTTACCGTTCATAGTCACTTCGGATGCTTTGTATTTACTTCCTGGAGACAAACTATAACTGTTAGACATATCCTTTCTGCTAACAATGATATGGATATGACTTTGATTGCCTTCTTTTCTCATTCCTTGTACAATACGTTTGCCTTGTTGCTGGTGTGGAGCTGCTTGTTCAAGTTTGGTTATTTCTTGTTTTAACTTTTGAATGTTTCCATCTAGTTCTCCTCGTTCAATTTTTCGAATGTCATTTTTCAGGGTTAGGATTTGGCTTGCGAAAGGTTGATTCTCACGTACTTGCTTATCTGTTCCTTTATAAAAGCGTTGATGTTCTATTTTTGCATAATATTTAATGTCATCAATGGTAATGGGTTTGCCGTTGATTTCTCTATTAAAGGATGTCACATAGTCTTTCATCAAGACTTTTGTGTATTGTTTTAAATCTTCGCTACTATGTTGCAATCGCTTTAATTCATATTTGCTTGGACTTACAGTGATTGAATAGAATTTTGGCTCTGTCTTTTTTAACTTGGCTGAATTCCCATCAATTTCTTGAACAACTTCTTTTGCTGAAATTTCATCTCCGTATTGATTAAAAAAATGGGCTATTTCTTCCTTCTCAAGACCTTGATTTTCTTTTTCCAGATAATCCACAAAGTCAGCCACACTTTGGGAGTAGTCTCCAGTTAATTTTTGAGCTGTGATGGTAATGTACATTTTTAATTAATTTTAATCTGGTTCTAATTCACTCTTCTTATTTTCTCGATAAGAAGATTGTGTCGGCTTCTTCAATTCTTTTTTCTCAAGAATTAGAGTAGTCTGTTTTTCCGGTGCTTGTTCAAAAAGGGATTGTATCATAGCAACAGTGGGTTTTGTTTGGTTCTTTTCAATATCTTTCACAATGGCAATTACACCATTGATTCTTTTCTTAATTAGGTTCTCTAGTGTTTGGATCTGAGGACCTATGGACTCATTAGGGGAGACTCCATTTTCTTCAAAAAAATCCAGCATCAATTGAAGCGTCATCGATTGGGATTTAGACATTTTCTTGCAAAAAAGTCTAAATTTTTTGGCCACTGACACTTTTATTTTTAAGCTCTCAAATCGCTCTTTTTCATATCCTTTATCCATTTTTTCGTAAAAAATTTGCTTGTTTTCGGGGGTTGCCTACGTTTTTTCGTAAAAAAACAGCTTAAACTTATTTTATCAAAACTCAATATATATCATAAACAATTGTATTTCAATTATTTGCAAATAAAACAGAATTCGAAACATCGCGCAAGCGTGTTACCCTCTTGCTATTCCTTTTCGTTCGCCAAAGCGAACAAAAATTTCATACAACCAATCTCATAAATCAGTTGTCTTCTTTCTTTTTATACGCTCTTTTAAATGTATGATTTTGTGATTTAAAATTGAAACTGAGATTACACTCAATTAAACCTATTTTGCACCATAAAATATAATTTTGTTCATTGTAGATAATTTGAACGTCAGATTTTGAGTTGCTCTTAATTCTTTGTAAAAAAAAGACTGCCTTTTGGACAGCCTTTAAATAATTGAAGTAAATAGTTTTAAAATTTAGTATTAAATGTTAAATACATATTTATAGTTGTATAGATTTCGTAGTGCTTCTTCCTCTAACATTTGTTCATAATTGGTAAAATGTTTTTTAGCATACACTTTTATACTTTTTCCAAACTTTTGTTCAACATCTTTTTTTGAAGTTGCAAGTAACCTTTCTTGCGTTTCCGCATCTAAATTAGAATAGTTTAAATAAATCATAATAGTTGTATATTAAATTAAACCGTTATCTGAAAAACTGTAAAACTCGCCATTTGGAATTAATATCAAATGATCCAATACTTTTACATCAAACAAAACTGCTGCTTTCTTAATTTTTTGAGTCAATTGTTTGTCTGCTTCACTTGGCTGTAACTTTCCGCTTGGGTGGTTATGAGCTAAAATAATTCCTATTGACAAGGATTTTAAAATGACCGCAAATAGTATTCTAATATCTACTAAGGTTCCTGTAAGACCTCCTGTCGACAAATGATAAATGCCTTTTACTTTATTTGAGTTATTTAATAATAGTACTATAAAAGCTTCTTGCAATCCAATGGTATTTTTATCCCAATGCTCAAACAATAATTTTCCTGCATCTGTTGAACTTTTGATAGCAATGGATTTTGAAATCCTAATCTTTTCTTTATAACTGATTTTTATTTCATTAACTTTGTTCTTCATTGTTATTACTTTTTATAGTTAATAATGATAAAAGAGGGTGCAATTTTAGAAGAGAACACCCTCTTTAATTTGTATGCTATTCAGCGTTACCCAGTAATAATATTTCACTTGCTACTACTTCTGTTATATAACGTTTTTCGCCTTCTTTGGTTTCATAAGACCGAGATGTCAATTTACCTGCAATGGCAATCTCTTTGCCTTTTGCAACGTACCTCTCAATAATTTCAGCAGTTTTTCCCCAGGCAACAATCGAATGCCAATTGGTGTCTGTTTGTTTTTCTCCGTTTGAGTTTTTGTAATTTTCATTGGTTGCCAATGATAAACGAGCTACTTTTTTACCACTTTCTAGGGTTGTAATGGTTGGCTCTTGTCCAACGTTTCCGATTAACTGTACTTTGTTTTTTAGTGTACTCATAATAAA
>JAKIVA010000097.1 GCA_021647265.1 Lutibacter sp.
TTAAAGAAAATGCTCAATAGAATTAAAGAGCAAATTCTTTTTGAACTATTTCATATCTTAAATTTTTGGATACTGTTTCTCAAAAAAATAAAATCTCAAAATATTGGGCTTTTTAAGGTTTGACTACTTAATGTTATTCTTTATCAAGTCTCGAACAGACAAATTATAAATTATTATACATCTAACACTCAGTATTTTATCATTTTAAAACACATAAGAAGCAATCCTCTAACTTCTATAAAACGAACTATACCAAATACGGAAACCTAAAAAATTAGTATTGCTATTGTTGAAAATAATACTAAATAAATAATAATAGCTGCTTTCCAAAAGGAATGTGCTTTTTTAAGTTCCATAAAAAAGAAAGAAATTCCTAAAAACTTAAATGTAGTAAATCCAATAATTATAGCAATGATATAGTTGTAATGCGAGAAATTATGACTTACTAATGCCGATGAAATTGTTAACAGCACTAACAACATCCAAACTTTTACTAACAGTGATTTTTCCATAGCTAAAAGATTAAATAAATTACAGGAAAAATTAACAACCAAATTAAATCGCACATATGCCAAAAGGCAGCGCTTGCTTCAATATCTTCTAAATTAGCGTTGGTTTTATTTTTATTTAAATCGTGCTGCATAAATAACAAAATTACCAATCCAACCAATAAGTGAATCACATGAAATAACGTAAGCAACCAATAAAATGTAAAAAAAGTATTGTACCCAATGGTTAAACCTACTTCCATTTTTTCATAGTACTCAAATCCTTTTAAAACCAAGAATAACATGCCACCCAACATGGTTAATTTTAAAAATAAAGAAGATTTTTTTAGGTTCTTCTCTTTAAAATACTGAACTGAAAGTGCCATAAAAAACCCACTCGTAATTAAGACAATTGTATTTATAGTACCAATTGTAGTATTTAAATGCAATCGAGATTCATGAAACATTTCAGGTTCTTGTTTGCCATAAACAATCATTGCAATTAAAGCTGCTCCAAAAGTTATCAATTCTAAAAATATAAGAATCCACAGTAAAATTCCTCCTGGAGGGTCGTAAATACTTTTTTCATTTACCTGTTCCACACCCATAACTATAATTTTAAGTTTAATCCCAGTCTAACAATCGTTTTTGACCTTCTAATTTTTGAATTTCTGTAATATCCTGTGACATTTCTATAACGCCTCTATATTTTTTTTCATTATCACGAATTGCAAAATAGCGAATATGAATAACTCTTCCTTTAAAATTGAACCAAAACTCTGCTACATCTTTGGTGCCTGCTTTAAATTCGTCTACAATACGCAATACCATATTCACACTTTTTGGAGGATGACAAAAACGCACTTCACGACCAATAATTCCTTTGCTACGAGAAAAAACCCGGTCATCTCCTCTATTGTAAAATATTACCTTATCATTTTCATCAACGTAGGTAATATCAACAGGTAAAAATCGCAATAATAAATTTACTTGTTCAGGTGTCATATAGCCTTCGTCATAATGAAATGTATTATCTAAGGAAAAAGATAAATCGCGCTTTGTAAAATCTTCACTAGGGTGAATATATTTCTCTTCTATTATTGCAGGATATGGCGTTGGTTTTTCTGTTAACATCCATCCAATTTCCTCATCTCCCACATAAAACTCTTTCCACTCCTCTTCGGTTAACAAATCCATTGAATTAGGAAATAAACGAGTGTCTTCTATGCTTAATAACCGCTTAATACCTTCAATTAAATAGGGGAGATTTTCAATTATTTTTGAAGTATTTTTTTCTTCATTATAGGTTTTTAATAATCGTATTTGGTCTCGTAAATTATCATGAAAGGACCACATTCCTTGGCTTGGGCCTTCCCAACCATGTTTTTCTAAATAAGGAAATAACTGATTTTCTTTACGTACAAATCGCTTTTCAATGGTGGTTAATTGATTGAATATATTATAATATTTTTGAAAATCATCTACAGGATTTACTTTGTCTAATTCAACTAATAATTCTTGAATTAAGTCACTCTCTTTATAATATACTTTTACAGGATGCCCTTCTGGTAATTGTGCCACCGTTGGTAAAAATGAATTCATTTTTTTGGTTTTTTGGTTTGATATTTAAGTTTAAATTAGTTCTACTATTTCTAGTTTTCTAGAACTCTTGGAAATAGAATATGTTTTTCAAAATGAATGTAGCTATGTAATTTTTGTTCAAATTCTTGTAAATTTACGTATAGTGATTTATACGTATTACACGCATCTTCAGGAGGTGAATAATTAGCTGTTAATTTTGCGATGTCTTTAAATTCATCTCTTGTTTGCTTATGAACATTTTCGATATTTAAAATAGTTTTAGTTAGTGATTCTAATTCAATTGATGCTGTATTCTTTTGTTCAATATACTTTTTTATACTAGGAAAAAGTTTCTTTTCTTCAGTTGTTATTTGCTCATTTAATTCCGATATAACCTTGTTAAACAAATTATTTATTTCTACAACTTCTTTGTGTTGTTGCCAATGCACTTCAGCAACCTTAAGAGATAATTGTAATATTAATGGAATTTTTTCACTAAAATAATTATGATGTACATTTTGAGCATAATCAATTAAAGAATTTAAATCCATTTCATTAAAATTAGTATCATTACTAATAATGTTGACTACAGTTTCAATCTCTGCTTTTAGTTTGTCAAATGCAATTCCTTTCTCTTCGCAAGCTTTTCCAAGTGTAACATTTCCTCCACAACAAAAATCGATATTGTATTTACTAAAAATGTGATCTGCACCCATATTTTCACTTACCACTTCTGCAACTGTTTTTTCTTTGGTAATATTCATTGTATTATTTTATGTTAGTTTAACAATGCAAAGATAACATTAAAAGACTTTTTTATCTTTTATTATTTGTTAAATTTTCCTAAATAAAAAAATTGTTAAAAAAGGTATTTAAGATTGATGCTTTATTTTTTCGTAGAGAAGCACTAATGACTTCAACAATTCTACAGGCGTAGTTAAAATTTGGTAGTGATTTTGCCCAAACATTTGAGGTAAATAATATTTGGCTTGTGCTTCAATGGCTAAAGCATAGGAATTTATTTGACGTTCATTTAATTCTCTCAGAGCTTGTTTAACATCATTAACTCCATATTTTCCTTCATATTTATCATAATCGTTAGGTTTGCCATCTGAAATTAAAATAACCCATTTATTTTTAGTATCACGCTTATCTAACATAGCTCCTGAATGGCGTAAAGCAGCGCCAATTCTAGTATATCCATTAGGCTCTACTGCACCAACTTTTAGTTTTGCTTTATTCCAATCATCATCAAAACCTTTTATGGTACTATACGTTGAATGGTTTCTTGTTTTAGAGTAAAAGCAATCTATCGAAAAATCTATGTTAAACTCATTTAAAAATTAACCAAAAAAAATAGAAACTGGTTTTTCTACATATGTAACTATATTTCCTCC
>JAKIVA010000005.1 GCA_021647265.1 Lutibacter sp.
TTTAAAGAAAATGCTCAATAGAATTAAAGAGCAAATTCTTTTTGAACTATTTCATATCTTAAATTTTTGGATACTGTTTCTCAAAAAAATAAAATCTCAAAATATTGGGCTTTTTAAGGTTTGACTACCTAAAATATTCAACAGAATCTTTTAGGTAAGAGATTGCTGCCAATGGCTTAAATATAGCGAGTGCCACTAATTGAAACGACATTTTTTCAATTTACAATTAATTGCGGTATTCACTATATTTGTTGTTGGCAGTAGGTGAGTCTACTTCAAAGAAATCATAAAAATTATTGAATTTTATTTTCAAATCTTCAATTGTTTTTTTTGCATTATCAATTGATTTTTCTTCAATCAATGAATGCATATCCTTTTCCGCACCATTGAAAAAGACATGTATTTGCTCAAATTTTGTACCTGTATATGATTTATCTAACATTATAAATTTAGCTTGTTCAAATATATCTTTTCCAAATTGGCTGTAATCGGCAATATTATCTGATTTAAACGTATACAATTTATTTATTATATTATCTACTATTTCAATAGTTTCATGTTTAAGTTTCCATCGTTCACCATTGTTTAATTGTACCCCTCTTAACATTTGCATTCTTACTTTTGGGGCTGAACCAAATTCATAATTATATATTGTTTCCGCAATCAATTTTAATTCATTTTGATTATAGATTACTTTTGGCATTAAATTGAATTTTTTTACTGCTCCGGGCATCAAAGTTTTATCTTCAGAAGGATTGTTTACGTAAGCCATAACAGCTTTGATAAAATCTTCTTTTTCTGGATAAGATGGTTTGTAATGCTCCTGAACTCGGAGCATTGGCGGTGCTATCATTTGGTTAATATTTGCAGGGTCAGGCGTTTTAAAATGACAGATATAACACTTGCTTTCCAATAATTTATATCCTTCCGATTTTTTTATATCGGATTGTGCCACCATCTTTCCCGTATTATTTGCTTTTTCTGTCTTAGAGTTATTACAAGAGAGCAAAACTGTACTAATGATAATTGCTAAATATTTAATGTTTTTATTCATTTTCTTACCTTTTATTTATGAGGCTGTCTGAAAAGTGTAATTTACGTCAGCCTAAATTCGTTTCAGTTTCTCATAATAATTGATAATCAGTATGATGAAATTGTGAAATAAACCTGCCTGGCCGCAGGTTCAGAATAATAAATTTTGTACCTTTTCAGACAACCTCATTTTTATTAGTTTTATGTTTTTTACTTTCTTTTAAACCTTTTATTTGCTTGGTATTTTGCAAATTCTGCCGGTAATATAATACCGTCATTATTCAAATCCATACTTTCAAAAGACGGTGCATTGGCTTGGTTGCGTCCTATTCCTGGATTGTTTTTTTGTCTTTCTGCTCTTACTTTTTTAAATTCTGATGCAGTAATTCGCCCATCGCCATTAAGGTCGAAAGTTTCAAACATAGGTCTGTTTTGTATTCCTCTACCTTGTGAATAGGCGTTAATACTTAATAGCATTATAATTGCGAATGTTGTGAGTGTGCTAAATTTTGTTGTTTTCATTTTCTTATTTTCTTATTGTTAATATTTCTAATTATTCTTGTAATTTTTTTCCTTTGGCATAGATATATTTCCTTCGGTATTAACCATTGATTTAAAAATCTTAAATAGTTTTACTTTTTGTTTTTCGTTGCAAACTTCTTTCATATTTAAATAATACCGGATGCTAAGATTTTTTAATTCTGTGTGTAAGTTTCCCAAATCCTTTGATAAATTATTTAAAATAATAGTATCCGATTTCTCTTTTCCTAATTCTACTATAATTTGAGTTCTTATAGAATCCATTTTTTTAATAATTTCATCTGAATCTTGGTGATATTGGTGTCGGATATTTTGGAATTTTCTATGTTGTTTAAATGACAGGTTTAATTCTTTTCTAAAAAAACGTCCCAAATGCTTGGTGGGTATAACTATTTCTTTTTTATCTTGTTCCTTATAACTAGCAGTTATATTTTTTTTGAATAATATAGTTCCTATTATTGTAAGGTTGAATAGGACCAAAAGTGTGATTATTCCTAATAATATTTTAGTGTTTTTTTGCATTTTCTTTTTATTCTTTAATTAACAATACACTTTCCATTCTTTCCAGTTGTAAATCGTTGAAATAAAATTCTGTTTTATAATTATTAGAGCTTAGCTCGTTTGTATTATGGTATATATTACCTATACTAAAACCTGAATATAGTGTTATTAACAATACTAAAACGGCAACAATTAGTTGACTATTTTTTATAAAGTATGAATTAAATAGATTGCTTTGATTTTCTTTGTCTGTAAGTTTATTGATAATTTCTATATATAGGTATGGATTATTTTCTAAACGTTCTTCGTTACCAATTAAACGGTATGTGATTTTTAGTTCATTTAAAATACTTTTATAATAATCAGAATTATTTATAATACTTTTTACACGTTTCATTTCATATTCAGAAAGCTCTTCATTGAAATATTTTATTACCGTTTTATTTGATAATTTAGTTTTCATCCTTTTTATTTCTATTTATTTGACACTACTTTTTTTAAAACTTTTGCTTTTTTTAAAATATTTTTTTGAACATTTATTTTGGCTCTATGTATTAAACCTTCTATTGATGCCAGAGATGTATCCATAATTTCAGCAATATCTTTGTATGAAACATTTTCATATTTATGAAGAATGAAAGCAGTTTTTTGTTTTTCAGGAAGTAATTCAATAGCTTCTCTTAATAAGATAAGCCTTTGTTGCTTTAAAACATTTTCTTCATTTTGTGTTGGAGTTTCTGCTATTTGGAGTTCGGTGTTTTCACTATTTTTAAATTTTTTTTCAATGCTTTTAAAAAATTTTCTTTTTTTATTGTTTCTAATAAAATTGAGTGATTTATTTACAGTTATCCGATATAACCAAGTAGATAGTTTTGATTTATTTTTAAATTTTTTTATAGATAGAAAAACTTCGATGAATACTTCTTGGGTGATGTCTTCTGCATCACTTTTATCCCGAATAAAACGAAAACAAGTATTTAATACTAAGGATTGATACTTCTCAACAAGTATTTTGAAGTATAGTTGATCTCCAGATAGTATCCTTGAAATTAGTTCTTCATCTGACATTATTCTCTTTATTAAAGTAAGATGCAAATAAAGCTAAAAACTTTTATCTAACAATTTTTTTAGATAAATTAAGATAGTATTTTATGCCTAAATTTTTAGTCAACCTATTTCAGGAAAGTACATAAGACAACATACTAAAAATAAATGTAAACTTTTCACTATTGATATTAAAGTTTAATAATCTTAAATCCATTGCAGTATAAATTTTTCCATTAGGGATTTGTTTTTATCTTTACATCCTCAAAAATAAGTAGCAATTAATGGAATTATACAAAACAAACCAACTTAAAATATACAATTCTTTAAGTAAATCTAAAGAAGTTTTTAAACCAATTGTTGAAGGAAATGTTGGTATGTATGTTTGTGGCCCTACAGTTTATAGTAATGTGCACCTAGGAAATGTAAGAACCTTTATGTCGTTTGATATGATTTTTCGTTACTTAAAACACTTAGGTTATAAAGTGCGCTATGTACGTAATATTACTGATGCAGGGCATTTAACAGATGATGATGCAGAAGATAAAATTTCGACCAAAGCTCGATTGGAAAAAATAGAGCCTATGGAAGTTGTACAACGTTACACAATAGATTTTCACAATACATTACAAAATATTAATAATTTACCTCCAAGTATTGAGCCAACTGCTACAGGGCATATTGTTGAACAAATTGAGATAATTAAAGATATTTTAGCCAAAGGAATGGCGTATGAAGTTAATGGTTCTGTATATTTTGATGTTTTAAAATATAATGAAACGGAAAACTACGGAATACTTTCAGGAAGAAAAATTGAAGATTCTATAGAAAATACACGAGCCTTAGATGGACAATCTGAAAAGAAAAATCCGCAAGATTTTGCACTTTGGAAAAAAGCAGATGAACGTCATATTATGCGTTGGCCTTCTCCTTGGAGTGATGGTTTTCCAGGTTGGCATTTAGAATGTAGCGCAATGAGTACCAAATATTTAGGAAGTGAGTTTGATATTCATGGAGGAGGAATGGATTTAAAATTCCCTCATCATGAATGTGAAATAGCCCAATCTAAAGTTAAAAATGGTGTAAACCCTGTACATTATTGGATGCATGCAAATATGTTAATTTTAAACGGTGAAAAAATGTCTAAATCAACAGGGAATTATATTTTACCCAATGAGATTTTTTCAGGTGAAAACAATATTTTAAGTAAACCATTTTCACCAAGTGTAACACGGTTTTTTATGTTGCAGGCAAACTATAGAAGTATATTAGATTTTACCAATGCAGGAATTGAAGCATCTGAAAAAGGGTATATTAAGTTAGAAGAAGCTGTGAATAACTTAGATAATATTGCGGTGTCAAACAAGTCTTCAATTGATGTTAAAGGTTGGAAGCAAAAGTGTTATGATGCTATGAATGACGATTTTAATACACCTATTTTAATTGCAAATTTATTTGAAGCAGTTAAATTTGTAAATTTATTACTCGTTAAAAAAGAAACCATAACAGCAATAGATTTAAAAGAACTTAAATCAACATTAAAAGCATTTTTCTACGATGTATTAGGATTGAAAAATGAGATTCAACAAGATAGTTCAGATAAATTAACGGGTGTGATAGAATTATTAATTCAAATGAGAAAAGAGGCTAGAGATAACAAAAACTGGTCATTGTCTGATCAAATTAGAGATGAACTTTTAGCTTTGGGTATTCAATTAAAAGATGGCAAAGAAGGAACTACTTTCTCTGTAAATTAAGTTGAAAAGTATTACTAAAATATTGGCAATTCCGTTTATTTGGCTGGTTCGTTTTTACCAAGCTGCAATATCTCCTTATACACCATCAAGTTGCAGGTATTCACCAACTTGCTCAAGTTATACGTTAGAAGCACTTCAAAAACATGGCATATTTAGAGGTGGTAAATTGGCAATTAAAAGAATTTTTAGTTGCCATCCCTGGGGTGGAAGTGGTTATGATCCTGTACCCGATAAAGAAGAAATAAAGAGTAAAAATTAGTTTAATTTAACTAAAAGTTACTACAACAAAACATTTATTATATATTTACAGTACTAAAAATAAAATTAATGATACTACTTCAAATTGATTGGAATCCATCACCAATATTATTCAAATTAGGCCCAGTTGCAATACGATATTATAGTTTAATGTTTCTATTCGCGTTTACATTAGGGTTGTATATAATGAAAAAAATATTTATAAATGATAAAATTCCATTAGAAAAGTTAGACTCATTATTTATGTATGCTGTTATTGCTACATTGATAGGTGCAAGAATAGGACATTTTTTATTTTATCAACCAGAATTTTTATTTAAACATCCTCTAGAAGTTTTATTACCTGTTAAATTTTCACCAAAATTTGAGTTTACTGGCTACAGAGGCTTAGCAAGTCATGGTGCTGCGATAGGAATAATTTTAGCCATGTATTGGTTTAGTAAAAAAATATTAAAAAAACCATTACTTTATATTTTAGATAGAATTGTGGTTCCAGTTGCGTTAGGAGCAATGTTTGTTAGAATAGGAAATTTAATGAATTCTGAAATAATAGGAAAACCTACAAACTCTAATTATGGTTTTATTTTTAGAAAATTAGGAGAAGATTTCCCTAGACATCCAGCACAATTGTATGAAGCTATTAGCTATTTGGTAATTTTTATCATTCTTTGGTACATCTATTGGAAAACAGATAAAAAACAAAAATTAGGCTATATTTTTGGATTATTTTTTGTGTTACTTTGGTCGGTTAGATTTGTAATCGAATTCTTCAAAGAAGCACAGGTTGATGACCGTGCTCAATGGGCACTAAATACTGGGCAATGGTTAAGTATTCCTCTTATTTTTGTTGGATTTTATTTTATGTTTAGAAAAACAAAATCTTAAATCAACACCCAAAATAGTATGCTTGTTTTTAAGAATAAGTTTTTTTATAAAGGTTAAATTTTAGAATTTAATTCCTAATAAAAAAAGAATCATTAGCTGTTAAAGTTTTTTTATATCTTTAGAAGATAAATGTAAACTTTTTTCAATGAAAACTAAACTACTATTAATTGCAACATTAAGTTTTGCAATTACAACTTCATTTTCTCAAAAAAAAATAGGGAAAACAAAAAAAGCGATTATAAGTTCTGTGGAAAACCATAAAGAAGATCTTATAAATATCAGTGATGAAATTTGGTCATTGGCTGAAACTGCTTTTGAAGAAAATAAGTCTTCAAAATTATTAGCAGATTATGCCGAAAAACAAGGATTTAAGGTTGAACGTGGTGTAGCAGGTATACCAACTGCTTTTGTTGCTACTTATGGTTCTGGAAGACCCGTAATAAGTGTTTTAGGTGAATTTGATGCGCTTCCAGGCATTTCACAAAAGGCAATACCAACAAAAGATCCAATTAATGAGGGAGAACCTGGTCATGGTTGTGGTCATAACTTATTTGGCTCAGCAAGTTTAGGAGCTGCAATTGCCATTAAAGAATTAATTGAGAGCGGTAAAATTAAGGGAACTATTAAGTTTTTTGGAACACCAAGCGAAGAAAAATATTTTGGAAAAATTTGGATGGTACGTGCAGGACTTTGGAATGATGTTGACGTTAATATAAGTTGGCATCCTGCCGCAGAAATTAAAGCAGATGTGCAAAGTTCATTAGCTTTGGTAGATTTTAAAATTGAATTTTATG
Organism: Lutibacter sp.; assembly: GCA_021647265.1. Taxonomy (GTDB): domain Bacteria; phylum Bacteroidota; class Bacteroidia; order Flavobacteriales; family Flavobacteriaceae; genus Lutibacter. Next base: position 6,812 of record JAKIVA010000005.1, read on the forward strand.
GGCAATCAGCTCATGCTTCCGCTGATCCTTGGAATGGTAGAAGTGCATCAGATGCATTAGAACTATACACTACAGGTATTAATTACTATAGAGAACATGTAAAACCTACTGTAAGAATGCATTATCATATACAGGATGCAGGTAAAGTTGTAAATGTTGTGCCAGATTATGCCAGACTTTGGATGCGAGTTAGAGACACAAAACGATCTGGATTAATGCCGGTTTATAAACAAGCTATGAAAATGGCTGAAGGAGCTGCAATTTTAGCCAATGTAGATTATAAGGTTTCTCTAATTTCAGGAATATATGAAGTGTTGGTGAATAGAGAAGGAGGTAAAATAATGCAAAATAATCTTGAATTATTAGGACCTATTAATTATACCGATGAAGAAATTTCATTTGGAAAAAAAATACAGGAAGCTACAGGTAAAAAACAGGTAGGTATGGATAGTGCTATAAAACCTTTAAAAGAAACAAGAGAGAACCCAGGAGGTGGCTCAACAGATGTTGGGGATGTTAGTTGGAATGTTGCAAATATAAATTTGGGTGTTACTACTGCACCAAAAGACACCCCTTGGCATTCATGGGCTGTAGTTGCCTGTGGAGGTATGAGTATTGGTCATAAAGGAATGCTATATGCTTCAAAAGCAATGGCTATGACAATGCTTGATTTATTTGAGAATCCTGAATTACTTAAAAAAGTTAAGGCAGAATATGTTAAAAGAAAGGGAGACGAGGTTTATAAGGCAATTATTCCAGATGGTCCTCCTCCAGTTCCTGTAAATTAAGTATCATATAAAAATAATAAGAGGCTGTCTAAAAAGTTTATTCTACGTCAACCTGTCCCGATAATTATTGCGATGTTTCAGGTTCTCATAATAATTGATAATCAGCATGATGTGATTCTGAAATAAATCCACCTGCTGCTTGCAGGTTCAGAGTGATAAATTTTGTAACTTTTCAGACAGTCTCTTTTAATTAACTTTTAATTTGAGATTTTTTAAATTTTTCAAATTTAGTTTCTTTGTTTTTTGGCCAACTATTGTTACTTAAATTAACATCAGCAGTTTGTTCATCAGGGTCTATGGTAATTTTTTTAATAGCTTTACTAGAAGGAAAAACTTTGGTTACTTCTTTATCATTGTGTCTCCAAATTTGAGCAGGATATTGTTTGCGTTCTTTGGTGCCATCTTCATATTCAAATTCAACAATAATAGGCATTACTAAATCTCCGGGTTTTTCAAACACCAGTTCATAAAAGTATTTAGGAGCTTTTAGGGCTGATTTTTCTTGTTCCGAAAAATTTGCAGCAATATAATCGCTTAATAAAGCGTAATCTTCAGGGTTTTTATTTTTTAAATCGTTTGTAAATTCATAGCTATCTTCAGAAACCAAATAAAGAGCAGGCGGTAATTGATCAATGGTAATACCATATCTTTTTGCCATATTTTTAGCTCTTTCGGTAGGTTTATCAGTAACGTAATATTTTTTCACTTCTTTAATACCAATATCATTATTTCCAGTAGTATAAAACCAACCTCTCCAAAACCAATCTAAATCCATAGCAGAAGCATCTTCCATAGTTCTAAAGAAATCGGCAGGAGTAGGGTGTTTAAACTTCCATCGTTCGGCATAGGTTTTAAACGCTTTGTCAAATAATTCTGATCCCATAATAGTATTTCTAAGTATGTATAATCCTGTAGCGGGTTTTGCATAAGCATTAGCTCCAAAACTATAGACGTGGTCACCTTGCGTCATAATTGGAGCAATTTGACTTTGGTCTCCTTTCATATATCCAATAATATTTTTTGGTAACCCTCTATTTAAGGGATAATCTTTTTCATATTCTCTTTGAGCCAACATTTGAACAAAAGAATTTAACCCTTCATCCATCCAAGTCCATTGTCTTTCATCAGAATTAATAATCATTGGGAAAAAATTATGTCCAACTTCGTGAATAATTACTCCTAACATTCGGTATTTTATTCTGTCGTTGTATGTTCCATCGGGGTTAGGTCTTCCTCTATTGAAACAAATTTGAGGATATTCCATACCAATATTTTTAGCATGAACTGAAATTGCCTTATGATAAGGATAATCTACAGTATATTTTGAGTATGTTTTTAAAGTTTGGGCAACGGCTCTTGTAGAATGTTCTTCCCATAAAGGGTTTCCTTCCTTTGGATAGTATGAATATGCCATAACAGTTCTACCATTGATATCAACAGCCATTCCATCCCAAATATATTTTCGAGAAGAGGCAAATGCGTAATCACGTACGTTTTTAGCTGAAAACTTCCAAGTTTTAGTTTTTTTAGCGTTGTTTTGTTCAGCTTTTACAGCTTCATCTTGTGTAACAATAATTACGGGATTATCGAAAGATTTTTTAGCTAATTCAAACCTTTTATATTGATTTTTTGAAAGGACATCTTTTGGATTTAATAATACGCCTGTAGCACCCAAAATATGATCTTCAGGAGTCGTAATATTTACATCAAAATTACCAAATTCCAATGCAAACTCACTGCGACCCCAAAATTGTAAATTTTGCCAGCCATCAACATTGTCATAAACAGCCAATCTTGGGTAAAATTGAGCAATAATATAATCATTATTTCCATCTGGAAAGTGTTCAAAACCCGATCGTCCTCCTTGCGTTACATGGTTGTTTATGTTGTACCACCACTTAATTTTAAATGAATAAGTACTTCCTGCTTGTATAGGATTCTCTAAATCAAGGCGCATCATTGTGTGGTTTATTAAATAGGAAATATCACTCCCATCAATATTTTTGACATATTCAATTTTAAATCCACCGTCAAATGGTTTCTCAATGAAATCTTTAGAAAATTGTTTAGGGCTGTATAAAGCATTTGCCTTGTTTTCTTGCATATCGGGTGTTTCAGAATTTGCTGCACGCATATTCTGATCTAATTGAATCCATAAATATTCTAAATTATCTTTTGAATTATTGTGATAAGTAATGGTTTCTTCCCCATAAATACGTTGATTCTCATCATCCAATACAATATCCATTTTATAATCAACTTGCTGTTGGGTATATTCATAACCAGGAGCTCCAGAAGCTGTGTGTTGCGTGTTTGGTGTTGGTAATTCTTGGTTTAATTGCTTAAATTTACTTTGGTTGTAGTGACCTAGTTGTTTTTTATTGTTTTGAGCGAAAGAAGTTGCAGTAATTAATAGTGCAATTATTAATTTTTTTTTCATTGAGTAATAAATTAATTCAAGGTTAAAATTAAGTATAATAATATAAAACAATAAGAGGCTATCTAAAAAGTACGTGTATTTTAATTTATCAGTCGAAACTGATATTGATTATCAATATGTTAAAATATTTTATCAAGCTCAATATGATATTAAATTATACTTTTCAGACAGTCTCTTTTAATTAACTTTTAATTTGAGATTTTTTAAATTTTTCAAATTTAGTTTCTTTGTTTTTTGGCCAGCTATTGTTACTTAAATTAACATCAGCAGTTTGTTCATCAGGGTCTATGGTAATTTTTTTAATAGCTTTACTAGAAGGAAAAACTTTGGTTACTTCTTTATCATTGTGTCTCCAAATTTGAGCAGGATATTGTTTGCGTTCTTTGGTGCCATCTTCATATTCAAATTCAACAATAATAGGCATTACTAAATCTCCGGGTTTTTCAAACACCAGTTCATAAAAGTATTTAGGAGCTTTTAGGGCTGATTTTTCTTGTTCCGAAAAATTTGCAGCAATATAATCGCTTAATAAAGCGTAATCTTCAGGATTTTTATTTTTTAAATCGTTTGTAAATTCATCGCTATCTTCAGAAACCAAATAAAGAGCAGGCGGTAATTGATCAATGGTAATACCATATCTTTTTGCCATATTTTTAGCTCTTTCGGTAGGTTTATCAGTAACGTAATACTTTTTCACTTCTTTAATACCAATATCATTATTTCCGGTAGTATAAAACCAACCTCTCCAAAACCAATCTAAATCCATAGCAGAAGCATCTTCCATAGTTCTAAAGAAATCGGCAGGAGTAGGGTGTTTAAACTTCCATCGTTTGGCGTAGGTTTTAAACGCTTTATCAAATAATTCGGGTCCCATAATAGTTTGTCTCAGAATAAATAATCCTGCAGCGGGTTTTGCATAAGCGTTGGCTCCAAAGTTAAAAACATTATCGCCTTGAGACATAATTGGAGCTATTTCACTTTGGTCTCCTTTCATATATCCAACAATATTTTTTGGATATTTGCTAAAAGGAAATAGGTTAGAATCATACTTGTTTTCTGCTAAAATTTCAACAAAAGAATTGATACCTTCATCCATCCAAGTCCATTGTCTTTCATCTGAATTTACAATCATTGGGAAAAAGTTATGTCCAACTTCATGAGTTACTACTCCAATCATACCTTTTTTTGTTCTTTCTGTATATCTCCCATCAGGATTTGGTCTTCCAAAATTCCAACAAATCATGGGATATTCCATTCCTTGGCGTTTTGCATTAACAGACGTTGCTTGTGGATAAGGATAATCAAAAGTATGTTCAGAGTATACTTTTAATGTATTGGCAACTACTCTTGTAGAATGTTCTTCCCATAAAGGATTTCCTTCATTTGGATATAGAGAATAAGCCATTACTGTTCTTCCATTGAGTTTAACAGCCATAGCATCCCAAATTAATTTACGAGATGAAGCAAAAGCAAAATCACGTACATTTTCGGCATGTAATTTCCAAGTTTTTGTATCTTTTGACCTTCCTTTTTCAGCTTCAAGTGCTTCTTCAGGAGTTACAATAAATACAGGATTGTTATAAGAGTTTTGAGCTGCTTGATATCTTTTAAATTGTTTTTTAGTAAATACTTCTTTAGGGTTTTGTATTACTCCAGTTCCATTTAAAATATGATCTTTAGGTGTTGTTATGGATACTTCATAATTACCAAATTCCAGTGCAAATTCACTACTTCCCCAAAATTGCATATTTTGCCATCCTTCAACATTGTTATATACCGCTAAACGAGGAAAAAATTGAGCAATTACATATAATTTATTTCCATCAGGAAAAGGTTCATAACCTGAACGCCCTCTCTCTGAAGTATAATCATTGATATTGTACCACCATTTAATGTTAAACACAAATTTTTCACCTGAAGCAATTGGTTTTGGTAAATCAATTCGCATCATAGTTTGGTTTATAGTGTAGTCTATTGAATTGCCTTTTATATCAGTTATAGATTGAATGTTGAAACCACCTTGAAACGGTTTCCCCATAAACGTTTTTGTAAATTTTGATGGAGAGTATAAGGCATCAGGGCCACCACCGTTAATATCAGGCTTTTTTGAATTTGGAGCTCTTATATTTTGATCGAGTTGAACCCATAAATAGTCTAGGTTATCTTTTGAATTGTTGTGATACGTAATGGTTTCTTCACCAAATAACTTTTGATTATCATCATCTAAAATGATATCCATTTTATAATCTACCTGTTGTTGAGTGTATTCATACCCAGGTGCTCCTGAGGCGGTGTGCTGTTTGTTTGGTGTGGGTAGCTCTTCTTTTAACTGTTTAAATTTACTTATGTTATAATGCGCTTGTTGTCTCTCTTTTTTTTGTTCAACTTCCTGTGCGAAAAGCGTTGTTGATATACAAACAATTGATAGAACTAAGACTAATATTTTTCTCATTGCTAGTTAGTTTTTTAAATTTATATTAAAACTAATTGTTTTTGATAAGAAAAAAGTTCAAGTATTAAAACTTTAACAAACCTTTATCATTTTTTCTGTTTAAATAAAATGTTTTGTTAGTGTTATTAGCTCTTATTTTAACAATATTTTCTTGGTCTTCAAACTCTTCAAACAAACAATTATTGATTACTTCTATTGAGTTAATATGTTCTATATTTATTATTTCTAAATAAAATCTAACGAGGTCACCATCGTACTCTTTTCCAATATACTTATATGCTTGTAGTTTGTTATTTACACTAATTTTAAAGTGTTTATTTAAGTAACTTTTGTAGTATTTATCAATATTTTTAACTTCATCTTTGGTGGCTAAATTTAATATTGTATCATTACTCTTGTTAAGCGTAACTTCAAAGTCGTCAATAAACATACCTAATGTTATTTGTATGGATTTTTGTTCTTCAACATATTCAATTTCACATAAACTGATATAATATTTGTGTAGCGTAAATGCTAAAAGAGGTATAAATAATAAAAGTGTAAAATATTTTAAATGTTTCATTGATTTTATTTTGTTGCTAATAAACAAAAAGCATTCCAAAAAACAACACAAGGTTATCTTAAAAATTAATTTTTCTGATTGTCTGTAATTAGTAATAATAAAGAACAACGTTATGCTGAACCGGCCTCGCTGGCAGGCAGGCTTGTTTCAGCATCTCATTACCATTTGATAACTGATGCTTTATTGAATGCGACTCTGAAACAAGTTCAGAGTGACGGACGTTATGTTGGATTACGGATATTCAGCTTAATTTTTAAAGGAATTGAATTCTCTTGCTTGTTTTATTAAAAAATTTTTAATTATAATTTCATCACTATTGTAAAAATTACCCAATCCATTTCCTACACAATAGTCTAAAAATAAATTTATTTCATCTTTTGGGATGTTAAGCCATTCTGTAAAGAAATTTTCTCCATATTGATTTTTGATTGTTGTAGAAAGATTATTTTTTAATTGTTGAATTCTTTTTTGTTCAGATTTTCTTTTTTTACTTTTCGCTCGTATTTTTTTCGTGAGCATTCCTAATATAGTTATAAAGTCAACACCTCTAGATTTAGCATTTGGATCTGTAAGTCTTCTTGCATTAGGAGGTTTACTCCCTGCTATTTTGTCATTGTTTAAAATGGTTCCTTTGGTAACAGATACGTTTCCCCAATCAGTATTAATTTTTTTTGTCAGCATTACTTCGTTTAATAAATTGTAATTAGGTTCTAAATAAACTACAATTTCTTTTGTGTTTAAATGTGTTTCTGAAATTACAATAATTCGTTTTTTATAAATAATTGAAGAAATTAAAATAGAATCTCCTTTGGTTGCATAAATTATGAAGTGCCCGTTTTTATCACTAGAAGCGCCATGTTTTGTAGCTTTATTAATAATATTTACGTCTTGAAGAGCTATGGAATCGTACTTTACCGTCCCCAGAAGCTTGATGCGTTTCTCTTGTGCGTTTGCTATTGTTGATAATAGTAAAAACAGTACTAGTATGTAATTTTTAATTTTTAATTGCATTGTAAATGTTGCTTTCTTGCTGTAAAATTTCTATAACCTCTAATAATTTATGATTATAATATTTATTAAAAATATCTCTATATTCACAGTAATCGATAAAGTTATTAATTTTTTCTTTTGGAATTTTTAAGTTTTTTGTAAAAAAATCTAAACCTAATTCTTTTTTTATTTTACTGGGAAATTCTTTCTTTTTTGAGAGTTCACGTTTTAATTTTCGTTTTTTAATAATTCTAAAATCAGGAAGTGTTGCGCCACCACCACCACCTCTCATTTTAATGGGGTCAGTCAAGTTTTGGGCGTTAGGAGCTTTTAAAAAACCGTGAATGTCAGGCCCTAATTTTTTACTTAGATCACTTAATTTCAATACAAAATTATGTTTTGGTAATGTGTCTTTTGGAACACTTTTAATATCAATATCTAAATTACCGGTTAAACGCTCCAAAAAGACTTCATTTAGAATATTTATCAAAGGACTTAAATAAACTTTTAATTTTTTAGTTTTAACAATATTTTTTGTTATCAAAATTTTTAATGTTTGGTATTGAATGGATGAAAATAATACAGTATCATTTATTGCTACCTTTAGTTCAAACTTTCCAAAATTATTACTAACAGCGCCTAATTTAGTATTTAAATTGAGGATATTAATATTACTTACAACTTTATGAGTACTAATTATTTCTCCCGAAATAGAAATAAGTTTTTCTTGAGCAAAACAGTTTATGGCACTAAAAACAGCTAAAAATAAAGTAGTTAATTTTAAATTCATTAACAACAAAGAAAGATATTGAAATCTTAAAATAGTATTAATACTATGGTAAACTTTTGTTAAAGAGCGTAAATTAGTACATTTGATAAAATGTTTTTACAATGAAAAAATTAGTTGTTGCAAGCACATCAACTGTGCATGGAAAAGGTTATTTAGAATACATATTACCTCCGCTGTCTGGCTTTTTTAAAGGAGTGCATGAAATATTATTTATTCCATATGCCCGTCCAAGTGGTCTTACTTATGAAGCGTATACTGAAATTGCAAAAAAAGCATTTGAAAAAATACATATTAAAATAAGAGGTATTCATGAATACTCAAATTCAATAGATGCAATAAATAATGCTAAAGGTATTTTTATTGGAGGAGGAAATACATTTTTATTGGTTGAACAGTTGTATAGCCATAAATTAATTTCTGCAATTAAAAATGTAGTTGAAAATGGCATACCTTATTTTGGAACCAGCGCAGGAAGTGTTGTTACAGGTGTAACAATGCAAAATACCAATGACATGCCTATAATTTACCCACCAAGTTTTGATACACTTAAACTTTTAAATTTTAATTTAAATTGCCATTATTTAGACCCAAATCTTAGTTCTACTCATATGGGTGAAACAAGAGAAACACGTATTCATGAATTTCATACAATTAATAAAATTCCTGTTTTAGGATTGAGAGAGGGTAGTTGGCTTGAAGTTGAAGGTGGCAAAGTAATTTTAAAAGGTAATTTAAATTCACGATTGTTTCAACAAAATAAACCTACAGTTGAGTTGCCTCCGAAAACCGATTTCAGTTTTTTAATGTAAGGTTAAAAACGATGCAATTATTTGAGAATCAGGTGAGTTTTTTATATCATCTGATAAAATTAAGTATGCCTCTTTTATTCTAAGCGTGTCAATGGTAGTGGATTTTAATTGATCTCTTAAAATCATTGGTGCTATGTATGAGTTTTTATTTTGAAGAACATAATCAAAACTAAAATTTATAAATTCTTTCTCAATTGATTTTAATTCATTTCCAATGATACTTAATTCTTTTGCATCATTTTCCAATCGTGCTTTTTGAAATTGAGGAAATAGATAATCTATTTTTTTAAATATTTGTTTCGATTTTGTTTTGTATTCAGTTAGCTTGTTATTTAGCTTCGAGCCTTTAATTAAAGGATCATTTATTTGGCCTTGATTTATACTTAATTCGAAATTTGTATTTTCAAGAATAAAAATTACAACGGAAGAATAATCTTGAAAAGTTAAAGCGTAGCGTTCAGGGAATTCCACAATTCCTTTAAAAGTAAATGTATTGTCGATTACTTTTGATGAATCTATTGGGTAAATTGAGTTCTCAATTATTTTATTTAAAAAAACTTTCTTTGGATAAAAGTTTTCTAGATTTCCTTTTAATTTAAACCCTTTTGTATTAGTAGAAACAGTTGGTTGTTTTTTTGTGAATTATTTTCTTTACATGAAAGTAATAGCAAACTAAAAATAACAAGTAAAAAAAAACGTTTCATACCATGTGTTTTTAATTAATAGCTAACATATTCAATTATTTCCAAGCCATAACCCGTCATACCAACTCTTTTTCTAAACGTATCTGCATTTGATAAAACGCGTAGTTTTGTGATACCAATATCGTGTAAAATTTGAGCTCCAATTCCAAAATCTTTTTCATCCATTTGAATATTAGGCGTATAAGTTTTTTTCTTTAATTGATTTTCTTTTAAAATGGCCAATCTATTTAATAAATCAAACGATTGATTTTCCTGATTGATAAAAACAACAGCACCTTTTCCCTTCGTATTAATAATATCAAATACACGTTTTAATTTATCGTCAGGATTATTTGTTAACGTTCCTAAAATATCATTATTTACTAATGTTGAATTTACTTTGACTAATATTTTTTCACCTTTCTTAAATTCACCTTTGGTTAATACTATATGTACTTGATTGTTCGTAGTTTGTTTGTAGGCGCGTAATCTATATTCACCAAAACGAGTGTTGATTGAAAAATCTTCAGATAATTCTATTAAAGAATCATGTTGCATTCTATATTCAACTAAGTTTTCAATTGAAATTATTTTTAATTGGTGTTTTTTAGCAATTTTAATTAATTGAGGAAGCCGTGCCATAGTGCCGTCTTCATTCATAATTTCAACAATTACTCCAGCCGGATTTAAGCCTGCTAGTTTAGCTAAATCAATGGCTGCTTCTGTATGTCCTGTTCTACGAAGTACCCCGCCTTCACGTGCTTTTAAAGGGAAAATATGCCCGGGTCTACTTAAATCATGAGGTTTAATAGTTGAATCGGTTAACGATTTTACAGTTGTTGCTCTGTCTTTAGCTGAAATTCCGGTAGTTACACCTTTTCCATGATAGTCTATAGATACTGTAAAAGCAGTTCCTAGCGGATCAGTATTTAACCCTACCATTAAATCTAAATTTAACTCTTTACACCTACTTTCTGTTAGAGGAGCACAAATAAGCCCCCTACCTTTAGTAGCCATGAAATTTATCATTTCAGGAGTAACTTTATCTGCTGCAGCAACAAAATCACCTTCGTTTTCTCTGTTTTCATCATCAACAACAATAACAATTTTACCTTTTTTAATATCCTCTAGAGCTTCTTCAATAGTATTAAGTTGGATGTCATTTCTATAAGCCTCCATATTTTTTAATTTCGTTTTATAAATTTTTTATAAATATTTTGAATTTTGTCAAAAACAGCATCAACATTGTAAACTCCCATTCCTTTTGTAGCTCTTCTTGTTAAGAGAATTCCAAAAGGTAACAGTATTATTGTTGAGAGCCAACTACCCAATAGCGTTGAAATAGCACTTTCTTCTGATAGGTTACCTCCCAATTTTGAAATAAAGAAATAAATCACAAAAATTGTGATAGCCATAATCATAGGCAATCCAAATCCTCCTTTTCGTATAATTGATCCTAATGGAGCTCCTATAAAGAATAAGACTAAACAGGCCAAAGAAAATGAAATTCTGTAATAAAATTCGTGGTCGTAAAGATTTAATAATTTTCTTTTATTTTTGAAACTAGTTTTTTGATTTGAGCTTTGGTCTATTATACGTTTTAATAATTGTAACGATTCATTAAGTACAATAGTTTTATTATTTAGGTTGAAATTATTAAGTATTTCAGGGTCTAATTTGCTATCAATAAGCGAATCAGGATATTTAATTAATTTTTTGCCTTCAATCATATTGTAAAAATAGTTGGCTCTGCTACTTATAAATTTATCGTATGTAATTTTATTCACTTTTGAAATAGAGTCTAGCTGAGTTATACTAAGCATACTGTGGTGTTGCTTTATATCTTCTTTATTCAAATTGTCCTCATCATTAAAAGAGGATATATCAATATTTATAACATAGGTATCAAATGTAGCATTTGAGAAAGGCATTTTTGCTTTTTCATTTCGTGGAGCAGATCGTTTTATGTAATCTTCATAATAATTACCATCTTTTAAGGTTAAAGTCATATATTTACTACCTTCTTCTGTAGAAATTATCCCTCGTTTTGCAGTTATTACTTTTATTTTTCCATTTGCGGCACTTAAATCTGCTATTTGAACATTTTTCAATAAGTTTTTTTCTTCACCATACTTTTCATCAAATTTTATGCTATAACCTGGTATTTCAGTATTAAAAGCACCTGGAACCAATGCTAAGGCAGGCTTTTTCTTTTTAATATTTAAGTATAAATTTTTTTGTTTAAGAGTTGCCCAAGGATAAATATTATTTAAGAATATAAAGTTGAAGGCACTTATAAATAAAATAAAAATAATTAGGGGTCTCATAATTCTTTTTAGTGAAATCCCAGCAGATTTTAATGCTGCAAACTCATAGTTTTCAGATAAATTCCCCAGTGCCATAATTGAAGATAGCAATATTCCAATTGGTAATGCCATAGGCGTAAGGGTAAGTGCTAAATATCCAAGGAATTTTAAAATAAAAAAAAGGTCTATTCCTTTACCGGCAATCTCATCAAATGCTAACCATAAAGATTGCATAACCAAAACAAAAAGAACTACAAAAAATGTAGCTAAAAATGGTTGTAAAAAACTTTTTAAAATGTATTTATCTAATATTTTCAACACTATTATTTTGGTTCAGAGATCGTATATTTTTTTTGATCTCTGTATTTTGCTGTGTCAAAGATAAAAAGCTTTTCTGATATAGGTTGGTTTGTTTTGAAAGTTCTTATTTCAAGTGTAGTAACAGTACCATTTTTACCAACTTCTATAACATTGTAAATATGTTTTGTTTTAACATCAATTCCAATTAATACGCTTTTAATTTCGGAATTACTATCAATAGGGGTAAGTTCTACATATTGTATTTTGATTCCTTTTACAGATTTTAATTCGCCCATTTTATACGTATAACCATTTTTATAAAATGAAAACATTACGGAAGGTGTCAATGTCTCATTATCCTCATCATTTGATGGTTTTTGAATAATTACTTCTTCATCTTCATGAATGATAAGATATACTTTTTTTCCATCAAAAATTTGTTCACTACCCATATAATTTAAGTGGTATAAATCTCCTTTTAGAGTAACATTACCTCTTGTTTCTTGATGTATGTCAGCTTCAGTATTGTCAAATTTATGATTGAACTCTATATAAATATTTTTATAGCCTTCAACTTTTTGAGCTACTTCATCTAACAAGGTTTTTGCTTTGTTAGTATTTTGGCTAAACCCAGAAAAACTTAGTACTATTATTGCTAGTATTAATGTTATTTTTTTCATTTTATATTACTGTTCTTTATTGCTTAATTTATTTCATTGTCTAATAATTGATTCAGTGCCATTTCATCAGGAACGAGTACTTGCCGGGCTTTACTACCTTCAAACTGTCCTACAATACCAGCAGCCTCTAATTGGTCAATTAGTCTTCCAGCTCTATTGTATCCTAATTTTAATTTTCGTTGTAATAAAGAGGCTGAACCTTGTTGAGCATGAACAATTACCAAGGCGGCATCTCTAAACAATGCATCTCTTTCGCTAATGTTAATATCAATACTTGTGCCAACTTCTTCACCACTATATTCAGGCAATAAATAAGCTTCAGGGTAGGCGCGTTGTGAACCAATAAAGTCTGTAATTTTTTCAATTTCAGGTGTGTCAACAAATGCACATTGTAACCTTATAATATCATTTCCTCCAGAGAAAAGCATATCACCTCTTCCAATTAATTGATCGGCACCAGGACCATCAAGAATTGTTCTTGAATCTATTTTTGAAGTAACTCTAAAAGCAGCTCGTGCAGGGAAATTTGCTTTTATAATTCCAGTTATTACGTTAACAGATGGCCGTTGTGTGGCTACAATTAAGTGAATACCAATGGCACGTGCTAATTGTGCCAAACGAGCTATTGGAGTTTCAATTTCTTTACCTGCAGTCATTATTAAATCTGCAAACTCATCAATAACTAATACAATGTATGGTAAAAATTTATGGCCGTCATTAGGGTTTAATTTTCTGGCTTTAAATTTAATATTGTATTCTTTTATATTTCTTACCATTGCTGTTTTTAGTAGATCATAACGCGCATCCATTTCAATGCATAGCGAGTTTAAGGTGTTTACAACTTTAGTAGTGTCTGTTATTATTGCTTCTTCTGTATCTGGTAATTTAGCTAAATAATGTCGTTCAATTTTATTGAAGAGTGTGAGTTCAACTTTTTTAGGGTCTACCAATACAAATTTAACTTCGGCAGGATGTTTTTTGTATAATAAAGAAGTTAAAACAGCATTTAAACCAACAGATTTACCTTGACCTGTGGCACCAGCCATTAAAAGGTGAGGCATTTTGGCAAGATCTATCACAAAAGTTTCATTTGAAATAGTTTTTCCCAGTGCAATTGGCAATTCCATTTCTGAATTTTGAAACTTTATTGAGGAAATTACGGATTTCATAGAAACCATCGTAGGTTTTTTATTAGGAACTTCTATACCAATAGTTCCTTTTCCTGGGATTGGTGCAATAATACGAATTCCCATTGCCGAAAGAGACAAAGCAATATCATCTTCGAGATTTTTAATTTTTGAAATTCGAATACCAGCTTCGGGTACTATTTCATACAACGTAACTGTAGGTCCAACAGTAGCTTTGATACGATCAATTCCAATATTATAATTACTAAGTGTTGAAACAATTCGGTTTTTATTTGCTTCTAATTCCTCTTGATCAACAGAAATACTTTCGTTATAATCTCGTAATAAGTTTAATGTTGGAAATTTATAGTTACTCAATTCAAGTGTAGGATCAAATTCTCCAAAATCTTTTACCAATTTATCCGACAAATTTTCATTTACATGATTTTCTTCTACAATTTGATCTACTGCAATTTCAACGTCATTTGACTCAACATTTTCTTCAAATGCAGATTTTAAATTTATACTTGATTCTTCTTTCTCAAGAGGAGTTTCGGTATTGGTTGAATGCTTTTTTGGAGTAGGTTGAATATTGTCTAGAGCTAATTCAATGGATTGTTTGGTGTTCTCTATGGTGCTTTCAGTAGCGTTATCGTTATCATTGTTCTTTTTTGCACTTTTAAAGCTGTTTTTAAAAGCTTCAGGTGTTAACTTAAATCGAATTACTAAATAAGAAACCCCTAAAAATAATAAGAGTAAAATTAATCCTGTTTTCCCTAGGAATTGTTGTAAATACAAATTAATTTCATAACCTAATACGCCTGCGAATAACGAATTTTTAGAGGCTAAAAACCCAAAGCTAATTGACACCCAAAGAATTCCTAAAATTCCCCAGCCCCAAATTTTTCTAACTTTTTTTAACTTTCCCTTAAAAAAAATAGAGATGCCAGAAAAGAACAAAAGGAAAGGTATGTACAGTGCTGCAACTCCAAAACTTTTATAAATAAAAAAATGACTGATGCTTGCTCCTATTTTTCCTAATAAATTTTTTACGGAAATATTTTTATCTGTAAAATTTGAAAGTTGACTTTGGTCTTCTTGCCAGTTAAAAAAATAAGATATAAATGAAATTAGTAGAAAAAATGCAAATAATATTACAAACACACCAATGATGGTTTGTGTTTGCTGGTTTCCAAAAAAAGATTTGGTCTTTTGAAAACGAGGCTTGATTATTTTTTTTGTTGAAGTTTTTTTCTTTTTAGCCATTTACCGTATTATCTCACAAAAATATAAAATTAATATGATTGAGGTTAAATTCCTAAATAAATTTAGGTATATAAATAATTAAACCAATAATAATGGCAAATATTGCAGCAAAAAATGCTGCGCCGGCAGAAATATCTTTAACTCTGCCAATTTGTTTGTGATATTCAGGGTGAATAAAGTCGGCAATTTTTTCAATAGCAGTATTTAATGCTTCTGCTACCAAAACAAGTCCAATTGCAACTAATTGGAACATCCATTCGGTAGCAGAAATATGCATTATAAAGCCTATAATTGTCATAATAATAGCAATTATAAGCTGTGCTATGATACTGTTTTCAGAAGTAATTAAAATCCAAAACCCCTTTGCAGCGTATTTTACCGATTTTAGACGATTTAGGAAAAAATTATTTCTTGAACTCATAGTTGTTTTACAATGCTTTTAGCACATCTTCATAATTTGGTTCATCAACAATTTCGGGAACTTGTTGTGTATATGTTACTTCTCCTTCTTCATTAATAATTACAATTGCTCTTGAGTGTAAATTGGCAAGTGGTCCATCTTTAATTGTTACGCCGTACGCTTTTCCAAATTTCCCTTTTGCAAAGTCAGACAATGTAATAACATTATCCAGTCCTTCAGCACCACAAAAGCGTGCCTGTGCAAAAGGTAAATCTCTAGAAATACAAAGTACTTTTGTGTTTTCAAGATTCCCAGCTTCTTTATTGAATCTTCTAACTGAAGCTGCGCAAGTACCAGTATCTAAGCTTGGGAAAATATTTAATATTAGTTTAGACCCTCTAAAATCTTTTAGTTTTGCTTTAGATAAATCAGATTTTATTAAATTAAATTTTGGCGCTTTTTTCCCAATTTTAGGTAGTTTTCCTACCGTATTAATTGGATTCCCTTTTAGTGTTATTTTAGTCATAATAATTAAATTTTAAACATCAAAGTTAGTTTAAAAAGTAAAAACTCCCGAATTAATTCGGGAGTTTTTAAAATATATTTGATTTTTGTTAGTGTTTCGATAAGTAATCGGCTACACCTTCATGCGTAGCTTTTAATCCTTCTTTTTCTGAACTCCAGTTTGCAGGGCAGGCTTCACCGTGTTCTTCCGTAAATTGTAATGCATCAACCATTCTTAAAGCTTCATCAACATTTCTTCCTAAAGGTAGGTCATTTACCACTTGATGACGTACAATTCCATCTTTATCAATTAAAAATAAACCACGATAAGCAATTAATTCTCCACTAGCTTGTAATTGATCGTTATCATCGTAATAATAATCACCCGCTAACACATCGTAATTTTTTGAAATTGTTTTATTGGTATCAGCAACAATTGGATAGGTTACACCTTGAATTCCTCCTTGAGCTTTTGGCATTTGCAACCACCCCCAGTGAGATTGTTCAGTGTCTGTAGATACAGCAACTAATTGAACATTTCTTTTTTCAAATTCTGCTAATTTTTCTTGAAAAGCAAACAATTCAGTAGGACAAACAAATGTGAAATCTTTAGGATAAAAGAATAAAATAACATATTTATTTCCTTCAAATTGTTCTAAAGAGTAATTTTCAACAAATTCTACTCCGTTTACTACCGCTTGAGCGCTAAATTTTGGTGCTTTTTTTCCAACTAGTACAGCCATTGTTATATTTTTATTTATAGTTAATAATTTTGTTTGACAAATTTACAAATTTATATAGTGATTTTAAATGATGTTAATTTTAATATTTTATTACGAAATAGATTTTCTCTATAATAAATAAAGTTCCAACAATTTAATAAGTATAAAATCTTGTATATTCGCAGTCTAAAAATTTAAACCTTTTGACGCTTAAAAATTACACTTCTGAATTTAAAAATAATTTAAAATTAGCAACGCCAATTATGATGGGCTCATTAGGTCATTTATTGGTTGGTTTAATTGATGATATTATGGTGGGTAGGCTTGGTCCAGTTGAATTAGCTGCGACTTCACTTGGTAATAGTTTGGTTTTTATTGCGCTTTCTATTGGTATTGGATTTTCGTTTGCAATAACACCTCTAATTGCAGAATCTGACGGAGAAGGAGATGAAGAAAAAGGAAGAAGTATTTTTCAGCATGGATTAATTTTAATGACCATTTTGGGTGTTGCAGTATTTGGAATGTTATTGTTTATTAAGCCTATTTTGTATCATTTAGACCAACCAGAAGAAGTAGTTGCTTTAGCAATACCTTATTATGAAATAGTTGCAATGTCTATGATTCCTCTTATGATTTTTCAGGGATTTAAACAATTTGCAGATGGTTTGTCGCAAACAAAATATGCTATGTATGCTACAATACTTACAAATGTTGTAAACATTGTTTTAAATTTTACTTTAATTTATGGTATATGGATTTTTCCAAGGTTAGAATTGGTAGGAGCAGCAATAGGTACCTTAATTTCTAGGGTTGTTATGGTTGTTTTTTTATATGTTGTTTTAATGAAAAAAGAAAAATTTGTAATTTATATGAAAAGATTACAATTTAAAGAGATAAAAATTAAAACTTTCAAAAAAATAATAAGCATAGGGTTTCCAACAGCACTGCAAATGTTATTTGAAGTAGGATTATTCACAGCATCAGTTTTATTAGCCGGTACTTTGGGAGCTTTACCTCAGGCTGCAAATCAAATAGCGTTGAAATTAGCTTCAACTACATTTATGATTGCGGTTGGTATTGGAGTTGCTGCAACTATTAGGGTGAGTAATCAAAAAGGATTGAATAATTTTATTGAATTAAGACGTATTGCATTCTCAAATTTCTTGTTAATATTAATAATTATGTTTACCTTTTCAATTGCATTTATGCTATTTAGAAATATACTGCCTTGGATGTTTACAGACAATTTAGAAGTTATTAAAATAGCTTCAAGTTTGTTAATAATTGCAGGTTTTTTTCAATTATCAGATGGGTTACAAGCAGTTATTTTAGGAGGGTTAAGAGGGTTGCAAGATGTGAATGTTCCTTCGGGAATAACATTTATTGCGTATTGGATAATTGGTTTTCCTGTTTGTTATTACTTAGGAAGAATTGTAGGCCTTGGTACTTTAGGAATATGGATAGGCTTATTAATAGCGTTAACCAGTTCAGCAATTATGCTGTTTTTTAGATTTAACTATTTAACCAATAAATTAATAAAAGAAAAAAATGGACTTACCTAAATTTTTACTGGGAGATAATACGGATTACTCTGACAATATTTTTATTATTCATACAGAATTCCCACGATTTATTATCAATTTAATTGATGATGAAATAGAGTGGTTTGAAGATTTTCAGGGGGAAGATCAAGAACAATTAGAAAATGAAGTAGCTGTACTTATAGGTTTAGCTAGTGAGTTTTATGATCGTGAAATGGAGCGGTATAAAGAAGAATAAGAATGGAAATTACTTTTTAGTATCATTTAATAACTTAAACGCCTGCCCAACCCAGTCATCTCGTTCAATCCTGCCAGCAAAAAATTTAATTAATTCGTTAATTTTAGCAATATCTCTACTATTAAAATTGCTTATTTGTTCAAATGTAAAAATGCCAATGGCATTTAGTTTCTTCTCAATTGAAGATCCAATGCCTTTTATTTTTTGTAAATTATCTTTATTTTCAATAGATGCAAATCCTATGCGATTAAAATTTAAACCTCTATCATAGGTGTCTATTGGGACTGTTTTTACCATTTTTTTACCGCCGCGCTCAAATGTTTTGGTGGCTCTAATTTTAGACAAGTCATCTTTAATGTTTAAATCAACATACTTATTATCTGAATTGTGAAGTTTTCTATTCTTTTTTCTATATTCTTTAATTTGCCCAAAAAATAAACCAATTAAAAAAGCTCCTAGCATCCAGCAAAAAATTTCTAAGAGGTGTACAGCACTTGGATTTGAAAAAACGGATAAGGACATAGTTAAGTTTAGATATTAGTTAATTTTAATTTCGATTCTTCTATTTTTTGCTCTTCCTTTTTCAGTTGTTTTTTCGGCAATTGGTTCAGACTCACCTTTCGATAACGTTGATATTATATTGGGCTTTATGCCATTATCAATAAAGTATTTTTTTGTTGTTTTAGCTCTATTTAGTCCAATAATTAAATTTTTATCAAAATATCCTAAGTTATCAGTATGCCCGGTAATCAGTACTTTTTTAGTAGGGTATTTATGTAAAAATTGCCTTAAAATTTTGGTGTAGTCTTCTAAATCTCTAGTTGGTATTAACATATCATCCTTAAATTCAGGGTATAGTGTTTTGTTACTAATTATGGCTTCAATACTATCCAAAGAGTTTTGTGCTATTTTATTGAAAGTTAGTTCAATATCATTGTTGAATTTTTTTTCATTATTAAATGAAAAATTTGAAACTTGTCCAAAAGTTTTAACTCTGTCTGCTTTCACACCTATATGGGTTAGCATATTTTTTACGGTCTCTGCACGTTGAATTCCAAGATTTTTATTGGAATTGGTTTGAATTTCATCTTGTAAATACTTTCCAATGATATGAAGTTCTTTTGCGTAATTATTTGTTAAAATAGATTTAATACTATCAGCTAAATATGAAATGTCAGTTGTGTTTGAAACGTATGGTTCATTTTGTTTTATGGTAAATGCTATTGGGAAATTATAAATAGTACTGTTGGTTTTATCAATAACTGACACCTGTTTTTTTTGAGGAGGTGTGACAGTTAAATTTTCGGATGAGATATTACAATTGTTGAAAAGTTTATGGCTAATAAAATAATGAGACGTGAGTGCAATTAAAACCCAAATAGAAAAAACAGTAATGGCTTTAAAATAGTGTAGCATGATTTATTTTTTAGCACGCTAAATTTAGGGATAAATATTTTTGGGTGCAAATTTATCTTGCTGCAAATGAAAAGATTAGAGTTGTAGTGCTAATTGTTTTTAAAAGGTTCAACTAATTCAAGTTTGTTTAAAGTAGTTTTAGTTGTAAAAATACCATAATTAATAAAGACATTCTTTTTTTCAATTTTATCAATAGTTCCACAAGAGTTGCTACCAATAATGCGAACTTTATCTTTTGCCTTAAAAATATAATTGGCTTTTTGGTTTGCAATTTTTACAGCTGCTATTCTTTTTGTTTTTCTAACCTTAATAACTTCAGTTAATACTTCAACTTCTGTAGTTTTTAGTTTTTTCTCAACTTGTTGTTTTTTTTCCTTTACCTGTTCTTTTTGAAGTTTCGTTTTAGGCTTAGGAGGGTTCTTTTTTAAATGTTTTGTTTTTTCGGTAGCCACCCACTTATTAAAATCTGTAGTGAGTTGTTTTTTATTGTTGGTTTGGAAATATCTATGAATGAGCTCATTCACCTTTCTTCCTAAAGAAAGCATTTTTAGGTTATTATCATATAATTCTTGAAAGCTTTCAAGTTTTTCTTGAACTTTTTGTTGTTTTACTGTTAAACTATCAGTTTGTGCTACAGCTTTAGATTTTACTTTTTCTAAAATTTCAGAAGTTTGTTGTAATTTATTCCTCTCTTTTTGAAGTTTAGAAATTGTTTTGTCTAATCTAATTTTCTCACCTTCAACTCTTTTTTTTGCTTTGTTAATTAAACTGAATGGAATACCATTTTTTTGAGCAACTTCAAAAGTAAAAGAGCTACCTGCCTGTCCAATAAATAACTTGTATAATGGCTCTAACGTTTTTTCGTTGAATTGCATATTAGCATTGGCAACGTTTTCCAATTCACTTGCCAATACTTTTAAATTTGCATAATGTGTTGTAATTATCCCAAAAGCCCCTTTTGTGTAAAACTCTTCTAAAAATATTTCAGCCAAAGCACCTCCCAACTCGGGATCGCTCCCAGTTCCAAACTCATCAATTAAAAACAAGGTGTTGTTATTGCATTTCCGTAAAAAATTACGCATATTTTTTAAACGATAACTGTATGTACTTAATTGATTTTCAATAGATTGATTGTCTCCAATATCTGTTAGTATTTTTTCAAAGAAAAAAGTTTCCGAGCGTTCATGTACAGGTATTAATAAGCCACTTTGAAACATTACTTGGAGCAATCCAATAGTTTTAAGTGCAATACTTTTACCTCCAGCATTTGGTCCAGAAATAACAATAATTTGTTGATTTTTATTTAGTTCAAGTGTTTGAGGTACTGTTTTAAGATTTTGTTGATTATTTTTTACCAATAAAATTGGGTGATATGCATTTCTTAGATAAATTCTTTTTTCGGAAGTTATTTTAGGGAAACAACCATTAATTTTTTTTGCATACATTGCCTTTGCAGCCGTAACATCTAATTTTGTTAGGTAGTTTTGGTAGCTATTTAAATCAGGAATGAAAACTCTTAGTGAATTTGTTAACTCCTTTAAAATTCTAACAATTTCTTGGTGCTCCTCATAAATTAAATTTTGTAGCTCTCTACTAAATTGCAGGGTAGCTTCCGGAGCAATAAATACAATACTTCCTGTTTTGGAACTTCCTACCAAACTACCTTTTATTTTTCTTCGATGCATAGCTTGAACAGCTAAAACACGCTGATTGTCAATAACGGATTCTCTAATTTCATCTAAATAACCAACATTACTGTATTGACTTAAAGCTTTGTTAAAACTTCCACCAATTTTAGAGCGAACTAAATTAATTTCTTTCCTCAGTTGTTTTAATAATGTTGAAGCATTTTCCTGAACTTCTCCAAAAGGAGTAATTATTTTTTCAATGCTTAGTACTAATTGCTTTTGGTATGTTATTTTTTGAGAAGCTTCAAAAAGAAAAGGATGGTATTCTCTAAATTTTTTAAAAAATTGTAGTAGTTCAAAAATTATAGTTGAATTATTTAGAATTTTTAAGAAAGAGGTAGTTTCTAGATAACTATTTTCAATAGATAATAAATGTAATTCTTTTTGAATATCATCAAAAGAATGGTTGGGTATTTTATTCTCGTTTTCAAAGGTTGATAGGTATTCATTTACTTCTTCTAATTCTGGCTTTAGCTTTTCAAGAGTTTGAAAAGGTTTTATTTGTAAAGTTTCAGTTTTACCTAAATTTGAAATACAAAATTCACTTACAGATTGTAAAATGGTATTAAATTCTAAATCAATTAATGTTTTTTCTGAAATGTTACTCATAAAAAATAGTACTTTTGAAAAGTTAGGCAAAAGTATAAATTTAAGATGAATAGCAACAATGAAAGTTAAAATAGCTGAAAGTTGGGGGAAAGTATTACAACCAGAATTTGAAAAACCATATTTTAAACAACTTACTCAGTTTGTTAAAAATGAATATATAACAAATAATTGCTTTCCAAAAGGGAATCAAATTTTTGAAGCTTTTAATTTATGCTCTTTTGAAGATTTAAAAGTAGTAATAATTGGTCAGGATCCTTACCATGGTGTAGGGCAGGCGCACGGACTTTGTTTTTCTGTGAATGAAGGTGTTGCTCATCCACCATCATTAATTAATATTTTTAAAGAAATTCAAACAGATTTAAGTATTCCTTATCCAAAAAGCGGGAATTTAGAGCGTTGGGCAAAACAAGGCGTACTTTTGTTA
Source organism: Lutibacter sp. (assembly GCA_021647265.1). Lineage (GTDB taxonomy): Bacteria > Bacteroidota > Bacteroidia > Flavobacteriales > Flavobacteriaceae > Lutibacter. The sequence continues at coordinate 29,547 of JAKIVA010000005.1, forward strand.
AACGCTACACTAACTGTTAGAGCTCACAATGCTGGTTCTCATCAAAAAAAAGGCTGGGAGCAATTTACAGATGCTGTTATAGAAAAGATTTCAGAAGAAAAAAAGAATGTAGTTTTTTTACTTTGGGGAGGTTTTGCTAAAAAGAAAGGATTGAAAATAGATAAAAACAAACATCATATTTTAACTTGTGGTCATCCATCACCTTTAAGCGCTAATAGAGGTTACTGGTTTGGTAATAAGCATTTTAGTAAGACGAATGATTATTTAGAAGCAAAAAAAATAGAAAAAATAAAGTGGTAGCTACTACTACAATATTTAAAAAAATAAAATAAAAAAGCACTGTTAAAGTGCTTTTTTACTAATTAACTTAAAAAGTTATACAATGAAAACAAAGTTTGCAAGTACTTTGTTACTAGATATATTGCAATTCCTATGCCAAAATTAGGGAAGTGTTGTTAATTAAAAGTTAAAGTGAGAATAAGTTTATATTAAGTGTCTTTGCGCTTTGTAGGAAGAACGTACTAATGCACCACTCTCAACATATTTAAAACCCATTTTTAAGCCTAGTTCTTTATATTTATCAAACTGTTCAGGCGCTATGTATTCAATAACGGGTAAATGTTTTTTACTTGGTTGTAAATATTGTCCAATAGTTAAAATATCAACTTTAGCATTTGCTAGATCTTGCATGGTTTCAATAACTTCAGCTTCAGTTTCACCCAATCCAAGCATAATACCAGATTTTGTTCTCTGCTGCCCTTTATCTTTCATATATTTTAAAACTTCTAAGCTACGATCGTATTTTGCTTGTATTCTAACTTCTCGTGTTAAGCGCCTAACAGTTTCAAGATTATGAGAAATCAATTCTGGAGCAACAGTTAAAACCCTATCGATATTTATTTTATTTCCTTGAAAATCAGGTATTAAAGTTTCGATTGTTGTGTTTGGATTTGCTCTTCTTATAGCATTGATTGTTTCAGCCCAAATTATAGAACCACCATCTTTTAAATCATCTCTGTCTACAGATGTAATAACAGCGTGTTTTATTTTCATTAATTTAATTGAACGTGCTACTTTTTCAGGTTCTTCCCAATCTACTGTTTCAGGTCTTCCGGTTTTCACACCACAAAAACCACATGAACGTGTGCAAATATTTCCTAAAATCATAAAAGTAGCCGTACCTTCAGTCCAGCATTCACCCATATTTGGACAACTTCCACTAGTGCAAATGGTGTTTAATTTGTACTTGTCAACTAATCCTCTTAGTTCGGTATATTTTTTACCAACAGGTAATTTTACTCTTAACCATTTAGGTTTTTGAATTTTATTTGAAGGTGAAATTATTTTTTCTGACATTTTTCATGAAAATTGACTGCAAAAGTACGAAGAATTTATAAACTAAAAAGATACCAAATGCTAAAGCTAATTAAAAATAAGATGCCAAACCAACTGAGAATTTTTAAATACAAAGAAGGTCTCCATTTTTTAGGAGTATGTTTCCCTGAAATTAAAATATAGTTTATAATAGCAAAGAAAGGGGCTGTTAAAAAAGATAAGATAGTTGCAATTTTAATTAAAACACCCATTTCAGACATAAAGAAAATTAATATTGAAATAGTTCCTATTGCTAAAAAACTAATCCAAAACCAGTACATGTTTTTATAAGATTTACCAGTTAAAAGATCAAAGGTTTTAGTCATTGCCCTTGGAGATGCATCTAAAGTAGTAATGGTGGTGCTAAACATAGTTGTAAATGCGGCAGCTGCAATAAAAATAGTTGTTCCACTTCCTAAATTTTTAGTGTAAAGGCTAATTAATTGTTTTGAAAATTGCATAGCACTTCCGCTAAAAATTTCACCTGAATGATACATTACAATTGCACCTAAAGAAACAAAACAGATTCCCAAAATTAATGTTGCAATAAAACCAATGTTAAAATCGAAAATAGCCTGCTTAGTTGTAAATTTAGTACTCTTATCTTTTTGTTTCTCAATGGCCCAAAGAGATTGCCATATAGAGACGTCAAGAGGCGCAGGCATCCAACCTAGAAATGCAATTAAAAAACCAATTTCAAGACTTCCTTTTGGTAGCACTTGCGTAAAATTATAAGTTGATGGTGTATTATAAGCGGCAATTATTAAAGCAATTATGGTACTTAGGGTTAATGTAATAATTATAATTTTCATCAAATTATCAAGTAGTTTGTATTTTCCTACAATTAATAATGTAACGCAAATAAGTGTTATTACAATACTCCAAATAATGGGGTTTGTGGTAATTCCAAATAAATTAGCAGCCAAACCAGCTGTAACAATGGTAACAGCAGCCTGAATGGTAAACATAGTTGCTAGGTTTAGAATAAAATAGGCTATTAGAACACCTTTTCCTAATCTTTTGTATCCATCCAACAAACTTTCTCCTGTAGCTGTTGCATACCGCGGTCCAAATTGAAAAAAAGGATATTTAACGATATGAATTAACACCAAAGCCCAAATTAATCCAAAACCAAAATCGGCTCCAGCTCTTGTTGATTGTACTAAATGTGAAACACCAATTGCTGCACCTGCAAAAAGTAATCCTGGACCTAATTTTTTAAACCAGTTATTTTTTTCCTTATTCAATTTTCAGAAGATTTTTTTATTATTTCAGCCAATAAGTTTTTAGCGCGTAATAATTTAACTTTAATGGTATTCATTGGCTCATTTAATGCATTGGCCATTTCTTTATAACTCATTTCTCTAAAATACCGAAGATTTATAACTTCTTGATAATGAGGTTTTAATAATTTTATAAAGTTTTTTAGTTGTATTAAATTTTGTTCAATAATAAGCTGGTCTTCTGGAGACGGTGTTTCATCAAATATTTTATATGCTTCAGATTCTTTTTTATTGATTGAAATGGTATCAGTATGTTGCTTTCTTAAGTGATCTAAAAAAATATTTTTTGAAATTGAAATCAACCATGTTTTAAAATTATATTTATCATTGTATAAATGAATTTTGTCGAATGCTTTTGAAAATGTTTTAATGGTAATATCTTCTGCTTCATCTTCATTATCTGTTTTAGAAAATTGAAAGCGATAAACATCACTCCAGTAAGTGTTTAACAAGGTGTCAAAAGCCTTTCTATCATTTTTCTTGGCTTTTTCAATTAATTTGAGGATATCAATATTTTTTTTCACCAGTGTGTGGGCTTTGAAATAAGATTTTTGATAAAGATAAACATTTGTGTGAAGATTAAAAATATTTCATAAAATGGTATTAGCAATACGAGGTCTATTTCATTTAATTTCTTTGCTGAAAAACCTATTGTAATGTATAGAAATAAAAATCGGATAAAAATTAAAAAACCAACGATGGACCATTTGTATAAATTTAACAATAGAATGATTCCTAATACCCAGAATAACACTTGGGAGCTATAAAAAACAGCTAATAAAAATTTGTGAAGTGGTTTGTAATAAGTGGCAGTTGAAATATGTCTTCTTTTTTGTTGAATCCAACTTCTAAATGTTGTTTTTGGAGTTGATTCAGTATAACTATCTTTTGAATAACAAATAGTTGTGTTTTTTTTTGTAGCAGTTTGATTGATAAATAAATCATCATCACCAGATTTAATTTTCATGTGCTTAGCAAAACCGTTTACATCAAAAAATAAAGATTTAGTATATGCTAAATTACGGCCAACTCCCATATAGGGAATTCCAATTTTAGCGTATGAAAAATATTGAATGGCGGTTAAAAGAGTTTCAAATCTAATGAACTTATTTAGAATAGATTTTTTTATTTTTCTGTAAGCTCCAAACCCAAGTATAATTTTATGTTGGGTGTTGAAATTGCTTGTCATTTCGGTAATCCAATTTCTGGAAAGAGGTTTGCAGTCAGCATCAGAAAACAATAAATGCTTGTATGAGGCAGCTTTAATTCCTTGTGTTAAAGCCTGTTTTTTTCCTTCCCTAAACTGTTTATTTGCAGTAATATTTACAATTTTAATTGAGATTGAAGATTCGTTTTTAAATTGTTCCATTACTTCCAACGTATTATCACTAGAAGAATCGTTAATTAAAACTAATTCAAATATAGAGTAGTTTTGATTTGTGAAAAAAGGAATATTTTTTTTAAGGTTTTCAGCTTCATTTTTTGCACAAATAAGAACTGAAACAGGTTGGTTGAAGTGATTTTTGGTTGGTTTATTCTTAAAAAATGCAAATGAGCCAAAAATAAAAATATAATAAACAAATTGAATACATATAATTACTATAAAAGCAATAAAAATGTATGCAATCATCTTTTATCTATTTTCACAATGGTCGGGTAATTTACCACAATATCCGCACGCTTCACCATTTTTGTTTAAATGAGGGTTTTGACTTGCGCAAGTTCCAGCAAATTTACCGTCTTTTTTTGCCCAAAGTTTAATTGCTAATCCAGCAATTCCCAATCCTAGTAATGCTAATGTTATTAATAAAAGTTTCATAAGTAATAAATTTATAGTGCAAATATAATTAATTATAACTGGAAGAATGTGTAAAATTTAGGACTAAATTACCAAAATTATTTAATTGTTAAATCTGTATTAAATTGTTGTAAAAAATAGACTATTCACACTTAAAAAGCTAATTGTTAATAAGTTTGTTTATGATTTAAATAAAAAAATGATATATTGCCAATCAATTAATATTTAAACCGTTCTTAAAAATACCTTTGCGTTAAGTACCAACTAAAGCTTTAAGAATTATAAATTGATTGAATTAATAAATATTAATTGATTATTAATAACAAAAAAAGACTCGTCATTTCGACGAGTCTTTTAATTGTTAAAAATGGCGTTAGCTACTCTTTATTCTTTTTTATCAATTCTTCTTGAACATTGTTAGGCACCAATTCAAAACTTGAAAATTTAGTACTAAAACTTCCTCTACCTTGAGTTATAGAACGTAAAGTAGTAGAATATTTATACATTTCAGCCAATGGTGTTTTGGCCTTAATAGTTTGATATTTACCATCGCTATCCATACCTAAAATAATAGATCTTCTAGATTGTAGGTCGGTCATAACATTTCCCATTAACTCTTCAGGAACTTTTACAGTAATCTCATGAATAGGTTCCAATAATTTAGGTTTAGCATTTAAAAAAGCCTCTTTAAAAGCGTGTGCAGCTGCAATTTTAAATGAAATATCATTAGAGTCAACAGCATGCATTTTACCATCAAAAAGCATAATTCTAATATCTCTTGCGTATGATTTTGTTAGAGGACCTTCTTCCATAACTTCTAAAATTCCTTTTAAAACGGATGGTAAGTAACGCGTGTCAATAACACCTCCAACAATACAATTATAAAATACCAATTTTCCGCCCCATTCTAGATCTACCACTTCTTTACCTCTTATGTTAAACCCTTCTGGTTCTGGCATGCCTTCATAATAAGGTTCTATTTTAATATGAACTTCACCAAATTGTCCTGATCCTCCCGACTGTTTTTTGTGTTTATAACTGGTAGTTGCCGAGCGTTGAATAGTTTCTCTATAGGTTATTCTTGGTTGTTCAAATATAGCTTTAATACCATATACTTTTTGCAAAGTCCAATCTATGGTTGCTAAATGTAACTCCCCTTGACAAGATAAAATTTGTTGTTTTAATTCTTTTGAATACTTAATTATAACTGTAGGGTCTTGATTGTGAATTTTTTTGAGTGCATCATTTAATTTTTCTTCATCATTCTTATCGGCAGCAGTTACAGATTTATTAATTCTTGGATCAGGAAAATGAATAGGTTTAATAGTTATGTTTGAGCCTTTGGTTCTCAAAGTATCATTTGTTTTGGTATATTTTAACTTTAATGTGGCTCCAATATCTCCTGCGCACAATTTTTCAACAGGTTCACGATTTTTACCATCCATAATGAATAATTGATTTAATATTTCAATTTCTTCATTTCTAGAATTTTCTAACTTGTCATTTTGTTTTATTTCTCCAGATTTTACTTTAAAGAAACTAATTTGACCAAGGTTTGCTTCGTATAAAGTTTTGAAAATAAATAATGACGTTGGAGCATCTGACTTACATTCAATGGTTTCACCTTCAACACTTTGTTCAGGTTTTAAATCTGCAGATGATGGTGCAACGTTATCAATAAATCCCATCAATCTACCACTACCCATATCATTCAATGCAGAAATACAAAAAACAGGAAATAATTCATGATTCAGCATTCCTTTTTTAATTCCCTCTCTCATTTCATCTTCATTCAATGTGCCTTTATCGAAATAAAGTTCCATTAAATCTTCATCATTTTCAGCTGCTTTTTCAATCAATTCATTTTGTAGCTTATTGGCTAATTCTTTTTGGTCTTCAGGGATTTCTAATTTTTCAGGTTTACCACCGTTAGGTCCAAACTTGTACATTTTCATTTTAAGAACATCAATAATACATTGAGCACCATCAACAACTATTGGGTATTGAATTTTAATTGCATGTTTCCCAATTAAATTAACAATACTTTTAAAACTTTCTTCAAAATCAGCATTAGGGCTGTCTATTTGATTGATAGCAAAAACCGTTGGTAAAGAAAATCTATCTACATAATTCCATATTATTTCAGTTCCAACTTCAACACCTTGTTGCGCATTTACAACAACAATAACTGAATCTGCAACACGCATTGTTGAAGCAATTTCACCTATAAAATCGTCTAAACCGGGAGTGTCAATAAGATTTATTTTGTAGTTGCGCCATTCTGTATGAAGTGGGGTGGCAAATATGGAAGTTTCTCTTTCTTGTTCAATTTCGTGATAGTCTGAAACAGTATTTTTGTTCTCTACGCTACCACGACGTTTGACTAAGCCAGCTTCAAAGAGCATTGTTTCTGCCAGTGTAGTTTTACCACTTTTGTTTGCGCCTACAATAGCAACATTTTTAATGTGTTTGTCATCATATATTTTCATAATATAATTGTTTTTGTGAAAAGTTGTATAAAGTTACAAACTTTTTAATACAAAAATATGACTAATGTTAGTGTTTTTTTGAAAGGGTATATTTTATCAGTTGTATTGTGTTTTTTAGTGTAGCATAGCTAAAAATTACAATTCATCAATACAAATTCACAATTCGGTTAATTAAAATTGTGGATTGTACACTTTTAAAAGACTTTTGAAGTGTAAAACAAATAATATTAATTTAAAACCAAAAAAATGCAACATTTAATTTTAACACTCGTATTAGTCTTTTCATCAATTGCACTATCGTTTGCTCAGGAAAATAATAACAACTTAGAAGGTACAACAATTAAGGTGTCTGCAGTAAATTCTTTGAATGATAAAGGAACCATTAAATTTGCTTTTTATACCAAAGAAAATTTTAGAATGAAGCCTCTATTTGCAAAATCTACAACTATTAAGAATGGGAAAAGCACAGTTACTTTTAACAATGTTCCAAAGGGTGAATATGCAATTATTTGTTATCATGATGAAAACAATAATGGTAGGATGGACTTTTTTGAAAATGGGATGCCAAAAGAGAGTTATGGGACTTCAAATAATCCAATGAATTTTGGCCCTCCAACTTTTGAAAGCTCTAAATTTAAAGTAATTGACAAAAATTTATCTTTAGAAATTAAGTTTTAAATTGCAATTAATAAAACGTAAGCCAATATAAAATGAAAACAAACATTAAATATTTATTAAAAATTTCACTAATAATTGCAATCGCAATATTTATAATAGAACGGTTGTTTTTTACAGGAGGTTTTAATCAGCCAATTAATGAATTGGTAAAAATATTTGCTATCCATTTTATGTATGCTTTTGTTTTAACAGTAATTAATGGTTATTTCTTTTATTTTATTGGACAAAAAATTTCTTGGGAAGAGCATTCAACCAAAAGACTAATTATAGGGGCTTTAGGCTCTGTAATTTTAACTATGATTGCACTTGTGCTATTGAGGTTTGTAACAATAGTTATTATTTCAGGAAATCCAATTGAGCAGTTTCTAACAGATAAATATGCAAGTAGTTATTATGTTTTTGGACTGGTTATCACGCTGTTTGTTACACTCGTTTTTCACACTATATTTTTTTACAAAGCATTGACTGAGAAAAAAGTTAACGAACAGCAAATAGTGGCAAAAACAGAAACCGCCAAGTATGAATCGTTAAAAAGTCAGATAGATCCTCATTTTTTGTTTAATAGCTTAAATGTTTTAACCTCATTAATAGAAGAAAACCCTAAGCAAGCAGAAAAGTTTACTACAAAACTTTCAAAAGTGTATAGATATGTTTTAGAACAAAAAAATAAAGACTTAATTGAATTAGATGAAGAGTTACATTTTGCAAAAACATATATGGAATTGCTAAAAATGAGGTTTGAAAATGCTGTAACATTTGAGATTCCTGAAAAAGCAAGTAATTCTGAATTTAAAATTTTACCATTATCATTACAATTATTACTAGAAAACACCATAAAACATAATGTAGTTTCAGAAGAAAATCCTTTAAAAGTTAGTATCGCTGAAGTAGATGGTTATCTAGTAGTTGAAAATAATTACAATCCGAAAACAATAGTAACAAAAGGAACCAAAGTAGGATTAAAAAATATAATTGACAGATATAATTTAATAACATTAAAAAAAGTAGTAATTGAAAAAACAAATAATCAATTTATTGTGAAATTACCGCTGCTAACACAAAAAATAAAAACAATGGAAACATCAAATACACAACAAAATAACAATTATATAAGAGCCGTAGAACGTGTAGAAGAAATTAAAGGGTTTTACAGCAGCTTAATAGCCTACTGCATTGTAATACCATTTTTAATTTTTATAAATTTAAAGTATAGCCCAAGTTTTTATTGGTTTTGGTTTCCAATGGTAGGTTGGGGATTAGGACTTTTATTTCAAGGGTTTAAAGCTTTTTCATACAACCCCTTTTTGGGAAAAGACTGGGAAGATAGAAAAATACAGGAATACATGAATGAAGATAAAAAACAATATTGGGAGTAGTAAAAGCTAAAAGTTGTTGGTGGTTGAGCGGAGTCGAAACCAGTTTAAAGTCAAAAGCAATGTATTTGGTTACTTAGTAGAGTTAAAATGGGTATAAGAACTAGTTAATAAAGCAAAAAAAATGAAAATAAATTATACAGAAGAAAATAAATATATAAAAGCAAAGAAAAGAGTAGATAATTTAAAAGGATTCTATTCAAATTTGTTATCCTATTGCTTGGTAATACCATTTTTAATTTTTATAAATTTAATGACATCTCCAAATCATATTTGGTTTTGGTGGCCAATGTTTGGTTGGGGAATAGGAATAGTTTTTCACGCGTTTGGAGTCTTCAATCATAAAATTGGATTGGGTAAAGAATGGGAGGAACGTAAAATTAGAGAGTATATGAATGAAGATAACTCAAATAAATTTTAAAAGATGGAAAGTAACTTTACAGAAGAACAAAAATATATAAGAGCTAAAAAGAAAGTCAAATCAATAAAAGGATTTTATGTACATTTAACTGTGTACCTTTTGGTAAATGGATTTCTTTTAGTATCACAAGCATTATCTCACGGAGGATGGAAAATATTTTGGGAATGGCAATCGTATTCAACTATGATATTTTGGGGGATTGGAATAGCATTTCATGCCTTTAGTGTATTTGGAATGGATTTTATTTTAGGGAAAAAATGGGAAGAGCGTAAAATAAATGAAATAATGAATCGGGGTAAAAATAATACTTGGGAATAAAAGTAAATTGTAAAAAATTAAAAGTAACTAAGAAAAACAGATTAGATGAAAGTTGTTATAATTGAAGATGAAAAACCTGCAGCTCGTAGATTAAGTAGAATGTTAAACGAAATAGGGATTGAACCTTTAACAATGTTACATTCTGTTGAAGAAGCTGTAAACTGGTTTTATAATAATGAACACCCAGATTTATTATTTTTAGATATTCAACTCTCAGATGGTTTGTCTTTTGAAATTTTTGAAGAAATTGAAGTTAAAAGTGCTATTATTTTTACTACAGCCTATGATGAATATGCTTTAAAAGCTTTTAAATTAAATAGTGTAGATTATTTATTAAAACCTATTGACATTGATGAACTAGAAAATGCCATAAATAAATATAAAAAAATACATTTGGCAAGTACCAATTTGGCATTTAATTTTGAGCAAATTAAAAATTTAATTTCGCCTTTAGAAAAAAACTATAAAAAAAGATTTACGGTTAAAATTGGTCAACATTTAAAACTGATTTCAACTGCTTCAATTGAATGTTTTTATAGTGAAAATAAGGCGACTTACTTTTGCACAACAACTAATAGAAATTATATGATTGACGATACTTTAGAAGAACTTGAATCTAAACTATCTCCCGAAATCTTTTTTAGAGTTAGCAGAAAATATGTTGTTAATATAAATGCAATAAAAGATATAATTTCATATACCAATAGTCGATTAAAAATAGTTCTCAATAACTTTAATACCAATGAAATTATTGTAAGTAGAGAGCGAGTAAAATATTTTAAAAATTGGATTAGCTAAATAAACTTCATTCAAATTATTGTTTAATGGTAACTTCAGTTTTCTTAAGATACGTATCTAAAAATTTTAAAATATTTCCATAAGCAGTTATTTGATTTTCTTTCTTAACAAAACCGTGACCTTCATCTTCAAATAAAACATATTCTACAGGAACATTATTTTTCTTTACTGCTGCAACAATCTCATCAGATTCAACTTTTAAAACTCTTGGGTCTTGAGTGCCTTGTAGAACAATTAAAGGTTTAGAGATACTTTCAGCATGAAATAAAGGTGAAATTTTACGCAATCGTATTGAATCTGCGGAATAAGGATCTCCTAATTCCTTATACAATGCTTCTCTAAAAGCTTCCCAATACGGAGGAATACTTTTTAATGTTCTTAGCCAATTGGTAACCCCATATAAATTTACACCAACGTCAAATTCATCAGGTGCAAATGTAAGTGCAGCCATTGTCATATACCCACCATAAGAACCACCCATAATTCCAATAGATTCAGAATCAATAATTTCTTGTTTAGCGAGCCAATTTTTACCTTCAATACAATCTTTTAAGTCTTTATCACCGTGATTTAAATCATCCATTCTAAAAAATGTTTTACCATAACCACTACTACCTCTGTTATTAACAGCTAAAATAGCATAGCCATGATTTACTAAATATTGAACAAGAGGATTGTAATATTGACCAGATTGCCCTCCTGGTCCGCCATGAACCATAATAAGTGCTGGTACTTTATTGTTTTTAGTAGCTTGATGTGGAGTGTAGTAAATAGCTGGAATTTCTACACCATCAAATGATTTAAAACGAATAACTTTTGAGTTAACCATATGAGTTGGGTCAATATCTTTGTTTAAAACATTTGTCAACTTTTTAGCCTTTTTACTGGCTATGTCATACACATACAAATTATAGGGAGAGTTTGAGCCACCAACATAAAAACTAATTTTGGTTTCATCTCTAGAAAAACCAACGCCAATAACACTACCATTTTTAAAAGTAGGTAGTTTTATTTCATTCCCAGTTTTAGTATCAATAATAAAAACTTTCATTTTTGCATCTTCATTAATAGAAGTAATTTGGTACTTCCCGTTATAACTAAAATAACTCGATGTAATATCCCAAGGTTTTTCTAATACTTTTTCTTTAGTTTTAGTTTCAATATTATATTTCATAAGATATGAAAATTCAGAATCAACATCAGTGGTATAGTATAGGTGTTTGTTGTCAATACTAAAATCAGAAGCAACGTTTGAACTCAAAATTTCATTAATTTGTGTAAATGTTTTATCAGCTAAATTATAAATGAACAAATCACTATCGTTGGTATTTACAGTTTTACTTAGTGCTAAATATTTTTTATCATTTGAAATTCCATTAAAGTTATAACCTTTTAAATTTTCAAAAATTAATGTTGGTTGAAAGGTTTGGGTGTTCATTTGATAAATATCAAAAAAACGTTTATCTCTATTGTTGGAGCCAAAAAAGAAGCTTTTTTGATTTTTCGCCCATCCATAAAAGCTAGAAGTAGCACCTTCATAAGGAGTTAAGTCCGTTACTTTTATAGAGTCTTTCATATAAATATGACGTAACTCATTTCCATTATCGTCCATGCTAAATAGTATTCTATTGTCATTAGGGAAGTACGAGATGGCAAAAACAGAAGAACTATCTGATTTAGATTCAGGAATAAATTCACTTGTTTTTGTTGAAACAGCGTACATATTGTAAACCCCTGTTTTGTTGCTTGTTACAAGCAATTTAGATTTATCAGAAGAAAAGCTACCACCATTAACCGATTCATTATCCATAAATTGATTAATTGTATATTTTTTAAGGTTTTTAACCGAATTGTCGACTTTTTTTGTCTCGCTACTACAAGCTATAATTAGCATTGTTAATAGATAATAAATATATTTTTTCATATAGTTAGTTTTTAGATTGATACAAGATAGTGATTTTTAGTAAATTAAATATAAAAGAAGCCTTATTTGAAGTTGTTAATATTAAATATAATCCCTAAATTTGCACTCCTTTTTACGAGAACAGATTTATAAAGGAAATAAGTAGAAAAATATATAAATAATCTCTTTGCGTTAGTATCGTGTAAAAATCTGATTAACAATAAGATACAAAAATCAAATTGACAGTATGTCAAAATTACAAGAGAAAATAGAGCTTTATACAAATGAAGCAGAAAAGTTAGGTTTAGGTTTAAATGCTGAATTATTAGCAGCTGTAACAAAAGGATTAGGTCCTTCAATCTACAAAGAAGATGCTGAAAAGGTATCAAGTTCTGACAAAAAAGAATTAGAAACTGTTAAGAAAAACTTTTTAATTAAAAAATTAGGTTTAGAAGACGGTGAAAATTTAGACAAGGCTATTGAAACAGCAATTGAAAAAATTGGTAAATCTAACCGTAATAAATACAGAGCATTATTTTATACAATTTTAGTTGAAGAATTAGGGAAGCAATCTGTTTATGATGCAAAGCCAGTTGAAGAAAAAGTTGCAGAAGCACCTAAGGAGGAAGTTAAAGAAGAAGCTGTAGCTCCAAAAGTAGCAGAGAAAGCTAAAAAAGAAGTTGATGCTCCAACAGCAAAGACTGAAGTTAAAAAAGAAGCTAAAGAAGAAGCTAAAGAAGAAGCTAAAGAAGATGTTAAAGTTGAGGAAGAAGCAAAAGAAGATGCTCCTGCTGCTGAAGCTGTAAACCCTGAAGAATTTTTAGAAAATTTTGATTGGCATAAATATGAAGAAGGTATTGAAGCAGTTGATGAAGAAAATATAAAAGCTTTTGAGGCAGCCTTAGAAGGTACACTAGGATTAGTTAATGAAAGAGAGGTTATTGAAGGATTGGTTGTTAGAAAAACTGATAGAGAAGTAATTATTGATATCAATTCTAAATCTGAAGGTGTTATATCATTAAATGAATTTCGTTATAACCCAGATTTAAAGGTTGGAGATACCGTAGAAGTTTTAGTTGATAAAAGAGAAGACAGTACAGGTCAACTAGTATTATCTCATAAAAAAGCCAGAGTTATTAAAGCTTGGGAACGTGTTAATAATGCACATGAAACAGGTGAAGTAGTTAATGGTTTTGTTAAATGTAGAACTCGTGGAGGTATGATTGTAGATGTTTTTGGAATTGAAGCATTCTTACCAGGTTCTCAAATTGATGTAAAACCAATTAGAGATTACGATCAATATGTTGAAAAAACAATGGAATTCAAAGTTGTGAAAATAAACCATGAATTTAAAAACGTGGTAGTTTCTCACAAAGCACTTATTGAAGCTGATATTGAAATTCAGAAAAAAGAAATTATTAGCAAATTAGAAAAAGGACAAGTATTAGAAGGTGTTGTTAAAAACATTACTTCTTATGGTGTATTTGTAGATTTAGGTGGTGTTGATGGTTTAGTACATATTACTGATTTATCTTGGTCTAGAATTAACCATCCAAGTGAAGTGGTTGAATTAGATCAAACATTAAATGTTGTAATTCTTGATTTTGATGATGAGAAAACAAGAATCCAATTAGGATTAAAACAATTAAATGCGCACCCTTGGGAAGCTTTAGATGAAAATTTAAAAGTAGGTGATACCATAAAAGGAAAAGTAGTTGTACTTGCAGATTATGGCGCATTTATTGAAGTAGCTCAAGGTGTTGAAGGTTTAATTCACGTTTCTGAAATGTCTTGGTCAACTCACTTACGTTCAGCTCAAGATTTTGTGAAAGTTGGAGATGAAATTGAGGCTCAAATTCTTACTTTAGATAGAGAAGATCGTAAAATGTCTTTAGGAATTAAACAATTACACCCAGATCCTTGGAGTAATATTGCTGAAAAATATCCAATTGGTTCAACACATACAGGTACTGTACGTAACTACACTAATTTTGGTGTGTTTGTTGAATTAGAAGAGGGAATTGACGGTTTAGTATATATATCAGATTTATCTTGGACTAAGAAAATTAAGCACCCATCTGATTTTACCTCTGTTGGAGATAAATTAGAAGTAAAAGTATTAGAATTAGATGTTGAAGGACGTAAATTAAATTTAGGTCATAAACAAACTACTGAAAATCCTTGGGATGCACACGAAGCTAAATTTACCATTAATTCAATTCACGAAGGAACTGTTAAAGAGAAAAGTGATAAAGGGTTAATAGTTACTTTAGAAGATGGCGTTGAAGCATTTGTTCCAAGTCGTTTTACTGCTAAAGAAGACGGTACAAAATTGGAAAAAGGAGATACTGATAAATTTAAAGTTATTGAATTTAACAAAGAATTTAGACGTGTTGTAGCTTCACACACATCAATATTTAAAGCTCAAGAAGAGAAAAATATAAAAGCAGCTCAGAAAAAATCCGAATCAGCTGATAAAACTACATTAGGTGATTTAGGTGGTGATCTTGCTGCATTAAAGAAAAAAATGGAAGGAAAATAAATTTCTATTCTAACTAAATTTTTAAAAGCTGTATCATTTGATACAGCTTTTTTTTTCATTATTAAATCTATAAGATTTACCTTTGCAAACTAAATTTATGCAATGTCATTAATAAAATCAATTTCAGGAATAAGAGGAACCATAGGTGGTAAAGTAAATGATAATTTAACTCCAGTAGATGCTGTTAAGTTTGCAGCAGCTTATGGAATGTGGCTTAAAAATCAAACCAAAAAAGAAGAACTTACAGTAATTTTAGGAAGAGATGCCAGAATATCAGGTAAAATGGTGAGTAGTTTGGTAGGGAATACGTTGATTGGAATGGGAATAAACGTAACAGATATTGGTTTATCTACAACGCCAACTGTTGAAGTTGCAGTTCAGTTAGATGAAGCAGATGGCGGAATTATTATAACAGCAAGTCATAATCCTAAACAATGGAATGCCCTTAAATTATTAAATAATAATGGCGAATTTTTGAATGCTGAAGATGGCGAAAATATATTGAAAATTGCAGAAGATGATACGTATATTTTTGCTGAAGTTGATAACTTAGGGAAATTCAGAAAAAAGCAACATTATATTAATAAACACATTAATGAAGTTTTAAATTTAAAATTAGTTGCTATTGAAGCTATAAAAAATGCTAAATTTAAAGTAGTTGTTGATGCGGTTAATTCCACAGGAGGAATTGCAATACCTGCCTTATTAGAAAAATTAGGTGTTGAATGCATTGAACTGTATTGTGAACCTAACGGAGAGTTTCCACATAACCCAGAACCTCTAAAAGAACACCTAACCGATATTTCTGATTTAGTAGTTAAGGAAAAAGCCGATTTAGGTATTGTAGTTGATCCAGATGTAGATAGATTGGCTTTGGTTTGTGAAGATGGCTCTATGTTTGGAGAAGAATATACCTTAGTTGCTTGTGCAGACTATGCTTTGAGTAAAACAGCGGGGAATACCGTTTCAAACTTATCTTCATCAAGAGCTTTAAGAGATATTACCGAAAAACATGGAGGAAACTATCAGGCAAGTGCTGTAGGTGAAGTGAATGTGGTTGAATTAATGAAAAAAACAAATGCCATCATAGGAGGTGAAGGCAACGGAGGAATTATTTATCCAGAATCACACTATGGAAGAGATTCATTGGTTGGTGTAGCCTTATTTTTATCGCATTTGGCAACTTTAAAAATATCCTGTAAGGAATTAAGGAATAGTTACCCTAATTATTATATGAGTAAAAATAAAATTGAGTTAACACCTCAAATAAATGTTGATGAAGTTTTAGCGACCATCACTTCAAATTATGCAACTGGAGATGTAATTACGATTGATGGAGTTAAGATAAATTTTAAAACAGAATGGGTACATCTTCGAAAATCAAATACAGAGCCCATTATACGAATTTATACCGAAAGTACTTCACAAAAAAGTGCTGATGATTTAGCACAACGTTTTATAAATGAAATAAAAACAATAATATAAATAGTAATTTTAAAATGAAAAAAATAATTTTAGCCATTTTACTACTTAGTAGCATATTGGCTTTTTCTCAAAACGAAGTAAATGCTGAAAATTTAAATTTTAATGATGCAGGACCAAACAAAGGAAAAATGTTTGTGTATTGGGGCTGGAACAGGGCACATTATTCAACATCAGATATTACTTTCAAAGGAAATAATTATAATTTCACATTAAGTAATGTAAAAGCCGATGACAAACCAAAGCCGTTTGGATTGTATTTTTTAAAATTAGATGAATTAACCATTCCCCAAACTAATTTTAGGATAGGTTACTTTTTTAAAGAAAATTATACCGTTTCAATAGGGTTAGACCATATGAAATACGTAATGAGAAATAATACCACGGTAAAAATTAATGGAGATATAAACTTAGGAGGAAATTTTGATGGAACCTATAATAATGATACTATTGTTTTATCAGAAGATTTTTTACTTTTTGAACATACCGATGGTTTAAACTACATAAATGTTGAAGTAAGTAGGTTTGATAACTTAGATAACTGGCTTAAATTCCCGGTGAAAAATATTGATATTAATTTAACAGAAGGTGTGGGAGTAGGTGTGTTATACCCAAAAACAAACACTACATTGTTGGGCAAAGAGCGATATGATGAATTTCATGTTTCAGGATACGGTTTGTCGGCTCACATAGGATTAAATATTATGTTCTTTAAACACTTTTTTATTCAGTCAAATTTTAAAGTTGGCTATATAAATATGCAAAACATACGAACAACGGCTAGTTCAACTGATTCGGCTTCTCAACATTTCAGTTATATTGAAAATATGTATGTTTTTGGAGCTAGGTTTGGTTTAACAAAATAAAATAAATTTAGATATAAATATAGAAAACAGGAATCTAAATAATATAAAACTGAGCTTGTCGAATTTTTTCTTTAAAACGTCATTACGAAAGAGGCACGATTGAAGTAATCTCACCTAATAGAAACAGATTGCTTCATTTCATTAGTAATGATGAGATAAGCGTTATTCTCAGTAGGTCACTGAGTGTAGTCGAAGTGTTGACTGGGAATCTCAAGCTTTATCAATTATTCAGGAGGAAGCAGGCGCTTTATCCTTATGTTTAAAACGCTTATGAGTCCAAAAGTAGTATTCGGGTTGATTTCGAACTTGTTCTTCAACTTTATTAATAAAAATATCAGTCAATTCATAATTGGGGTATTTTGAAGCATCTTTTGTAATTAAACTAAAAGTTGTTTCATAATAGCCCCGTTTCACTTTTTTTACAGACATATATACAATGTTTAAATTGTATTTTTTTGCGAGCATTTCTCCACCAGTATGTACAGGAACTTTTACACCAAAAAAATCGCGCCAGTAGTACGTTCTTTTTAGCTGGGGAGATTGGTCACTTAGCAACCCATACATAGATTGAATATTATTTTTATTGTTGTACTGAATTTCTGTAATTATTTTTGATGTTTGTATTAAATTTGTGCCAAATTTTTCTCTAGATTTTAATATCTTTTTATTGAAATACCTATTATTTACTTTGGTATATGCAGCGTAACCTTTATACTCAACAAACGAGTCTATACTCATAATCCATTCCCAATTTGCGTAATGTGGCCCCATAAGAATAGTACTTTTACCATCTTTATACAGTTCATTTAACAATGCTACGTTAGTGTATTTATAGCGTTTATAAACTTCTTCTTTAGAGATTGTAAAGGACTTTATCATTTCAATGAAAATATCAACAAAATGATGGTAAAACCTTTTTTGTATTTCAACAATTTCTTTAGAAGTTTTTTGAGGAAATACCAGTTTTAAATTATTGTAAACTACTTTTTTGCGATAACCAATTATGTAATAAATAAGTAAATAAAAGCAATCTGAAATAAAATATAAAATACGAAATGGAAGTATTGATAGCAACCAAATTAAAGGGTAAACGAGTATGTAAACTAATAAGTTCATAAATTATGGATGCAAATATCGTATTTAATTTGGAAACTTAATAAGTAAGTAAACCAATATCAGTAAATTTTT
Organism: Lutibacter sp.; assembly: GCA_021647265.1. Classification (GTDB taxonomy): domain Bacteria; phylum Bacteroidota; class Bacteroidia; order Flavobacteriales; family Flavobacteriaceae; genus Lutibacter. Next base: position 48,060 of record JAKIVA010000005.1, read on the forward strand.
TATATTTTCGTCAAACATTAATTTTATTAAATGAATATAGATAAAATACTTCTTTTTATAATTATAGCAAATGTTTTGGCTTCAATAAAAGGATTCAGCGACCGCTTATTTTTTGATAAATATAAATTTCAAATGGGAGCAATACAACGCGGTGAGAAAATTAGAATGTTAACCTCTGCATTTTTACATGTAGATTATATGCATTTAATTTTAAATATGTATGTACTTTATATATTTGCACCTATAATTATTATAAAATTAGGTGTTTTAAAATTTTTAGTTCTTTATTTTGGAAGTTTATTAGCAGGAAGTTTATTTACGTTGTATTTTCATAAAAAGGAGTTGTATTATAGTGCTGTAGGAGCTTCTGGAGCTGTTGCAGGTATTATTTATGCAGCCATATTATTAAATCCTAATATGCGCTTAATAATGTTCCCGTTACCAATTCCAATTCCTGGATATATTTTTGGGTTAGGGTATTTACTGTACTCAATTTACGGTATGAAAAAGCAGTTAGGAAATGTTGGACATTCAGCACATTTAGGAGGAGCAATTGGTGGTTACGCATTAATGTTACTGGTATATCCAGTAATTTTTGCTCAGAGTTTTACAGTCGTAATTTTATTGGGAATACCTATTGTACTGTTGCTTATATTTGGACATAAACTAAAATAAAAAAGCTAAACAAAAGTTTAGCTTTTTGAGAGCGAGAGACCGGGCTCGAACCGGCGACAGTCAGCTTGGAAGGCTGAAGCTCTACCAACTGAGCTACTCTCGCATTAACGAGGCAAATATACAATCCTTTTGCATTAAAGCAAACATTATAATTGCAAATTATAAAATATTTTTAAGTAGTAATCACTAATTTTCTAATCTTTTAATTTCTTAAAAAAACAAGATTCTATATTGTGAATAAAGGTGTTTTATTTAGTAGCTTCATATCCAATATTTTATAAATGTTTACAAGTGTAATTAGATAATTTTACGAGGTCTTTGTTTTGTAATTTAGCGTTTATAACCACATAGGAATGTTTAATTATGTATGTGAATACTAATTTGAACATATTTTTAGATGGAATTAATTTAATTTCAATATGTTGCATATTAATAGTAATTTAGCGTAGTCTTTTTTTCAATAGTATGAATATCATTTTAAAAACGCAACGGTTGTATTTAAGAGAGTTTATAAACGCTGATGGTTTTCATTTCTATGAGTTAAACAATGATCCAGAAGTTATAAAATACACTGGAAATAAAGCGTTTCAATCGCTAGATGAAGCAAACAATTTTATTGAAAATTATTCAGATTATAGTCAAAATGGTTTTGGTAGATGGGCTGTGTGTTTAAAAAGTACAGGTGAATTTCTAGGATGGTGTGGTTTAAAACAAGAGAAAGAAGTAATTGATTTAGGTTTTCGATTTTACAAAAAACATTGGAATAAAGGTTTTGCTACGGAAGCAGCTAAAGCATGCATAAATTATGGATTTTTAAAGTTAAAACTCCCTGAAATTATTGGAAGAGCCTATGCTAAAAATACGGCTTCCATACGCGTATTAAAAAAATGCAACTTAAAGTTTGAAAAACGGTTTGAGTATGATAAAAAACCAGCAGTTTTATATACCATAAAAAATGTTACAAATTAAAATAATAGAAGCCATTGAAACATATCCTATTCGTTTAGAAATATTGCGTAAAAATATTCCTTTACCTTACAAGTTTGAAGGTGATTTAGATAGTGAAACATTTCATTTAGGAGTATCTAAAAATAATGAGTTAATTGCTGTTTCAAGCTATATGAACGTAAAAAATAAAAACTTTGAAGGAAATCAGTATCAATTACGCGGAATGGCAACATTAAAAAATTACAGAGGATTTGGAGCGGGGAAATTAATGTTACAAGAAGCATTTTCTATGTTAAAAGGTTTTGGAATTGATTATTTATGGTGCAATGCACGTATTGTTGCTGTAGATTTTTATAAAAAGCAAGGATTTCAAACCTATGGAGATGAATTTGAAATTCCAATTGTTGGAAAACACTATATAATGTTTAAAAAAATATCAAATGATTAAATTTAGTTTACCCTCTTTTCTAATTGTTTTACTGTTATTGAGTAGAATTAATACTTTTTCACAAGTTAATTATTCAGAACTGGCTTTAACAGGAAGAGGCGATTTAGAATTGGTAGGTACGCAAGATAAATTGCAAAAAGAAGTATTTGAAGCTTTTAAAAAGATGCAACAAGATGCGTTAAAAGACAGTATTTCAATTAAAATAGCTTCAGCTTATAGAAGTTTTGATAGGCAGCAAGAAATATGGAATAGAAAATACGAGACATATATTTCAGAAGGATTAACACCTCAAGGAGCTATTGAGAAAATAATAGCATATTCTACAATACCTGGTACATCAAGGCATCACTGGGGAACAGATATTGATTTAATTGAAGAAGTTGTAAATATTCCTGAAAAGTTACTTACAGAAGAAAATTATATAAATAAGGGAGTTTTTTCAAATTTTAAAAGATGGATGGATAAAAACTCAGAAAAATATGGATTTTATTTAGTATATGATGCTAGTATAGATAGGAAAGGATTTAAATATGAACCTTGGCATTACAGTTATAAAAAATTATCGCATCCTATGCTAAAAGATTTTTTAAAGATAGATTTAGTAGCATTACTTCAGTCTGTAAATTTAGAAGGAAACAAGTTTATTACACCTGCATTTCTTCAAAAATATACCAATGAAAATATACTAGACATTAACCCTAAATTAAAATAAATGCATTCTATTTTAATTATTGTAAAATTAATAGTAGATTTGTTTTTATAAACCATTTAAAATCAATTGATAAATCTAAGATTTTAATGAGTTTTTAGATTCCCAATAATTTTAATTAATGAGAGAAAAGTTTTTAATTTTATTTTGTATTGGATTATCTTTTTTTGTCAGCGGACAAGAAATTTCAGATTTAAAAGAAAAACTTAAACTTGAATTGGCTGATACAACTAGGGTATCACTAAATTTTAAAATTGCGGACTTATATTTAAAAAATGGTAGTGACTCCGCTTCATCATACTACAATAGGGCTTTAGATTTAGCTCTTAAAATAGATTCAAAACCACAAATTGCCGAAATTCATTATGCAATAGGGAAATATAATCATAATACAAATGACTACAATGTTGCAATCAAAAATTATTTAGTAGCTGCTCAAATTTTTAAAAAGATAGAAAACACTAAAAAAGAAGCAAGAATGTATAACAATATTGCTTCTTGTTATTTACGCCTTTATGCTGAAGATAAATCAATTGAGTACTACCTGAAGTCTCTAAGTCTGAATAAAAAAGTTAATTATCAAGGAGGGATAGCGAAGAACTATATTGGAGTAGGAGATCTTTTTTATACACAAGGAAATTATGAACATGCCAAACAATATTTTCAAGATGCATTAGAAATTTATAAGAAAATAGATGATAAAAGTGGTATTTCAACAAGTTATACCAATTTAGGAAATGCAACTGCAGATGCTGGAGATAATTTAGCGGGACTTGAGTTCTACAAAAAATCTGTTGAAATTGGAAAGGAAATTAATAATCAACAAGGAATTGCCATAAATTATAACAATATTGGTGACTGTTATATTCAATTAAAACAATACCCTAAGGCATTAGATTATTTTTTTAAAGCACTAAAACTTTCAAAAAATTTAGGTAGAAATGATTTAACCTCCGTTTTGCTAATGAATATTTCTACTGTTCAAATTAAAACTAAAAATTATCATCAAGGAATTGTGAATGCTAATAAAAGTTTAAAATTAGCAGAGCAAATGGGAGAATTAAATTATCAAGCAGAAAATTTTGAATTACTTTCAAATGCCTATGAGCGTTTAGGAAATATGCGTAGAGCTTTTAGATATAACAAAAAATATATAATAATTAAAGATAGTTTATTAAAAATTGATAAAACAAATAAGGTAAAATTATTTCAAGCACTTAACGAGTTAGATGCTACGCAAGATACCATAAATGAGTTATCAATTAAAAATGAAATTGCAGAATTAAGATATGAAACGGGGAGGAAGTTTGTTTATTTTTTAACTGGGTCTATGGTGTTATTTGGCCTTTTTCTTATTATATTAATTCAACAACAAACAGCTAAGAAAAAGGCTTATAATTTATTAGAGTACAAAAATTATCAAATAAATAAGATGAATGATGAGATACAGGCTCAACGTGATAATTTAAAATTGATAAACAAAACAAAGGATAAATTTTTCTCAATTATAGCTCATGATTTAAAAAATCCATTTAATTCAATTAAAGGATTTACCGAACTTATGATAGAAAACTCTAATGAATACGATGAAGAGAAAAAGTTGAAATTTCTAAAAATAATTAAAGGTTCAACGCTAAAAGCTTCTAGTTTACTTAATAATTTATTAATTTGGGCTAATTCTCAATCGGGAAATTTAAAGTTTGATCCACAGAAAGTTGAATTGAAACAAATAGTTTCTAATGTAATTTCATTACTAGAAATTCAAGCCATAAATAAAGAGATTGAAATTATTGATAATATAGAAAAGAATCTTTTTGTATTAGCTGATAGGAATATGTTGGCAACAATACTTCGTAATTTAATTTCAAATGCAATAAAGTTTACCAATCAACATGGCAAAATTGAAGTTTCAGCTACAAAAAAAGAAGGTTTTGTTGAAATTTCAGTAAAAGATAATGGTGTCGGAATTTTAGAATCAGAAGTGAAAAATTTATTTAATATTGAAGTTAAAAATTCAAATGTTGGTACAGCAAATGAGCAAGGATCTGGTTTAGGGTTGATTTTATGTAAAGACTTTGTTGAAAAGCACGGTGGTAAAATTTGGGTAGAAAGTGAAGTAAACAAAGGAACTGAATTTAAATTTACAATTCCATTAGCCAATTAACCCAGATACAGCACAAGCTTAAAATAAAAAAACCCAAGTAATTTACTTGGGTTTTTTTGTAGCGTGATGCAGAATTGAACTGCAGACCTCCGGGTTATGAATCCGACGCTCTAACCAACTGAGCTACCACGCCATTTATTAGAGGCTGCAAATATAAAAAATAAAATAGTTATTGCTACAAATTTATTCCCATATTTTTAGGAATTTAAATTTTTTTTAAAAAGAATAATTATATATATTGTGCTTTTAAAAAGAGAAAGATGTCGAAAAAAATAAAATTTGAAATTGAATTTCCTATACATGCCTCACCACAAATGTTATACCAGTATTTTGGGACACCTTCAGGTCTTTCTGAATGGTTTGCAGATAATGTAAATTCTAGAGGTGAAATATTTACCTTTATATGGGATGGTTCTGAAGAACAGGCAAAAGTTCTTCAAGAGCGCCCAGGCGAAAAAATTAAATTTAAATGGTTAGAAGGTGATGAGGATAAAACATATTTTGAATTTAGAATTCAGGTAGATGAAATAACAAAAGATGTTTCTCTAATAATTACTGATTTTGCAGAAGAAGATGAAATAGAAGAATCTAAAATGTTTTGGGAAAATCAAATAGATGAATTAAAACACACTATTGGAGCATAATCAAAAAGTAATAACTTTAATATAACCTTGAATAAATTTCAAGGTTTTTTTATGTAGTTTTGTCAATCAAATTTAAAAAATGGTAAATTTTAATGGCATAATTAATAAGAAGTCAGAGTTGTTATTTAATTCAAGCAATAGAGCATTTAAATACGGAGATGCCTTATTTGAGACTTTAAAAGTTGAAAATTCACAAATTTATTTTTTAGAAGATCATTATTTCAGACTAATGGCTTCAATGAGAATGCTTAGGATGGAAATACCAATGACCTTTACATTGGATTTTTTTGAAGAAGAAATTAGCAATCTTGTTAAGTATAATAATTTAGATAGTGCAAGAGTACGATTCACGGTTTTTAGAAAACCAGGAGGTTTATATGAGCCACAAACCAATAAAATTGATTATTTAATTGAAGCTACTCAACTTATTTCAACACAAAAATCAACTTATAGGGTTGATTTATTTAAAGATTATTTTGTACACTCAGGTTTGTTATCAACCATAAAAACTACCAATAAAATAACCAATGTGTTGGCAAGTATTTTTGTTTCCGAAAATGAGCTAGACAATGGTATTTTGTTGAATGAAAAAAAACGAATTGTTGAGGCAATTAATGGAAATATATTTTTAGTTAAAGGAAATGTTATTAAAACACCTCCAATTTCTGAAGGGTGCATAAAAGGTATTTGTAGAAAAAAAATTATTGAAATTATAACTTCTATGGAAAACTATAAATTGCAAGAAGTTGAAATCTCTCCTTTTGAGCTTTTAAAAGCTGATGAAGTTTTTATTACAAATGTAATTATTGGAATACAGCCAATAACAGTTTATAAAAAATGTAATTTTACAACGCTAGTTTCAAAAGAATTAACAATTGAATTAGCCAACTTAATTTAACTCAGGATTTTTAGGCGCATTTGCCCAAATTTGGTATTCGCCTCCAAACTCTAACAATTGATTTTTCCACAAGTCATTACTTTTTACGTTAAATAAATTTGGGTATTTATTATCAACAACAATCCATGTAGATTCGTTGAGTTCATCATTTAATTGAGAAACGGACCAACCAGAGTAACCTAAGAAAAATCGTATGTCAGTAGGTTTTATGCTTTTATCATTTAATAATTTAGAGAGCGCATTAAAATCACCTCCCCAATAAATATCTTTGTCTATTTTTATACTGTTAGGAATTAGATGTGGTAGTTTGTGAATAAAATATAAATTTTCCTGTTCAACAGGACCACCACTGTATATGGTGAAATCACAGTTAATGGTAGGAATTAAATCACTTAAAACAAACTTAGTAACTTTGTTTAGGATAAACCCAACATACCCATCTTCATTGTGTTCAGTTAAATAAATGACCGATCGATTAAACGCTCTATCGTTTAATATTGATGGCTCAGAGACTAGTAATTTCCCCTTAGAAGGATTAAGTTCTATCATAAATTTTTCACTTATTTATCTAAATATAGTAGAAATATATCAAAAAAAAAACTCTCTAAAGTTTTAGAGAGTTTTTAAGTAATAAGAAGTAATTCTTATATAGTTAGTTTACAGCACTACTAAATCCAGCACCAGCTTTAAATTTAACAACATTTTTTGCTGCAATTTTAATACTTTTCCCAGTTTGAGGATTTCTTCCAGTTCTGGCTGCTCTCTTAGAGATAGACCAAGTTCCCCATCCAACTAATGCAACTTTTTCACCTTTTTTAAGAGTATTGGTTACATTTTCTGTTAATGATTCTAGAGCTGCTTTTGCTGCTGCTTTTGTGATACCAGCATCAGCTGCCATTGCATCAATTAAATCTGATTTGTTCATAATCTAAATTTTTAAATTAATTGGTTAAACATATTTCGCTATTAAAAGCTTAACAAAGTTATACGGAATAAGGGCTTATGCAAGTTTTAACAAGAAAAAATGACTTTTTTGTTGATAAATGATACTAAATGTTAATAACCTAGCTTATTTTTATTAAAAAAACCTTGAAGCCCCTTAAAATATTGACTTTATTGTAGTATTGCATTTTTGTAAAATGTAAAACCGTTTAATAAACTTTTAGCATCCATTTTTCGTTTGCCTGCTAATTGTAAACTTTTAATAATAAGAAACCCTTTTTTTACAGCAACCTTAATTTCACTTTTTGAACTTACCACTGTTCCAACTTTATAATGATGTGTAGCAGCTTCTTTTGCTACATCATATATTTTTACTTTTATCTTTTCATTATTATTTACAAGCATTGTCCAAGCAGTTGGGTATGGGTTTAAACCTCTTATTAAGTTGTATATTGTAGCTAACGGTTCATCCCAATTAATTTTACAAGTTTCAGTGTATATTTTTGGTGCTAATTTGCTTTCAATTGCTATTTGTTTGTGTGTTTTAACTGTATTTTGTTGAATTTGAGAAACTGTTTCAACAACTAATTTACTTCCAACGTGCATTAATTTATTGTGTAGTTGCCCAACTGTTTCATCACTATCAATGGCAACCTCTTTCTGTAAAATAATATGTCCAGTATCAATTTTTTCATCAATAAAAAAGGTGGTAACGCCTGTTTTGGTTTCTCCATTAATGATTGCCCAGTGAATTGGAGCTGCACCTCTGTAATTAGGTAGTAGTGATGCGTGTAAATTAAATGTTCCGTATTTTGGTAATTGCCAAACTACTTTAGGTAACATTCTAAATGCAACAACCACTTGTAAATTAGCATTCAAGTGCTGTAGTTTATCTATAAATTCTTCACTTTTAAGATTTGTAGGTTGTAAAATTGTGAGGTTTTGTTTTAAAGCATACTTTTTTACAGCAGATTCTTGTACTTTTCTACCTCTGCCAGCAGGTTTATCAGCTGCAGTTATAACTCCTACAATAGTAAACTTAGCAACAATTAATGCTTCCAAAATTGCAACAGCAAAATCAGGTGTTCCCATAAATACAATTCTCAAATCTCTCATGAAACGTTTAATTTAAATTTATTTTGCGAAGTTATTGTTATTTTATTTTTTTCTAATAGTATTTTTAATGAATTTAAAATGTCACTTTCTGAATGATTTAAAAAAGTTGTTAGTTCTTGAGAGGAGTACGGTTGTTTCTTTAAAACATTTATAATATGTTCAAGTATAAGTGGAGAGAGGTTGCCGGCTCTTTCTTTTGCTAAACAATTATCACAAGTTCCACAAGGGCTTGTTAGAATTTCATTAAAATAGGAAAGTAATTGAATGTTTCTACAAGTTTTAGTGTCTTCTATATAAGAAATTACAGCTTTTAGTTTTTCACGTTTTAGATTATTTTGTTGTTCAATATTTTCTGAAATAGCATTTATGGTATGTTTATCATCTCTGGGAACTAAAAACGATAATTTTGAAGTTGTATTTTTATGATTATAACTTACAAGGCCATTTGTGTGCAACTCATTCAATTGTTTAACAATGCTATTTTTTGTACAATTTAGTTTTTTTGAAAGCGTATATTCGTTTATTATGGTATAATGGTCAAATATACCACCATAACTTCTTAAAATTAATTTAATTAATTTACTATTTGAGGGTTTTTGGTTTATGTACTCAAAAACGTTGGAATTACTCACCAAGAATTTTAAGGTAGATTTTTTGTTGTAATTCTCATCTAAAAATAAAATATTTTCTCTTTCTAAAACCTTAATGGCGTTGTAAGTTTGTAACAATTTTAAGTTATAAGTATAGCAAAATTCTTGCAACGAAAAATCAAAAAGTTTAGAAGGTGTTTCCCCTAATGCAATTGCATAATATTGATTTAGATGATGGTATGTATTCTTTACAATTTTTGTTGAAGCTAAATTTGCTGTAAACCTAGTTGAAGCATCAAATATATTAGATTTATTTGTTAAAAGTATTGAATAGGCCGTTTTATCATCTCTTCCAGCTCTCCCTGCCTCCTGAATAAAATTCTCTAAACTATTAGGTATGTTTATGTGTACAACAGCTCTTACATCGGGTTTGTCAATACCCATTCCAAATGCATTAGTGGCAACCATTATGGGAGTTTCATTTTTCATCCATTTAGTATATGCCGTATTTTTTTGTTCAGAAGATAAGCCTCCATGGTAAAAACTACTTTTAAAATTATTTTTCAATAAAAAATCACAAACTTCTTTTGTTTGTTTTCTACTATTCGTGTAGATAATTAATGAAGCATTTATTTTGCGTACTATTTGAAGTATTTTGCCATAAATATCTTCAGTGGTTATTACATTATAATTTAAATTATTTCGTTGAAAAGATTTTTTAAATAATAATGCATTGTCAATTTCTAAATTTTGCTGAATATCATCTAATACCTTTTGTGTAGCAGTGGCGGTTAAAGCCATAAAAACGGCGTTAGGCTGTAATTCCTTTAAAATTTTTAACTGCAGGTATGAAGGTCTAAAATCGTGTCCCCACTCAGAAATACAGTGAGCTTCATCTATGGCAATAATAGAAACATTCAATTGCTTAATTTTTTCCTGAATTAAGGGCGATTGTAATTTTTCAGGCGATAGGTACAAAAATTTAAAACCTCCAAACTGTAAATTGTCAAAAGCAGTAATAATTTGATCTTGGTTTAATTGAGAAGTTAAAGCAATGGCTTTAATTTTTTTTTGCTTTAAGCTGTTAACCTGATCTTGAATTAATGCGATTAAAGGAGAGATAACAATACAAACACCATCTATAAGCATTGTAGGAATTTGATAACAAAGCGATTTTCCGCCGCCGGTTGGTAGTAAAACAACGGTATTTTTTTTATTTAACGTCGCTTCAATAATTTTTTCTTGAGGATACTTAAATTGGGAATAACCCCAATAATTTTTTAGTATGTCAAGAGGTGTATCCATTATTTAATACACGCTAAAATAAAATTTGTTCTATCTTCAATACTACCGGTAGGTACTTCAATAATGTTATAATTTAAGTCTTTATAAGTGCGTTCTAAATGATTGTGAATAGCCAAAGCCTGTTCAAAATTTTCATAACGTACGTTGTCTGAAATATAAATTTCTTCCCAAGGTGGCATTAAAAAAATATAATTATACCTATAAAGATTACTTTTGTTAATATAAGAGTTTGGATAATCAACACTCATATAATTCATGTAAGCATGAACATCAGGGATTCCTCTGTCAAAAAAAACAAATTTTTCGTTTTTTTTCTCAGCTTCAATATATTGGTTTACACGCCCTTCCAATAATAATTCACTAAATAACAAAGGATTTGTTAAAAATAGTTGTTCGGTTCCCTTTCTTCTAGCATTTAGAGTAACCTCTCTAGAGATTTCTGTCATACACATAAAATTGCGTTTAATTAACGCTTCAATAACGGTAGTTTTTCCAGTTCCAGGCCCTCCTGTGATAACTATTTTTTGTTGCATAGTGCAAAAATAAATTATTCAGTAAATTATACTAGAAATAATGATGTAATTTTGTCAGATTAATATTAACAATGGTAAGGTGGTATTATATTTGAACACATAATTTAAAAATAATATGGATAAAAAAGAGCAATTTTATAAAAATTTAAAAAAAAAATTAAGGGAAGACACTACGTTTCCAACAAAATACCTCTTTAAATTTATTGTTCCAGCGAAAGAGGATTTAATAATACAAGTTGAGAACATTTTTGATTACACGGGGGCTGTAATAACTAAAACTTCTTCTAAAACAGGTAAATATGTAAGTTTATCAGTACTAGTGGTTATGGAAAAAGCAGATAATATTATTGCAAAATATAAAGAGGCTGAAAAAGTAGAAGGCATTATTTCTTTGTGATTACTTTAACATGATAAAAAAAAATATAAAATATATTGCAACGTTTTAGAATAAATATGAATTTAGCACTTTTATTATTTTAGCAACAAAATAAGTATTTTATGAAGCTTAAATATGTACTTGTAACATTACTTTTTATAGTTCTCAAAACTTTTTCACAAGAAAGTAAAAAAGTATTATTTACTATTGATAATGAGCCTTTTTACACGCAAGAATTTTTAACTATTTATAAAAAAAATTTAAAAATAGTTGATAATTCAAAAATAGATATTCAAGATTATTTACTATTATTTATTAATTATAAGTTAAAAGTTAAAGAAGCTAAATTCTTAGGTCTTGATACCATTCAAAAGTTTAAAAATGAACTAAAAAAGTATAAAGAGGCTTTAATTTTACCGTACTTAAAGGACAAAGATGTTACTGAAAAATTAGTGATAGAGGCTTATAATAGGTTAAAGAAAGAGGTAAATGTTAGTCACATTTTAATTCCTTTAAAGCAAATGGCTTCGGCTAAAGACACCTTAGAGGTTTACAATACTTTAATAGAAGCTAGAAATTTAATTATTGAAGGAAATGATTTTGCTAAAATAGCAAAACGCTATTCAAAAGACCCAACAGTTCAGCAAGATGGAGGAGAAGTTGGCTATTTTACGGCATTACAAATGGTATACCCCTTTGAAAATAAAGCATTCTCGACTCCAGTAGGACAAGTTTCAATGCCTTTTAAAACAAAGTTTGGATATCATATTTTAAAAGTAAATGCTATTAGAGATTCTAGAGGTGAGGTGGAAGTTGCGCATATAATGTTTCGAAAAAATAATGCGAATGCCAAAAAATTAATAGACTCAGTTTACAATGAACTGTTGAATAATAGTAACGTTTCTTTTGCAGAAATAGCTAAAAAGCTATCTGAAGACAGAACAAGTGGCGTAAAAGGAGGGAAGCTCAATAAGTTTGGGTCGGGAAGAATGATTGAAGATTTTGCAAATGTTGCTTTTTCAATAAAAAATGAAGGAGATATATCAAAGCCATTTCAAACTCAATTTGGATGGCATATTATAAAGTTATTGAAGAAATATCCAATTAAAAATTTTGAAGAACTAAAAGATAAATTAACAAAAGAAGTTGAGAAAGATGAACGTTCAAATTTTATAGATAAATCTGTTATTAAAAAACTGTTTGAACAGTACAAAGTGGTTGTTAATAATGAAGCGCTTCAACAGTTTGAAGTAGATGATTGGAAAACCAATTCAGAAAAATTTCAGCAAATAATTTTATCAATAAATGAGAAAAATATTTTTCAACAAAAATTTATAAACTATTTAAAATCATACATATTTATGTCTCCAAATGAGGCATTTAAAAACTTTAAAGAAAAAGAAGTACTAAATTATTACAAAGAACATATAGAATTAACAAATCCTGATTTTGCAAATACATACAAAGAATTTAAAGAAGGATTGCTTATTTTTGATTTATTAGAGAAACAAGTTTGGGAAAAAGCAAAAAATAGTGCAGGTCTTTTGAGTTATTTTAATTTAAATAAAAGTACAAAGTACCGTCATAAAAAATTAAGTAAAATAAAAAGTACTGTAATTACAGATTATCAAAATTATTTAGAAATTGCAATGGTAAAAAAACTTCATAAAAAATATGAGGTTAAAATTAATAAATCGGAAAAAAAAAGATTAAAGAAATTAAATTTTTAAAACTTGGAGAACTATAAATATACCTATTTAATATCGCTTGTTTTAGTATTGCAATCTTGTAATTATTTCACAATTAAAAATGACACACGCCAACCTGTTGCTCGTGTAAATGACACGTATTTATATAAAGGCGATTTAAAAAACATTATTATTACTAAAGATATTAGTAAACAGGATAGTACCTTGTTAGTTAATAATTTTATTAATAATTGGGTTAAACAACAATTATTATTGTCTAAAGCTCAAATAAATTTAGAAAATAAAACTGAAAAATTTGAAGATCTCGTTCAAAAATACAGAGAAGATTTATTTATAAATTCATACAAGGAGGCAGTTGTAAAACAATATTTAGATACTAAAATAACAGCTGATGATATTGATAAATTCTATGCTGAAAATAGTCAAAATTTTAAACTTAATGAAGAGTTGCTAAAACTGAAGTATATTAAAATAGGAAAGAATGTGTTAAACAAGAAGGAGTTGATAAAATTATTTAAGTCTACCAAAAAAGAAGATTTAGATAGCCTAAAAGGGAAAGAACTTTTTTTCAAATCATATCACTTAAACGATTCAATATGGGTAAAATATAGTGACCTAATTGCAAAAGTGCCAATTTTAAAAACGGTAGAAAAAAGACAATTGTTAAAAAAAGATAATTTTATTCAAAAAGAAGATTCATTAAGCCTATATTTGGTGACTATTAAAAAGGTGTTAAAAAGAAATGAAACAGCGCCTAAAAGTTATGTAACACCTACAATTAAACAGATGATTTTACATCAAAGAAAACTATTATTATTGAGAAATATTGAAGAAACACTGATTGATGATGCAACAAAAAAACAACAATTTGAAATTTATTAAAATGAAACAACACCTAACAATAATTGCTTTTTTGCTATTTTTTATTGGATTGAATGCTCAAGATAGCTTAAAAGTAGAAAGGAATATAAATAAGCGAATAAAAATAGATGGCGTGGCTGTAGTAGTTGGAAAAAATATAGTTTTAGACTCTGATATTGATAAATTTAAAAAAGAATTACAACAACGTACTGAAGGTAAAATAGATATTTCTAACTGTGAAATGCTTGAAGAACTTATGATACAAAAATTAATAGCACATCATGCTGTGGTTGATAGTATTGTAGCTTCTGATGTTGAAATAAACTCTGAAGTTGAGCGTAATATTTCATATTTTAAACAGCAATTAGGTTCTATTGAAAAAGTAGTTAAAATGTATGGGTTTAATGATGAAGAAGACTTGAGAAAAGAATTGTTTGATATTCAAAAAGAACAAATTTTAATTAGAAAAGAACGAGAAAGTATTACTGAAAAGGTTGATGTAACTCCTGAAGAAGTTAGAACGTATTACAGTAATTTAGAAAAAGATAAAAGTTTACCTGAATTTAGTGCCGAAATTGAATTGGCACAAATTGTAAAAATGATAAAACCATCAGAGGAAGAAATTAATAGAGTTATAAATAAATTAAAGAAAATTAAAAAAGAGATTGAAGAGGGGTATAGCTTTAGGCTTAAAGCTATTATAAATTCTGACGATCCTGCTGTTTCAGGAAATGGACCAGGAGCTGGAGGGAAATATAGCATAACACGTGATGCTAATTTTATAAAAGAATTTAAAGAAGTAGCCTTTAGTTTAGATGAAGGAGAAATTTCAGATCCTTTTGAATCTGGTTTTGGATTTCATATTATTCAGGTTGAAAAAATTAAAGGTCAGGAACGAGATGTACGACATATATTAATTCAGCCAAAAATAAGTGAAGCTGAATTGAAAGCCTCTAAAGATGAATTGGAGAAAATTCGGGAACAAATTTTAAAAGGAGAAATTACTTTTGAGGAAGCAGTATTAAAATATTCTGATGATAAAGAAACTAAAAATAACAAAGGACTTATTTTAAATCCTCAAACAAATGATACTAAATTTAATTTAACACGTATGGACCCAACGTTATACGGTAGAGTTAGTAATTTAAAAGAAGGAGAAATTACCCATGCTTTTTATGATGAAATTAGAGGTGAATCAAAAATGTTTAAAATAATTTTATTAAAAAGTAAAGTGGAAGCTCACAAAGCAAGTTTTACTAAAGATTATGAAAAAATTCAACAATTAACGTTACAGAAAAAGAAGGAAGAAACAGTTGAAAAATGGGCGAAAGATAAAATTGTTGATACCTATATTAAAATAAATAAGGACTTTAAAAAATGTGACTTTAAAAATAATTGGAAAAAAGAATAACGATGTCTGATGTTGCTGCATTAAAAGAATTGGTTCTAAAATACAAATCCTTAAAGCAAGAAATTGCAAAAGTGATTGTTGGTCAAGATGAAGCTATAAGCCATATTTTATTATCCATTTTAAGTGGAGGTCATTCTCTTTTAATAGGTGTGCCAGGCTTGGCTAAAACCTTAATTGTTCATACAATTGCTGCGGCATTAGGGCTCGATTTTAAGAGAATACAATTTACACCCGATTTAATGCCTTCTGATATACTGGGAAGTGAAATTTTAGACGAATCCAATCATTTTAAATTTATAAAAGGTCCTATTTTTAGTAATATCATTTTAGCTGATGAAATTAATAGGACGCCACCTAAAACACAAGCAGCATTGCTTGAGGCAATGCAAGAGCGCACAGTTACAATAGCCGGTCATCATTATAAATTAGCGAAGCCTTTTTTTGTGTTAGCAACTCAAAATCCTATTGAACAAGAAGGAACATACCCTTTACCAGAAGCCCAATTAGATAGGTTCATGTTTTCAATAAATTTAGAATACCCAAGTTTTGCTGAAGAAGTAAATGTAGTTAAAAGCACTACAAATGATGAAACACCAGTTATTAATGCTCTTTTATCAGCAGAAGAAATTTCAAATTTTCAACATTTAATTAGAAGAATTCCTGTAGCCGATAACGTTATAGAATATGCCGTAAAATTAGTATCTAAAACTCGTCCTAACTCAGAAAATGCTCCTGAAATAGTAACTAATTATATAGATTGGGGAGCAGGGCCAAGAGCTTCACAAAATTTAATTTTAGGAGCAAAAGCAAATGCGGCTGTAAACGGTAAATTTTCACCCGATATTGAAGATGTACAGGCAGTTGCTTTTTCAATTTTAAAACATAGGATTGTTAAAAATTACAAAGCGGAAGCAGAAGGTATTTCAGAAAAACAACTTATTGAAGCATTGTTTTAATGCGAATTTTATTTTTCAAAAAAGCTAAACATATTTCCTCCATATCTTTTTGAGTAATTAAAAAGACTGTGATTTTCTAACGAGGTTTGTTTAGAGTGTTCAACTATTAAAACACCATTTTCATTCAATAGATTGTTTTCAAAAACTAAATCAACAATTTTCTCAAATAAATGAACTTCAAACTGATAAGGAGGGTCGGCAAAAATAATATCAAATTTTGTATTTGTATTTTCTAAAAATTTAAAAACATCACTCTTAAAAGTCTTTATATTTAAATCTAGCTCCTTGGAAATCAAATTAATATACTTTATACAACCATAATGAGCGTCAACTGCCGTAATATTTTTTGTGCCTCTTGAACCAAATTCAAAGCTTATATTTCCAGTCCCAGAAAATAAATCTAAAACCTCCACTTCATTTAGGTAATAAGAATTATTTAGAATATTAAATAAAGCCTCTTTTGCCATATCTGTCGTTGGTCTTACAGGTAAATTTTTAGGTGCGTGTAAACGCTTACTTTTATGTATTCCAGAAATAATGCGCATTGGCTAAATTTGATTTAGTAAAGTGAAATGTGAGTGGGGAGAGATATTTTTAAGTATTGAAGGGAAATTAGTAGGTGAATAAAATGATATATTTCTAATATATTGATATAAAATATTGTAAATATCAGCGTTTTTTTCAATATCACCCAATAGTACTAATTTAAATTCTTCAGGGTTTAAGTTTAATTGTTCTGTAATAAATAGAACGTAGTATATAAAATCTTCTTTGGTTTTAAAATGAAATGAATTGAATAATTCTAATTTTTTATTTTTAAAAACAACTGTGTCAAAGTTAGTTTTAGTTACATTTATAAAAAAAATGACTTCTTCAGTATGTTTATAAACATTCAATAATTTTTCGATAAGAATTGTAGAAGCGTGTTTATAAATAAATGAGCCATATTTATCCAGTAAAAAATTATTAACATTTACAAAGGGAATATAAACATTTACAATCTCAGAGTTACTTATTTTATCATAAGTAATAAAATCATTTTCAAGTACTTTAATAGTGTATTGCAAATAACTTGCTAACTTATTTTTGTCAAAAAAAGGTTGTGGAACTTGTGTAACTAAATTGTTGTGGTGTGTAACACTTACAGTATGAAACTTTTCTTGAAGTAACGTTTCTTGTTCAAATAGTTCTTCAATTAAAGCTAAATGTTTGTATGGAGAAATAGATGTATCATCAAACTCATAGACAACAAAAGCACCTATTTCCTCTTGTATTTTATTGTAAATACAAAAAGAAAATCCATCCAAACTAAGTTGGATGGATAAATGATTTTCTTGTAGATTTTTTAAATCTACGTTGTTATTCGTTATTTTGTTTATCTCCTTTATCATAAAATGGAGGCCAGTTACCGTCTTCACTTACTTCATTTAAAGAACCAATTCTAATATATTCACCTCTAATTTCCTCACCACCAATTGCTTCTCTTTCTTGTCCAATTAGATTTTCATCCATTCCCTTTAAAATTAAAGC
Organism: Lutibacter sp.; assembly: GCA_021647265.1. Lineage (GTDB taxonomy): Bacteria > Bacteroidota > Bacteroidia > Flavobacteriales > Flavobacteriaceae > Lutibacter. The sequence continues at coordinate 65,875 of JAKIVA010000005.1, forward strand.
TTTGTCAACCTTCACTTCAAATACTGGAGCCTTAATACCTGCTATTTTCTCAATTTCACCAACTTCAATTTTAAATTTCTGGTCAGTACCGGGTATTTGAAGCATATTTTTGTAATCTCTTCCTGCAAAAAGTGTTTTTACCGGTTCATAACCAATAGTATCAACAACTCTTTCTTCAATTTCTTTCGTTATTCCTCCTCCAAGGTGAATTGTTTTAGGAACGTTTTTTGTTTGTGTTAAAGCAAATTTTGCAGTATCAATAAACTTAATTAATCCCTCGCCATCAGCAGTATATCTGCCAGTTACTCTTTTATGCGCAACTTCAGCATCACGGATAATTTTTAAGTTTTTAATTACTTTAGCGTACTTAACTTTTTTAGCTTTATTAAATTGAACAGGTTTTTGAATTTCAAAGTTAATTTTATAAACTAAAAATGCTGCTAAGGCAATTAATATAATTGAAATAATCCAATGAAGCTTTCTTGGAATATAATTAACAATGGCATAAGCTAAAAAACCAGTAACAATAATGCCGGCTATTATAATTAAAAATGTTATCATTTGTGTTTTATTTATGTGTGTACGCAAATCTACAAATTTTTTTTAATGAGAAAAATTTTTCGGCATAAATCAATTTGTATATTTGAATTTTATTTAAAATATGATAAAAACTGCACTAGAATTTTATAATGATATTATTGATAAGTTCCCTTTTGAACCTACAATGTCACAAGATGTATTGTTAGAAAAACTTTCGAAATTTATTTTTGAAGACAAAAAGGAAGCATTATTTTTAATTAAAGGTTATGCGGGAACTGGTAAAACAACTTCAATTAGTACTGTAGTTAATAATTTATGGAGGGCTAGTAAAAAGGCGGTATTGTTGGCTCCAACAGGAAGAGCAGCTAAAGTTATTTCAGGATATGCTAATAGGCAAGCTTTTACAATTCATAAAAAAATATACCACCCACGTAAAAATAAATCTGGTGGAATAGACTTTGTATTGCAAACAAATAAGCATACAAATACCATATTTATTGTTGATGAAGCCTCCATGATTCCTGATTCACCCTCTGGAACGAAGCTTTTTGAAAATAATTCATTATTAGATGATTTAATTTCTTATGTGTACTCTGGAATGCACTGTAAATTAATTTTAATAGGTGATACGGCTCAATTACCACCTGTAAAATTGGATATTAGTCCTGCTTTAGATATTCACAAATTGACATTAAATTACCAAAAAGATGTTACAGAAATTGAATTAGATGAAGTTATGCGTCAGCATGAAGATTCAGGAATTTTAATTAACGCTACCCAACTTCGTTTAATTTTAAAGAATAATGGGTTTAGTAATTTTCAATTTCAATTAGGATTTCCTGATTTAATTAGACTTATTGATGGTTATGAAATTGAAGATGCTATACATACAGCGTACGATAATATTGGAGTTGAAGACACCACTTTTATCGTTCGATCAAATAAGCGAGCGAATCAATACAATCAGCAAATTAGAAGTAAAATTAGAGGGCAAGAGAATGAAATTTCAACCGGAGATTACGTAATGGTTGTTAAAAACAATTATTTTTGGCTAAAAGATACAAGTGAAGCAGGCTTTATTGCTAACGGAGATATTTGTGAAATTTTAGAAATTTTTAATATAAAAGAATTGTATGGGTTTCAATTTGCTGAAGTTAAAATTCGTATGATTGATTATCCAAATCAAAAACCTTTTGAAACAGTACTGTTGTTAGATACCATAAATTCTGAATCTCCATCACTTTCTTATAATGATTCTAATAGGCTGTACCAAGAAGTGGCAAAAGATTTTGCTCATGAAAAATCGAAATACAAGCAATTACTAGCAATTAAAAAAAGTAAGTACTTTAATGCTTTACAAGTTAAATTCTCGTATGCAGTTACTTGTCATAAATCCCAAGGTGGACAATGGAAAAATGTTTTTATAGAGCAGCCTTATTTACCAGAAGGACAGAATATTGATTACCTGAGGTGGTTATATACAGCCATTACTAGAGCACAGGAAAAAGTATTTTTAATAGGTTTTAAAGATGATTATTTTGTGGAATAGTTTAATACTAGTCAAGTAAATCTAAACCAGGAATATTTGGCATCCCATTTTTAGCAGCATAAGCTAGTTCACTTTCGCGTATTTCACTTGCTTTTTGTAATGATTGATTAAGTGCAATAATCAAATAATCTTCAATTTCTTCTCTATCTTTTAGGTTTTCAGAAATTGAAATATTTTTAATAACACCATTGGCAGTAACGGTAACTTTTATGTTGCCATTTCCCGCTTCACCATTAATTAAAACAGTATCTAAACGTTTTTTAGTTTCTTCAATCTTTACTTGAGCTTCTTTAAGCTTCATCATCATTTCCGATAAGTCTCCAAACATTTTAGTATATATTTAAGCTAATTCAATGGCAAATATAGTACTTTTGCCGATTAGAGAAATTATTTAAAATGATAGACCGTACTATTGAGCCACCAAAAGCTGAAAAGATTGAAAAGAAATTGGAAATTCATGGTGATGTAAGAATTGATAATTATTATTGGTTAAACGAAAGAGAAAACCCAAAAGTTATTGATTATTTAAATGCTGAAAATTTATATTATGATGCAATAACAGCCAATACAAAGCAATTTCAGGAAGAGTTATACAAAGAAATGAAGTCTCGAATTAAGGAAGACGATGAGTCGGTTCCTTATAAAAAAAATGGATATTATTACCTAACACGATTTAAAAAGGGTAAACAATATCCTATTTATGCTCGTAAAAAGGAAACCTTAGAAGCTAAGGAAGAAATTATGTTTGACGTTAATAAAATGGCTAAAAAGCATAATTATTACAGACTTTCAGGTTTAACTATTAGTCCAAATAATAAATTAGCTTCTTTTGGGGTTGATACTGTTAGTCGAAGACAATTTACGTTGCAGTTTAAGAATTTAATAACAGGAGAATTATATCCTGAAAAAATTGAAAATACTACGGGAAATGCAGCTTGGGCAAGCGATAATAAAACTGTTTTTTACACACAAAAAAATCCAAAAACGTTACGTAGTGAAAAAATATTTAGACATATTTTAGGTACAGATCCTTCTACGGATACTGAAGTGTATTTTGAAGAAGATGAGGCATTTAGCACCTATGTTTATAGAACAAAATCGGATAAATATATTATCATTGGTTCGCATAGTACCGTTTCAACGGAGTATCGCATTCTAGAAACTGAAAATCCAACAGGAGAATTTAAAATATTTCAACCTAGAGAACGTGATTTAGAATACAATATAGCACATTACGGAGATTATTTCTATATACTTACCAATAAAGATGGAGCCACAAATTTTAAATTAATGAAAACTCCTGAAAAGGAAACTTTAAAAGAAAATTGGTTTGATGTTATTTCACATAGAGCAAATGTTTTATTGGAAGACATTTCTATTTTTAAAGATTTTTTAGTAGTTGAAGAACGCATAAATGGGTTAAATAAGATAAGAATTATACGTTGGGATAATTCGGAAGATTTTTACTTGCCATTTGAAGAGGAAGCATATGCCGCAGGTGTTTATTTCAATCCTGAATTTGATACAAATGTAATTCGTTATGGATATAATTCAATGACAACTCCAAGTTCTGTGATAGATTTTAATGTGGTGACTAAAACAAAAGAAATCAAAAAGGAACAAGAGGTCTTAGGAGGTAAATTTGATAAAAATAATTATAAAAGTGAACGTTTGTGGGCAACAGCTACCGATGGAACAAAAATTCCAATATCTTTAGTTTACCACAAAAAAACATCATTAACAACAAACACGCCTTTACTTTTATACGGCTATGGCTCATACGGGCATACTATAGATGCTGGGTTTAGTTCAACTCGCTTAAGTTTGTTAGACAGGGGATTTGTTTTTGCAATTGCACATGTAAGAGGAAGTGAATATTTAGGTAGAAAGTGGTATGAAGATGGAAAACTGTTAAAGAAAAAAAATACATTTTCAGATTTTATTGATTGCGCAAAATTTTTAATAAAAAAACAATATACGTCTAAAGAACATCTGTATGCAAGTGGAGGTTCAGCTGGTGGGTTATTAATGGGTGCTGTTATAAATATGAATCCTGAATTATTTCACGGAGTTGTAGCATCTGTTCCTTTTGTTGATGTTCTTACAACAATGTTAGATGATACTATTCCTTTAACTACAGGTGAATATGATGAATGGGGGAATCCAAATGAAAAAGAGTATTACGATTATATAAAATCGTATTCACCGTACGACAATGTCTCTAAACAAAATTATCCAAATTTATTAATTACAACCGGTTTAAATGACTCTCAGGTACAATATTTTGAGCCAGCAAAGTGGATTGCTAAATTACGCGAGCTAAAAATCGATAAAAATATTTTAGTAATGCATACAAATATGGAAGCAGGTCACGGTGGAGCATCTGGAAGGTTTGAAGCACTAAAAGAAGTAGCTCGAGATTATAGTTTTATTCTAGATTTAGAAGGTTACACAAGTTTTAAAAAAAATTATTAAATTTGCACGTTATTGATTTTTTATGAATAACACATTTACGGAATTACTCATAGTTAGAATTAAACTCTAAAAGATGACAAAAAATACAGGTATAAGTGACAATATTTTAGACCTTATTGGTAACACTCCTCTAATTAAATTAAATAAAATTACAAAAAATCTTACTGGTAACTTTTATGTAAAATATGAAGGTTTTAATCCTGGCCATTCTATGAAAGATAGAATAGCTATACATATCATAGAAGAAGCTGAGAGGCAAGGATTATTAAAGAAAGGGAGTACTATTATTGAAACAACTTCAGGTAATACAGGTTTTAGTATTGCATTGGTAAGTATAATTAAAGGATATAAATGCATACTTGCAGTTAACTCTAAAGCTTCCGCAGGAAAAATTAATATGCTAAAAGCTATGGGAGCAAAAGTATACGTATGCCCAGCGCATGTGAATGCTGATGATCCACGTTCATATTACGAAGTAGCAAAAAGACTTCATAGAGAAACCGCAAATTCAGTATATATTAATCAATATTTCAACAAGTTAAATGGAGATGCACATTACCATTCAACAGGTCCTGAGATTTGGAGCCAAACGAATGGAGAAGTAACACATTTAGTTGCGGCAAGTGGTACTGGAGGAACAATTTCAGGTGTTTCTAAATATTTAAAAGAACAAAATCCGGCTATTAAAACTTTGGGTGTTGATGCTTTTGGTTCAATTTTAAAGAAATTTCATGAAACAAGAGAATTTGATAAAAATGAAATATATCCATACCGAATTGAAGGATTAGGGAAAAATTTGATTCCTACAGCAACAGATTTTGATTTGATTGATGTTTTTGAAAAAGTAACTGATGAAGCTGCCGCTCACAGAGCTAGAGAATTAGCATTAACAGAAGGATTATTTACAGGATATACAAGCGGAGCTGTAGTACAGGCAACATTGCAATATGCTGAGAAAGGATATTTTGATAAAAACTCAAAAGTAGTTTTAATTTTGCCAGACCATGGTTCTCGTTATATGGAAAAAATTTATAGTGATGACTGGATGCGTGATCAAGGATTTTTTGATACTCAAAAACAAGCTCACGAAGTTGTTGAATATATCAAATAGTATTTATTTCAAACAATTTTAAAGAGACTGAAATTTATTTTTAGTCTTTTTTTTTGTTCAACTATCATTTGAATAGCAAAAAAAAAATACCGTACTTTGCAATCTCATTGAATGTGAGTAATAATTTACATTTCGCCCAAAATAATTAACAATGAAAGATTTATTTGAAAGAATAGTAAAAGATAAGGGTCCTCTTGGAAAATGGGCTAAACAGGCTGAAGGATATTATGTTTTCCCAAAATTAGAAGGAGAAATTTCAAACAGAATGAGATTTAACGGGAAAGAAGTTATTACTTGGAGCATTAATGATTATCTAGGATTAGCCAATCATCCTGAAGTTAGAAAAGTAGATGCAGAAGCGGCTAAAGAATACGGTATGGCCTATCCAATGGGCGCTAGAATGATGTCAGGGCATACAAAATTTCATGAACAACTAGAACGAGAATTAGCTGATTTTGAAGAAAAAGAAGCAGCTTATTTAGTGAATTTTGGATATCAAGGAATGGTATCAGCTATTGATGCCTTGGTGAGTAAAAACGATGTTATTGTTTATGATATGGATGCACATGCCTGTATTATTGATGGTGTTAGGTTACATCCAGGGAAGCGTTTTACTTTCAAACATAATGATATTCAAAGTTTAGAAAAGAACTTGCAAAGAGCAACTAAAATTGCCGAAGAACACAATGGAGGAATTCTGGTTATTTCTGAAGGTGTTTTTGGTATGCGTGGTGAGCAAGGAAAACTAAAAGAGATTATTGATTTAAAAAAGGAATATAATTTTAGGCTGTTAGTTGATGATGCACACGGTTTTGGAACGCTAGGTAAAGAGGGTAGAGGTACAGGGTTTGAACAAGGAGTTCAAGACGGTATTGATGTTTACTTTGCAACATTTGCAAAATCAATGGCTGGTATAGGAGCTTTCTTTGCTGCTGATAAAGATATAATTCAATATTTACAATACAATATGCGTTCTCAAATGTTTGCCAAATCATTACCAATGCCAATGGTTAAAGGTGCATTAAAACGTTTGGATATGTTAAGAACAATGCCCGAATTAAAAGAAAAACTTTGGGAGAATGTTGATGCACTTCAAAATGGATTAAAAGAAAATGGATTTGATATTGGAAAAACGAACACTTGTGTTACTCCAGTATTCTTAGAAGGTGATATTCCTGAAGCAATGGCTATGGTTAATGATTTACGTGAGAATCATGGCATATTTTGTTCAATCGTAGTTTATCCTGTGATTCCAAAAGGAATGATTCTTTTAAGATTAATACCAACAACAAGTCATACATTAGAAGATGTAGCGGTAACTATAGAATCTTTTTCTGCAATTAGAACCAAACTTAAAAAAGGGATATATAAACGTATTGCAGCCACTATGACATAATTGTTTTAGCGTCTTAAAAAAAGCCTTTTAGAATTTCTAAAAGGCTTTTTTTAATTTATAGGTTATAAATTGACAATAATTAGTAACCTTGAGATAAATTTTTAAGCGCATTTTTATTTATTATTTTAATTTTTTTGCTTATCAAATCAATAACACCATCTTTTTTTAAGTTCGAAAGTAATCTAATAGCTGATTCTGTAGCTGTACCAATTGTATTTGCAATTTCTTCTCTAGTTAAAATTACATCAATACAACCCTCATTATCTTGACCAAAAATTTCTTCTAAATTAAGTAATGTTTCAGCTAATCTATCTTTTACAGGTTTTTGAGCCATTTGAGAAACTAGAGTATTGGCTTCATTTAATTGATGGGATATATTTTTCATTAAATTTAAAGAAAATTGAGAATTTTCTTTAATGGTTTCTAAAATATCTCCTTTTGGTATAAAGCAAACACGCATATCTTCCAACGCTGTACAATTTAACCCTACAGGTTCATCACTTAAAATAGATCGTTGTCCTAAAATATCTCCACCTTTAATAAATTTTATGATTTGTTCTTTACCATTTGTATTTAATTTAGTCAACTTACATTTACCATCTTTAATACAATATAACCCATTTATGGCATTTCCTTCCGTCATTAAATTTTCTCCTTTTCTAATTATTAAAGAAGTCTTATGCTCAGAAAATTTTTGTAACTCCTCTTTTGTTAGTGTTTTTATAGCATTAAAACTCTTAATAATACAATGTGAACAGTCTGCCATATTAAATCAATTTATACTTAGTAGTAAATAAGCACAAATGTACAAAATTTAATGATATTTGTCATTTCATTCATAATAAATGAATAGTTTTGTGATGATTTTTTTTAAAAGAATATGAGTTTAAATAGTTGTTATCATTGTGGAGCAGATTGTGGTAAAAAGCCAATAGTTTTTAACGAAAAAAACTTTTGTTGCAATGGCTGTAAAACGGTTTATGAGATATTAAATGTAAACGAGTTAAATTGTTATTACGATTTACAAGCTACACCAGGAACAATTCCTACCGAAATTAAAGGGAAATACAATTATTTGGAAAATGAGGATATTATTGAAAAACTTTTAGAATTTAGTGATGGAGAAACGTCAGTTGTAGAGTTTTACATACCAAGTATACATTGTAGCTCTTGTATTTGGGTACTAGAAAATTTAAATAAGTTAAATGGGGGTATAGCTACTTCTATGGTAAATTTTCCTAAAAAAACACTAAGGGTTACTTTTAAAAATAACGAAACAAATTTAAAGCAACTGGTTGAGTTAATAACTTCTATAGGTTATGAGCCCTATATAAGTTTAGAAGATGCAGATACTAAAAAAAATAAAGTTGATAAGAAATTAATTTATCAGGTATCAATTGCGGCATTTGCCTTTGGAAATATTATGTTATTATCATTTCCAGAATATTTTGCAGTACAAGAGTTTTGGTTAAATAGATACAAACCAATGTTTAGATGGTTAATGTTTGTAATGTCAATTCCAGTGGTATTTTATTCAGCAAAAGATTATTTCATATCAGCTTATAAAGGAATTAAGCATAAAATTTTAAATATTGACGTTCCTATTGCTTTAGGAATTTCAGTATTGTTTTTAAGGAGCTCTATTGAAATTATATTAAATATAGGCTCTGGATTTTTTGACAGTTTAACAGGGTTAATTTTCTTTTTATTGCTAGGAAAACTATTTCAACAAAAAACATATAATTTTTTATCATTTGAACGAGATTATAAATCTTATTTTCCAATTGCTGTTACCATAATTATTGATGGAATTGAAAAAAATATTCCAGTAAAAGATATTGAAAAAGGGAATAGACTCTTAATTAGAAATGAAGAATTAATTCCTGTTGATGGAATACTAATTAACGGAAATGCAGCAATTGACTATAGTTTTGTAACAGGAGAATCAATACCAGTAATAAAAAAATCGGGAGATAAGTTATTTGCGGGTGGGAAGCAAACTGCAGGAGCCATTGAAATGGAAGTTATCAATACAATGTCTCAGAGTTATTTAACACAATTATGGAGTAACGATGTATTTAATAAAAAGAATGAAATTACCATAAAAAACATTACAGATTCTATTAGTAAATACTTCACAATTGCCATATTAACAATCGCTTTTTTTGCAGGTATTTTTTGGTATTATTACAATCCGTCAATGGTCTTTAATGTTGTAACTGCTGTATTAATTATTGCTTGTCCTTGTGCATTGGCATTATCAGCACCTTTTGCAATTGGTAATATGTTGAGGATTTTTGGTTATAAAAAATTCTATTTAAAAAATGCAGAAACCATCGAGAATATTTCAAAAATAACAACCATTATTTTTGATAAAACCGGTACAATTACTTCAAATGATAAAACTAAAATTAACTATGAAGGAGATAAACTGAGTCTTGTAGAAGTTAGTGCTATAAAAAGCGTATTGAGAGCTTCTAATCACCCATTGAGTAGGTTATTGTATAAATATATTAAAGAAGAAACGTTAGATAAAGAGTTAACAAATTTTGAAGAAGTATTAGGTAGTGGTATAAATGCCACCATTAACAATATAAATATAAAATTAGGTTCGGCTAATTTTGTTGGAGAGAAATCACTAAAAACAAATGAAACAGCTATATATATAACGATTAATGGTAAATTTAAAGGATGTTTCACCTTTAAGAATAGTTATAGAAAAGGAATGAAAGAGGTTTTTGAAACACTTTCAAAAACATATAAATTAATTATTTTATCTGGAGACAATGAAGGAGAAAAACGATATTTAGAAAAATTACTGCCTAAAAACACTCAATTTGAATTTAATCAAAAGCCTGAAAATAAATTGGAATATATTAAAAGCCTTCAGGAGAAAGGAGAGAAAGTGATGATGGTAGGTGATGGACTTAATGATGCGGGTGCATTAGCACAAAGTAATGTTGGAATTGCTATTTCTGAGGATGTAAATGTGTTTTCTCCAGCTTGTGACGCCATTTTAGACGCAAAACTTTTCAACAAATTACCTAAGTTTTTAATACTTTCGGTTCAAACAATTTCAGTAATAAAAGTGAGTTTTGTGATTTCATTTTTTTATAATATTGTGGGGATGTACTTTGCTTTAACAGGACAATTAGAACCTGTTGTAGCTGCAATTCTAATGCCTTTAAGTTCAATATCAATTGTTGTTTTTGTAACCATTATTACCAATTGGATCTCAAGAAAATTATAAATTGCCCTGATTAATGGTAAAGATTGTATAATTTTACAAAATGATAAATATCATATTATATGTTTAATTTTAAATATATATTTGACCCAAATCAAAAACAAAGCTAGTAACTAAAAAATGGAAGTAGTCTACATAACAATAGGCGTTAGTGTTATTGTCGCCATATTGTTCTTCATTGCATTTATTAAGTCAGTAAAATCTGGGCAGTATGAGGATACCTATACTCCTTCGGTGCGTATGTTATTTGATGATGAATTAGTTTCAGAGAAGAAAGAGAAAGAACAAATCAAATAGAAAATAAATAATTTAACAATTAATCAAATAAGTATGGAAAAAGAACAGTTTTATTATGATAATAAAATCGTAAAAATGTTTCTTTGGGCTACAATTCTATGGGGAATTGTAGGTATGTTAGTAGGGCTTACGGTAGCCTTACTTTTTGTTTACCCAGGATTATTAGAATTTGCAGGAGCTGATAATGCAATCTCTTGGTTGAGTTTTGGACGTTTACGTCCATTGCATACCAATGCCGTTATTTTTGCTTTTGTTGGTAACGGAATCTTTCTAGGAGTATATTATTCAACCCAAAGATTATTAAAAGCAAGAATGTTTAATGATGTGCTAAGTCGAATTCATTTTTGGGGATGGCAAGCTATTATTGTAGCCGCTGCAATAACATTACCATTAGGGCTTACTTCAACAAAAGAATATGCCGAGTTAGAATGGCCAATTGATATCGCCGTTGTTTTAATTTGGGTTGTTTTTGGTATTAATTTAATTGGAACAATCTTAAAGAGAAGACAACGTCATATCTATGTTGCAATATGGTTTTATATAGCTACGGTAGTAACAATAGCTGTTCTTTATATATTTAATAATCTGGAATTACCAGTAACTGCATTTAAAAGTTATTCAGTATATGCTGGTGTACAAGATGCAATGGTTCAGTGGTGGTATGGTCATAATGCTGTAGCCTTTTTCTTAACAACTCCAATTTTAGGATTGATGTACTATTTTGTGCCTAAAGTAGCCAACAGACCTGTTTATTCTTATAGATTGTCTATAATTCACTTTTGGACATTAATATTCTTATATATTTGGGCAGGCCCTCACCATTTACTATATACTGCTTTACCATCTTGGGCTCAAAATTTAGGTACAGTATTTTCAGTAATGCTAATTTTCCCATCTTGGGGAGGAATGATTAATGGTTTACTAACTTTACGTGGCGCCTGGGATAAAGTACGTGAAAATCCAGTACTAAAATTCTTTGTAGTAGCTATTACGGGTTATGGAATGGCAACATTTGAAGGTCCAATGTTATCATTTAAAAATGTGAATGCTATAGGTCATTATACCGATTGGATTATTGGTCACGTTCATATAGGAGCTTTAGCTTGGAATGGATTTATGATTGCAGGTATTGTTTATTGGTTAGCAGCTAAATTATGGAAAACAGAATTATACTCTACGAAATTAGCGAATATTCATTTTTGGATTGGAACACTGGGAATTTTGTTTTATGCAATTCCATTATATGTTGCTGGATTTATGCAAGCATTTATGTGGAAACAGTTCAATCCTGATGGTACGTTGGTTTATGGGAACTTTCTAGAAACTGTAACTCAGATTATACCAATGTATGCAATGCGAGCCATTGGTGGTACCTTGTATTTAACAGGTTTTATTTTATTAGCATACAATGTTATTAAAACTGCCAAAGCAGGTTCAACAGTTGAAGATGAATTAGCAGAAGCGATGCCTTTGAAAAAAATTAGTGGACAACGAATTGCAGGAGAAGGTTGGCATACCTGGTTAGAAAGAAGAACGGTATTATTTACAATTTTAACTACTGTAGCAATTTTAATAGGTGGTTTGGTAGAAATAGTACCTTTAATTTTAGTAAAATCAAATATTCCAACAATATCAAGTGTTAAACCGTATTCACCTCTAGAATTAGAAGGAAGAGATATATATATGCGAGAAGGATGTAATAACTGTCACTCTCAAATGATACGCCCTTTCCGTTCAGAAGTTGAACGTTATGGAGAATACTCAAAAGCAGGAGAATTTGTATATGATCATCCATTTTTATGGGGATCTCGTAGAACAGGACCAGATGTACACAGAATAGGAGGAAAATATAATGACAATTGGCACTTTAACCATATGTTAGATCCACGTTCTACATCACCAGGTTCAATTATGCCGCGTTATTCTTGGATAATTAAAGATAATTTGAATGCTTCAGATATAGAAGCTAAAATGAGAGGTCTAGTAAAATTAGGTGTGCCTTATAGTGAAGAAGAAATTAAAAATGCCAAGCAAAGTATTTTAGCACAAGCAAAAGAAATTGAAAATAATTTAAGACAAGATCCTGAATTTGTTAAAAATTATGGCAATAGCAAAATTCAAAATAAAGAAATTGTAGCTTTAATTGCTTATTTACAGCGTTTAGGTACAGATATTAAAGCAAATAAGACAGCATTAAAATAATACAATATGTTAAAATTTATATCGCATAGTTTTGATGGTATGGACGGAATTGAAATATATCCTATTATTTCATTATTACTCTTTTTTATAGTTTTTGTTGCAATGTTTATCATTGTTATAAAACTCCCGAAAAATAAAATTGATGAAATAAGTCAATTACCTTTAGAAAACGAGACTAATAGTAAACAAAATAATTATGAATAAAAATTCAGAAAATATATCGGGCTGGAAAAAGTTTATGAAATCCATGACTAAAGCCCATGAATTAGGAACCGAAGAAGATATAATGCTTGACCATGATTATGATGGTATTAAAGAACTTGATAACGTACTACCACCCTGGTGGTTGTATGGGTTTTATATAACTATAGCAATTAGTATATTTTATATTACCCAAGTATTTTATAATTCAGATAATTACAGTCAAGAAAAAGAATATGCGGCTGAAGTAGCACAGGGTAAAGCAGAAGTTGAGCAATATAAAAAAGAGCATCCAGAATTATTTGACGATGCTAATATTGTGGCTTTTACTGATGCTGAAAACATAGCAAAAGGAAAAGAATTATTTACTTCTAAAACTTGCTCAGCTTGTCACTTGGCTGATTTAGGTGGTAGTATAGGCCCTAATTTAACAGATAATCATTGGATTTTGGGTGGAGGCGTAAAAAACATCTATAACACTATATCAAAAGGAGGAAGACCAGGAAAGGGTATGATTCCTTGGGAATCTACTATATCCAGAGAAGAAAGAATACAATTAGCGAGCTATATTATTTCAATGCAGGGTACACAACCAGCAACACCAAAAGCTGCTGAGGGTGAAATAATTTGGCCTGAAGAGTAATAGTTTAAAACTTACTTCTCATTTTAGAATTAAGTTATAGATATTTTTAGTTAGTAGTAATTAGGCTGTTTTTAATTTTTTGTCACATTTGTATCTCTATGATTACTTATTAAATCATAAATTTACTGACTACATAAAATTATTAAAAACAGCCTTATTTATTTAAGTATGAAACAACAGGAAAAAGAAAAATTTAGAGACTCTATAGGTACGATAAGTGAAAGTGGAAAAAGAAATTTTATATTTCCGAAAAAACCTAAGGGTAAATTTTATAACTACAGAACCTATGTTAGTTGGGTACTTTTAGCTTTTTTAGTTTCAGCTCCGTTTATTAAAATTAAAGGAAATCAATTTTTATTGTTTGATGTCATAGAAAGAAAATTCAATATTTTTGGCTTTCCGTTTTGGCCACAAGATTTTTATTTATTAGTTATTTCAATGCTTGTTAGTGTTGTATTTATAATATTATTTACGGTAGTTTTTGGTAGAATATTTTGTGGATGGATGTGTCCACAAACTATTTTTATGGAAATGGTATTTAGAAAAGTAGAGTATTTGATTGAAGGGGATAGATCAAAACAAATTAAATTAGATAAACAAGAATGGAATGCTGAGAAAATCAGAAAACGTGTTTTAAAATGGATTATTTTCTTTCTAATATCATTTGTAATAGCAAATGTATTTTTAGCGTATTTTATTGGTTCTGATAAAGTATTGGGTTATATCTCTGATGGACCAGAGCAACACATAAGTACACTTATTAAACTCTTGGCTTTTACAGCTGTTTTTTACTTTGTTTTTGCTTGGTTTAGAGAACAAGTTTGTATAATTGTTTGTCCTTATGGAAGATTGCAAGGCGTTTTGTTAGATAATAAATCTATCAATGTGGCTTATGATTTTGTTAGAGGTGAAGATAAAAACGGAAGAAAACCTTTACGTAAGAATGAAAATAGAGAAGAACTTGGTGTTGGAGATTGTATAGATTGTAAACAGTGTGTACAAGTGTGTCCCACAGGAATTGATATTAGAAATGGTACACAATTAGAATGTATTAACTGTACTGCCTGTATTGATGCTTGTGATGCTATGATGGATAAAGTTGGATTTGAAAGGGGGCTTATTCGTTATGCTTCAGAAGATAATATTGAGAAAAAAGAAAAATTTAAGTTCAATGCACGTTTAATAGCTTATTCAGTAGTATTAACTGTTTTAATAGGTGTATTTATAACGATGCTTTTTTTAAGAACAGATGTTGAAGCTACAATATTAAGATTACCAGGTCAAACTTTCCAAAGTACAGATACAACAATAAAGAATGTCTATACTATAAAATTAATTAATAAAACTACTGAAGATTTTGATAATGTTGAAGTTAAATTAATATCTCATAAGGGTAAAATTAATTTGGTAGGAGGTATTCTTAGTTTAAAAAAACAAGGATTAACAGAAGGAACTTTATTTATTGAGATTGATAAAAAAGATTTAACTTCGTCAAAAGAAAAATTAAAAATAGGAATTTATTACAAAGGCAAGTTAATTGAAACTACCTCAACTAATTTTGCAGGTCCATTAAAAATTAATTAATAGATTTATTATCATTTATAATTCGTTGAAAAAATAATTATTTTAAAATTATGATACTAAACAACGAAAAAACAGATACGCTATATGCAAGTAAAATTTAAAATAAGTTGGCCAATAGGAATTATTATTGCAATTGTAGCTTTTGTGGTTTTTATATTATCATTTGTGTATAAAGCAACATTTGTACCTGCTTATGATCATCACTTGGTTTCAGATGATTATTATAAAGATGAACTTAATTACCAACAAGAGATTGATAACCAAAATAAAGCAGCTGAATTAAAAGAGAATATTACTCTTAAAAAAGAAGCTTCAGGATTAACCATTTATTTTCCTTCAGAATTTGAGCCAACGCAAATTTCAGGAATAATTTATTTTCAAAGACCATCAAACAATAAAATAGATTTTAACCTACCTATTGAATTAACTACAAATAAATATTTTTTAACAAATAAATATTTAATTGAAGGTAGATGGAATGTTAAAATTGAATGGACTGTAAATAACGAGACTTATTTGTTTAAAGAAAAAATAATGTACTAATATGCTTTGGACAGCACTTGTTTTAGGATTAGCAGGAAGTTTCCATTGTATAGGTATGTGTGGACCAATAGCCTTCGTTTTGCCCGTAGATAGATCATCTAAATCAACATTATTTATCCAAATATTTTTATATCATTTAGGTAGATTGTTAAGTTATTCTTTAATAGGGATTTTATTTGGGTTTGTTGGTAAAGGACTTTACCTAGCCGGTTTTCAACAACGTTTGTCTATTTTAATGGGGGTAATTATGATTGCTTTGGTACTTGTTCCAATTTCAATTTTAAATAAATACAATTTTTCAAAACCTCTTTATAGCGTAATAGGTCAGGTTAAAAAAAAATTAGGACTTTATTTGAACAAAAAATCTAATAAAGCATTATTCTCAATTGGTTTTTTTAATGGGTTTTTACCATGTGGTTTAGTTTATATGGCATTAATAGGCTCAATATCAACAGGTAATGAAATTCAAGGTGCATTTTATATGTTTTTATTTGGTTTGGGAACAATTCCTATGATGACTGCTGCTGTGTTGTTGGGGAATTTTGTAAATATGTCTTTGAGAGTTAAAATTCAAAAAGTAATTCCTGTTTTTGTTGTACTTATTGGATTATTGTTTATTTTGCGTGGGTTAGGATTGGGAATACCTTATATTTCTCCATCTGATGCCAAGTTACAAATATCAAATAATCCAGCTAATTGTATAACTATTGAAAAGAACGAATAATGGAAGAAACGCCAAAACTTTCGATTGAAGATTTTAAAAAAGCTACTTCTAATAATGAGCTTTTACAAATAATTAAGCAAAAAAATATTCCAACCGATAAGGTAAACAAAAGAATATTTTATGATGAAGAGTTACGCCGTTTACAAATAGAATTAGTTAAACTTCAACAATGGATTTCTAAAAATAACAAGCGTGTGTCTATTATTTTTGAGGGGAGGGATGCAGCCGGTAAAGGAGGTAACATACGTAGGTTTACAGAACATTTAAATCCAAGATCAATGCGAGTGGTTGCATTAACAAAACCTACAAATGTTGAACGAGGGCAATGGTATTTTAGACGTTATATTAAAAAATTACCCGATCCCGGTGAAATTGTATTTTTTGATAGAAGTTGGTATAATAGAGCTGTTGTTGAACCAGTTATGGGTTTTTGTACGGAAGCTCAATACCAAAAATTTATGGTTCAAGTTCCTGAATTTGAGCATATGCTTTATGAAGATGGTATGATTTTAATTAAATTTTGGTTTTCTATATCTAAAGAAGAACAACTAACACGCTTTAATGCACGTTTAAAAACTCCTTTGAAACGATGGAAATTTAGCCCAGTAGATAAAAAAGGACAAGAACTTTGGGATACTTATAGCTACTATAAAGAACAAATGTTTAGTAAAACACATACAAGTTATAGCCCTTGGATTATTGTAAAAGCTAATGATAAGAAAATTGCTCGTTTAGAGTGTATAAGGTATGTTTTATCCCAATTTAATTATGAGGGGAAAGAAGAGGCGTCAACTTCATTATTTCCTGATCCTAATATAATTATGAGATATTATCGTTCATCTAACCAAATAGATTAATTATGCACGAAGAATATATTTTAACAAAGGAAGATGTAGAAATTTTAAATACCAATAAAGGATTAACTGCACTATTATCTAAAGAGCCATACAATTTAGAAAAAGCAGTTAGATATGTTAAGTACGAAAAGAAATTAAAAAAGTTACAAGTTGAATTAATAAGACTTCAATCTTGGGCTATAGATGAAAATGAACGTATCATCGTAATTTTTGAAGGAAGAGATGCCGCCGGAAAAGGTGGTGCAATTAGAAGAACTATTGAGAGAATGAATCCACGTCATCTTCGTATTGTAGCATTGCCAAAACCAACTGAAGATGAACAAACTCAATGGTATTTTCAACGATATGTTAGGCAGTTTCCTAAAGCTGGAGAAATTGTGTTTTTTGATAGAAGCTGGTATAACAGAGCAGTTGTTGAACCTGTAAATGATTTTTGTACGCATGAAGAATATGAGATTTTTATGAATCAGGTAAATGATTTTGAACGAATGATTACAGAATCTGGAATACGATTGGTAAAGGTTTATATGTCAATTTCAAAGAAAGAGCAAGCCAAACGTTTTGAAGAGATTAAAAGAGATCCGTTAAAACAATGGAAAATGACAGCTGTTGACGAAAGAGCACAAGAATTGTGGGATGTTTATACAAAATATAAAAACTTAATGTTTGAAAAAACAAATGAAGGTGCTGTTGTTCCTTGGAAAATAATTAGAGCTAATAGAAAAACTTTTGCAAGAGTAGCTGCTATAAACCATTTATTAAATAGCATTCCATACGATAAGAACAAAAAAATTTAAATCCTATTTTATAAAAAAGAGGCTACCTAAAAAGTCTCGAAATCGCCATTCTGTTCCGATAGTTTCTTAAATCCGTAAGTTATCAAATATTCGATTTTGATTCTAACTTTTTTTAATTTAAAATAGATTTGACGGATTATATTTTGATTAATGTTTAATTTATTCCCTTAATTTTTAAAATTTTATATTTTAATGTTAATATCACATAAATATTTAAATTTAAGACAATAGTGTTTTATTAGCCAATGAGACTTTGATAGTGTAGGTAATATTTGGGTTTTAGTTTTAAATAGTCTTTTAATTCTCAAGTTCTATATCTAATTTCTCCATAGACTCGCAGGACATCTTGCCTTGACCTTCTGGTCCATTTAGCAGGAAGAATAATAAATCTAAAAAGAAACTTTTTCATACGATTTGTGGGATTTAATCCTTCAAATATTTTTGAGAATCGTTGAATGATAATGTGATAAATATTCTTACACATTGCCATTAAGTAAAGAAATACGGTATTTGTATTCAAGTGAGAAAAAGGCATATGATTCCACCCAAAATCATTTTTGATAACATCAAATTGTT
>JAKIVA010000045.1 GCA_021647265.1 Lutibacter sp.
AAGTATGAGCAGAAAGGGGAATTGTTGGGATAATGCAGTAGCTGAAAGTTTTTTTAAAACCATTAAATATGAATGGCTTAATAGATTTAAGTATACTTCATATAATCAATTATACCAATCTATTGAGCAATATTTAATCTGGTATAATACAGTAAGATTACATTCTAGTTTAGGTTACTGTACTCCTCTAGAAATAGAATTAAAACTAAAAGGAATTATTAACAAAGCTGCTTAAATTAAAATTGTACCAAATTTACTAGGTAGTCCAACATCGTTAGGCAAAGCATTGATTTATACAACGACAATCAAATAGAAAAGTTGGTTCGCAAAGTAGCGGAACGGTTAGAGATTGGAACAAGCGTAGTTAGGCGAACATTACAGGAACTCACAAAGGAACTTGAAAACTACCGTTTTTTATTGGTTGAAAAAGAGCAACAAGCTGTTGCACCCTTTTTTAAAGAGTTATCAGCAACCGAAATCAACCAAGCCGAAACCTTTTTAAAGTCTAAAGATTTATTGAGCAAAACAAATACACTTATCGGAAACTCTGGAGTAATCGGAGAAGAACGAAACAGACAAACGATGTTTTTAATTTTCACTTCTCGCAAAACAAATAATCCATTGCATTGCATCAGTTTGGGAAGTTCCGGAACAGGAAAAACACATTTACAATCCAAAGTATCAGAGTTAATACCAGAAGAAGATAAAATTGAAATTACTGTATTATCTGCAAACGCATTTTATTACTTCAATCGCACAGAATTACAACACAAATTAATATTAATAGAAGATCTGGACGGAGCAGAAAGTGTACTCTATCCACTTCGAGAATTACAAACCAAAAAAAGAATTACAAAAACGGTAGTTCATAAAGATGCAAAAGGCGATACAAAAACCATCCATTTAACGGTTGAAGGTCCTGTAAGTGTTGCAGGTTGTACAACTCGTGAAAGCATTTACGAAGATAATAGTAACCGTTCGTTCCTGCTCTACATTGATGAAAGTGCAGAACAGGATAAAAGAATAATGGACTATCAAAGATTAATTAGTGCAGGGAAAATAGATACAGATGCAGAACAGGCAATGCGTGAATTATTAAAAAATGTACAACGATTATTGAAACCAATAAAAGTCATTAATCCGTATGCAGAATATTTAGAGCTTCCTCAATCTGTATTCAAACCAAGACGTACAAACTCACACTATTTACAGTTTATTGAAGCGATTACATTTTATAAGCAATATCAACGAGATAAGCAATACGATAAAGAAACAGGAGAAGAATTTATAGAAACTGAAATCGAAGATATACAGGAAGCTAACGAACTTATAATAGATGTTTTACTACGCAAAAGCGATACACTTATAGGAGCTTGCAGAAACCATTTAGAGAACTTAAAAGACTATCTAATAAAGAACAATCAAACCACTTTTACAAACTCTGAAATTAGAAGAAATCTACGTATTAAAGAAAGTACGTTACGTTGGTATCACAAACAATTATTAGCAGAAAATTATATAAAAAGAGTAAAAGTAAAATCTAAAAGCTACTGTTTTGAAATTGTTGATTTAGGAGAATACACAAATCTTAAAAGACAGATAAACAAAGCGTTACAAGATTGTATTCACAGAATAAAAGGCACAAAGTAAGTCGCAAAGTCGCAACTAACTCGCAAGTGCTGTTTTTGCGAGGTTAATAATCGTAAAGTCAATTAGTTAACTGCAACTCGCAATACAATCCAAAAAATGCAACCGACCCTAAAAAATTATGAAGAAAAGCAAACTAAATAATCCAAGTTACAAAACTTTATTAATGTCTTTTAAAGACTGGTTAGACGTATTGGGATTTAGTGAAGGAATGCGAAAAAACTATCCACACCATTTATGCGAGTTCTTTTATTGGTTGGAACAACACAACATCAATCACATAGATCACATCACAAAAGAACATATAAAAGAGTACTATAAATACTTAAAACAAAGACCGAATAAAACAAGACAAGGTGCATTATCTGCAAGTTCTCTCAATCATCATCAACAAGCGTTACACAAGTTTAGAGATTATTTATCTAAGCATCACAAAAAGCCTTTTAATATGCATATCAGACGTGAAAAGGTAGAAGATGAAAAAGTAAAATATTGTACTGAAAAGGAAGTAAAGCAATTATTTAAAGCTACCAAATACAGCCACGAATTACCAAGATTTAGAGCAAGACAAAAAGCATTATTAGTGTGTTTATATAGTTTAGGAATGCGTAGAAATGAAGTTGTTAATTTAATGTTGAATGATATTTTATGGGATAAGGAACGTGTATTTATTAGAAAAGGAAAAAATTATAAAGAACGTTTTGTACCAATCAATCATTACAATTTAAAGATGCTTGAAGATTATGTTTTTGATGCAAGAATAGACTTTAAAGTAGCATCAGAGAGCGACTATGTTTTTGTAAGCAGACGAAGTACTAAAATAAGTGGTTGGACGATAGAAAACGACTTAAAAATGATTATCAAAGCCAGTAATAAAGAGGAACTGCAAAACAAGAATATTACACCTCATATGTTACGCCATTCCATTGCTACGCATTTTTTAAAAGCAGGAATGAAAATAGAAGATATACAACAGTTTTTAGGACACGCATCATTAGAAAGCACACAGATTTATACACATATTTTAAAAGATGATTAGTTATGATTTATCAAGATTATTTAGAGCAGAACAATTACAGTAAAACCACAATAGAACATTATATAAAACGTATCAAAGAATTTACAACTTGGTCAAAAAAGTATGGAATAAAAGCTAATGAAATCGATTATAAAACCTGCTTAAAGTATATTAAATACCTGCAACAACCTGCCCGCCGTGGAGGGAAACGCATCCAAGTACAGACTATAAATAACAATATTGTAACGCTACGCAATTATTTTAATTACCTCATTGAAACGGATAAAAGAGCAGAAAACCCAATCGAAGAAGTATCCGTAAAAGGAACAGTAAAACGAGTATTCCACAACCTTTTGGATGCAGATGAATTAGAGGATTTATATTATAGTTATGAAACAGATACTTTTAATAAATACACAAACTTCAAAACCAAATTAACAGCAAAACGAAATAAAATTATCACAGGATTATTAGTCTATCAAGGATTAAATACAACCAATCTTAAAAGTCTTTTGTTAGAACATTTAGAACTTTATAAAGGCAAAATCTATGTTCCAAGTACGAGAAGAAATAATAGCAGAACGATGGAACTCAAATCGTGGCAAGTATTAGATTTATTAGAATATGTAAATGAAATACGACCGAAAATAGAAAAATATAACAACATCTACAACGAGCAATTATTTGTACCACAAACTCATTTTAATGATTTAGTACGAATCGGAATTTTTAGAAACCTAAAAAAGATAAATCACAAAGTAGTTAATGTAAATCATTTAAGAGCTTCGGTAATCGTAAATTGGTTAGGCCAGTTTAATATTAGAAAAGTTCAATATTTAGCAGGACACAAATACATAAGTTCCACCGAAAAATACAGGCAAAATAATCTTGAAAGTTTGCACGAAGCTGTAAACGAGTTCCATCCATTAAGCTGAAATCTTTAAGGTCACAAATTGTGACCTCCAAATAAAAACCTATTTTTACAAACAGAAATTACACTAATAAAATGAGCAAAGAAATTACAGTACCAGACGAAATAATTACCAATAAATCTATTTAATTAGAGAGCAAAAAGTAATGTTAGATAATGATTTAGCAGAACTTTATGGAGTAGAAACAAAATATCTAAAACAAGCAGTAAAGCGTAATATTGATATTTTTCCAGTTCATTTTATGTTTGAATTAACCAAAGAGGAAAACGAATCTTTGAGGTCACAATTTGTGACCTCAAAAAAAGGAAGAGGCGGAACACGATATTTACCAATGGTATTTACAGAACACGGAATTTTACAATTATCACACGTTCTTAGAAGTAAAAGAGCAAAATTAATGAGTGTACGTATTACAGAAGTTTTTATAAAAATGCGTAAAATACTAACAGATAATTTAAACGTAAAGTTAGAAATAGATGAAATTAAAAAGATACTATCTAATCACGGAAAGAATATAGAATTGGTTTTTAACTATTTGGATGAACTGACAGACAAGAAAGAAAACGAAAAACCAAGAACTCAAATCGGTTATAAAAAAGATAGAAAGTAAAATCTCCACAAAACAAAATCCAACTTTATCATACTTCAAAAACCTTTGTATTTTGTTTTGTTCCGCTCGCCACCGCTAAATGTAATTTTTGGTTACCGAAAAAACTCGCACACAGCACATTACTTTTTTAAGGAAAATCAGTTGTTTAAATAAAGTTAGGATCCTTAAAAAAGTAAAGAGCTGTTGCCAACGCTCACACCAAAAATTACCCAAAGCAAAGTTACATAATAGAAGTTATAAGTTCGCTTCGCACAATTTTTAGTCAAGTTATTTTAGCTGTTTAAAAATAGTCGTTATAACTGCTATTATGTAAAATTGCCGACATTGTCCACGCTTTTTGCAGCCACTTCTGCCAGCGCACTACGAACGTTAATTATTTGCTCAATCGTCGCAAAACCTCTATCATTTTATTATTAGTTGAAAATCCAACGCTTCGCCAACCTCTTTTTCAACTAATAATAAAACGTTTTAAAAGTTGATGTAACAGAGGCTGGAAATGTGGCGGAGTTGCATCAACTTTTAAAATGACTTGTTCTTCATAATCTTTTACAATAGAAACTAAAACATCAATCCAGTTCAGAAGTGAGCGTTGGCAGAAAGGCGTGAAACAGAAGTATTTTACTTGCGTGGCAATCAATGATAATTTATATATTGTAGTCCGATGGGTTGTAAGAAAATCACATACCGAAATTTTTCAATTTTAGA
Source organism: Lutibacter sp. (assembly GCA_021647265.1). Taxonomy (GTDB): domain Bacteria; phylum Bacteroidota; class Bacteroidia; order Flavobacteriales; family Flavobacteriaceae; genus Lutibacter. The sequence goes on from JAKIVA010000045.1 coordinate 4,913, forward strand.
GGTAATACACCAAAAAAATGCGACCGCTTTTAAAAAAAAACGCAGTAATGGAGACCACTTAAATAATAAAGGTTTAAGTTCTGTTATTTTTCTTTCTTTGTCCAACTATCACGTAAAGGAACTGTTCTATTAAAAATCAATTTATTTTTTGAAGTATCCTTGTCAACACAAAAATATCCTAAGCGCTGAAATTGAAACCTATCTAAAATGTTGGCATTTTGTAAACTTGGTTCTACAAAAGCATCAATTACCTGTAGAGAATTCGGGTTTATAAATTCTTTAAAATCTTTATCTTTATGTCCGTCTGGAGCTTCATCAGTAAATAACCTGTCATAAACTCTAACCTCTGCTTTTATAGCATGTTTAATTGAAACCCAGTGTAATGTACCTTTAACTTTACGCTTACTAGCTTCTGAACCACTACCACTTCTGCTGTCTTCATCGTAAGTACAGTGAATTTCGGTAACCTCACCATTTTCATCTTTCAAACAACTTTCAGCTTTAATAATATAAGCATTTTTAAGTCTTACCTCTTTGCCTAATTTTAATCGAAAGAATTTTTTATTAGCTTCTTCTCTAAAATCTTCTTTTTCAATATATATTTCACGAGAAAATGGGACAGCTCTACTACCAAAACCTTCTTCGTAATCGTTATAACTGGCTTCTAAAAACTCCTCTTTTCCTTCAGGATAATTGGTAATTACAACTTTTACAGGGTTTAAAACAGCCATTACCCGTGGAGCAGTTTTATTCAAATCATCTTTAATACAAAATTCTAATAAAGCAACATCTGTAACATTGTCTCTTTTTGAAATACCTGCGGTATCACTAAAATTTCGAATAGATGCAGGAGTGTAGCCTCTTCTTCGTAAACCTGAAATTGTAGGCATACGAGGATCGTCCCAGCCAGTAACTATACCTTCTTCAACCAATTGTAATAATTTTCGCTTACTCATTACAGTATAGCTTAAATTTCTACGAGCAAACTCTCTTTGTTTTGGTTTTAATTTTGTAGGGTCGTACACTTGTTCAATATACCAATCGTATAAATCTCTATGACTTTTAAATTCGAGTGTACAAATAGAGTGTGAAATTTGTTCAATATAATCTGATTCTCCGTGTGTCCAGTCGTACATAGGGTAAATACACCAGTCATTTCCTGTTCTGTGATGGTATTTTTTAAGAATTCTATACATAATAGGATCTCGCATATGCATATTTACATGCCCCATATCAATTTTTGCACGAAGTACATGAGAACCTTCAGCAAGTTCTCCATTTTTCATTTGCAAAAATAAATCTAAATTTTCTTCAATAGGTCTATTGCGATTTGGGCTATTAGTTCCCGCTTCAGTTGGCGTTCCTTTTTGAATAGCCATTTCTTCAGAAGTTTGATTATCTACATATGCTTTTCCTTCCTTAATTAATTCAACTGCCCAATCATACAATTGTTGAAAATAATTAGAAGAATATAGTTCTTTATCCCATTTGAAACCTAACCAGCTAATATCATGTTTAATAGCATCAACATATTCTTGTTCTTCTTTGGCAGGATTGGTATCGTCAAAACGTAAATTTACAGGAGCATTATATTTTAACCCCAACCCAAAGTTTAGGCAAATTGATGCCGCATGACCAATATGCAAATAACCATTTGGTTCAGGTGGAAATCTAAAACGTAGCTTTTCTTTTGGTAAACCATTTGTTAAATCTTCTTCAATAATTTGCTCTAAAAAATTTAATGACTTTTTCTCTTCATTCATAATAAAAACGGATAAGCCACAAAATTATTGATTTTTTTTTGCAATACAACTATAAAATACTTGTCATTGCCTAAGTATTAAGAATTTTAAAAATAACATTGGCGGTATTTAAATAACAAAACAACTTATCTTTGCTTAAAATATTTTAATATGGGGATAATAAAAATAAAAAATATTAGAATTTATGCCTATCATGGTTGTTTGGTTGAAGAAGGGAAAATAGGTTCAGATTATAGAGTAGACGTATCAATAAAAGCAGATTTATCAAAATCAGCTAAAACAGATAATCTTTCAGATACGGTAGATTACGTATATTTAAATAAAATAGTAAAACAAGAAATGGCTATTCGTTCAAAATTGTTAGAAGAAGTGGTTAAGCGTATATTAAATAGAGTTTTAGATGAAATACCTTTGGTGAGAAAAGCAACTGTAGCAGTTTCAAAATTAAACCCTCCAATTGGCGGTAATGTTGCTATGGTAACTATAGAAATGAATAAAAGTAGAGGTAAAAGTTAAATGTAAAAATAATACGGTTAAAAATAGTTTAAGTATTAAATTAACTTACAATTATTAAAAAAATACTTGCCAACAAATTAAAAATACTTAAATTTGCAATCCAAATAAGGCGTCGTGGCCGAGTGGCTAGGCTGGGCTCTGCAAAAGCTCCTACAGCGGTTCGAATCCGCTCGATGCCTCAAAAAAAACCTAAGTTTTTACTTAGGTTTTTGCTTTTCTTTAACATTTTCTTAAGTAGAAAATCATGTATCTTTGCATATATAAATTTGTATATGAAAATTTACCCTATTGAAACAGGAAACTTCAAGTTAGATGGAGGAGCTATGTTTGGAGTAGTACCTAAAGTTTTATGGCAGCGAACAAATCCTGCTGACAGCAATAATTTAATTGATATGAGCCTAAGAACCATGCTTATTGAAGATGGGAACAGGCTTATTTTAATTGATACTGGAGTTGGAAATAAACAATCAGATAAATTTTTTAGCTATTATTATATGTTTGGAGATTTTTCTTTAGACTCTTCGTTGGCTAAACACGGTTTTCATAGAGATGATATTACGGATATATTTTTAACACACCTGCATTTTGATCACTGTGGAGGAAGTATTCAATGGAATAAAAACCACACAGGCTATGAACCGGCATTTAAAAATGCGAAATTTTGGAGTAACAAAAATCATTGGAAGTGGGCTACAGAACCTAATCCAAGAGAAAAAGCTTCTTTTTTAAAAGAAAATATTAATCCTATTGAAGCAAGTGGACAGCTGAATTTTTTAGATATTCCTTCTGAGAATTTTGCAACAGATACAGAATTAGGATTTGATATATTATTTGCAGATGGTCATACAGAAAAACAAATGATACCTCATATTCAATACAAAGGCAAAACAATTGTATTTGTAGCAGATTTATTACCTACAGTTGGGCACATTCCACTACCATACGTTATGGGGTATGATACGCGTCCTTTATTAACAATGGATGAAAAAGCAATATTTTTAAATAAAGCTGCCAACAATAATTACCTCTTATTTTTTGAACATGATGCAACAAATGAGTTGTGTACAGTAAAACAAACCGAAAAAGGGGTTCGATTAGACAAAACATATAAATTTAGCGAAGTATTTAATTAAATAATAAATAGAAATGAGAATATTTAAACCAATGTTTGTAGCGGTTCTTGCAACTGTTACCTTAGTTAGTTGTGGTTCTATAAAAAATTTAGAAGTACCAACTATGGACACGACTGTTACTATTGAACCCAAAAAAGGTGCAATAAGTGAAGAACAATTTAATCAATGGGCACATGCCGATTTGGTAACGGATACCATACCAGGAATGAGTTTAGATAAAGCATATAAATTTTTAGAAGGCAAAACAGGGACACCTATTGTTGTAGCTGTAATTGATTCGGGAATTGATATTGAGCATGAGGATTTAAAGGATGAAGTTTGGACAAACCCTAAGGAAATTGCAGGAAATAAAATTGATGATGATAAAAATGGTTATGTTGATGATATACATGGTTGGAATTTTTTAGGAGGTAACGGTGTTGCCGCTCCTGAACAATTAGAAATTACACGTATTGTAGCGAAATTAAACCCTCGTTTTAAAGGCAAAACAATTGATGATATTAGTGATGACGAAAAAGTAGAGTTCGAAAAATACCAAAAATACTTAAAAGCATACGAAGCTTCTTCTAGCAAACATTTTAAAACAATGAATCGTTTAGTTCAAATAGGAGAAAACTTTGCAGCCATTAAAAAGTTCTTAGGTAAAGACAATTTTACTATAGAAGATTTGCAAGCTATTAAAACTGAAGAACAAAAATTACAAGCTCAAATAGACGATATTTTAGGTTTGATGTTGAGAGGATTGGATGAAAAAGCTTATTTAGAATATTATGAAACTCAAAAGAAAAATAAAAACTATGATTTTGATTTTGATGGAAGAGCAATTGTAGGAGATAATCCAACAGATATTAATGACACCAATTATGGAAACCCTTATGTAATAGGCTCTGTTGAAGATGAATCTCACGGAACTCATGTTTCAGGTATTATTTTAGCTACACGTAATAATGGTATTGGTATGAATGGTGTTGCTACAAACGTAAAATTAATGTCTGTAAGGGCTGTTCCTGATGGAGATGAACGAGATAAAGATGTTGCTTTAGCAATTAGATACGCTGTTGATAACGGAGCTAAAGTTATAAATATGAGTTTTGGAAAAAGCTTTTCTCCTTATAGAAACTGGGTTTTTGATGCTATAAAATACGCTGAAAAACATGATGTTTTATTAGTGCATGCTGCGGGAAATGACAATAAAGATATTGATGTAAAAGATAACTGGCCAAACGATTCTTCTGATAAAATTAATGAATTTGCTGATAATGTTTTAACCGTTGGAGCAATAAGCGTTAATTATAATGAAAAGTTACCAGCAACGTTTAGTAACTATGGTCAAAAAAATGTAGATATTTTTGCACCGGGAGTACAAATATACTCTACCATACCTCAAAATAATTATGCAAAGTACAGTGGAACATCTATGGCATCACCAGAAACAGCAGGTATAGCCGCATTAATTAGATCTTATTATCCTCAATTGTCTGCAAGTCAGGTAAAACATATTATTATGAATTCAGGAACAAAATTAAATATGAAAGTATTTAAACCAACAAGTAGAGGACAAGAACCTGAATTGGTTGACTTTTCAACATTATCAGTTACAGGAAGAATTGTAAATGCTTATAATGCTTTAGTTTTAGCTGATAGAATGGTGAATAAAAGATAAAAAATTATAATTTTCTGTTAAAAAGCACATTCATTATTGAGTGTGCTTTTTTGTTTGAAAGAGTTATGTTTATATTGCAAACTCAAAAAATGAATAACATGAACAAAGTACTTATTTTTCTACTCTCAATTAGTTCAATAATAACATCTGCACAAAATAATACCTCTTATTGGCAACAAAAAGTTGATTATAAAATGGATGTAGACATTGATGTTGAAAATTATCAATACAAAGGAACTCAAAAACTAGTATATACAAATAATTCACCTGATGTATTGGAAAAAGTATTTTACCATTTGTATTATAATGCGTTTCAACCTGATAGTGAGATGGATGCCCGATTGCAAGAAATTATAGATCCAGACAGAAGAATGGTGAATAACATTGGAACCAAAGAAAACCCTAAATACGAAAGTAGAATTGCAAAATTAAAACCAAATGAAATAGGTTATTTAAAAGTACTTTCATTAACACAAAATAACATAAAAGTTAAATACAATGTGATAGGTACAGTTTTAGAAGTTATCTTAAATAAGCCAATTAACCCAGGGGAAAAAGTAACTTTTGATATGAATTTTGAAGGACAACTACCGGTACATATTAGAAGAGCAGGAAGAAACAATAAGGACGGAGTAGCTTTATCTATGGCACAATGGTATCCAAAAATGGCTGAATATGATTTTGAAGGTTGGCATGCAGATGCTTACATAGCAAGAGAATTTCATGGTGTTTGGGGTAATTTTGATGTAACAATTCATATAGATAGAACATATACTATTGGAGGTACAGGATACCTTCAAAACCCTCAAGAAATAGGTCATGGATATGAAGATAAAACACAAAAACTTAAAGTAGCAAAAGGAGAAAAATTAACTTGGCATTTTAGTGCGCCAAACGTACATGATTTTACTTGGGCAGCAGATCCAAATTACATTCATGATATTTTAAAAATGGATAATGGAGTTACACTTCATTTTCTATATAAAAATGATAAAAAATACACCAAAGCTTGGAAGGAAATTCAACTGTTTACTGAAAAAGCGATGGAATATTACAACAAAAATGTTGGTGAATACCCTTGGAAACAATATTCTGTAATTCAAGGAGGGGATGGAGGAATGGAATACTCAATGTGTACGTTGGTTGGAGGTGGTGAAACATTTAATAGTATTGCAGGAACTGTATTTCATGAATTAGCACACGAATGGTTTCAACAGGTTTTAGCAACAAACGAAAGTGAGCATTCATGGATGGATGAAGGATTTACAAGCTATATTTCTTCTATGGCTTCAGATAAAATTTTAAGAGAAGGAGACGGAAAACCATCCGCAAAAAATTATGGAGGATATTTTTATTCAGTAAAATCTGGAATTCAAGAACCATTAACAACTCATGCTGATAGATTTAATACAAATGCTGCATTTAGTATTGGTAGTTATACAAAAGGAAGCATGTTTTTAACACAATTAAATTATATTATTGGAGAACAAAATGTAAAAAAAGTACTTAAAAAATATTTTAATGACTTTAAATTCAAGCACCCAACGCCTAATGATATTAAAAGAGTGGCAGAAAAAGTGTCAGGAATACAATTAGGTTGGTTTTTAAATGAATGGGTAGAAACTACACATACCATTGACTATGCTATTGCTAAAGTTGAAAATAAAAATATTACGTTAGCACGGGTAGGTAAAATGCCTATGCCTATTGATGTAACCGTTACTTATATTGATGGTAGTCATGAAAATTTTAATATTCCTTTACGCATGATGCTAGGTAAAAAACCAACCAATGCAACGATATTAAAAGATTGGGCTTGGGCATATCCAACATATACTTTTACTACTTCAAAAGAAATTAAAACGGTAGAAATAGACCCATCTCAATTAATGGCAGATATAGATAGGAGTAATAATAAGTTTGAAAAAGAATAAAACAACAAAAGACCTTTTTTACTTAACTTCAGCTATTCCCCAGTAATTATAACTAGCAGGTTTCCAGCCGGGAAGGTACATGGTTTCTAATTTTTTAATAGTAAAACCATTACTTTCAATAAGTGTTGGAATGTTTCTATTCAAATTACAACCTCCTCCAATGCGTTTCCATAAAGGGTTAACAATATTTTGATATTTTTGTATTCCTTTTTCAGGAGCTTTTCCATGTTCACAAAACAAGAGTTTTCTAGTTGGTTTTAAAACTCTTCTTATTTCTGAAAAAGCCTTATTTAAATCGGGGATTGTACACATTGTATAGGTCATTACTACAGTGTCAAAAGAGTTATCAGCTAAAGGAATATTTTCTGCAAAAGCTTTTATAAACTCAAACTTAAAAGGTAAAGAAAGCATATTAATATTGCTTTTTTTCCAGAGTTCTTCAGAAGGATCTATCGCGGTAAGATGTTTTACTTTTTGAGTATAATAAGGTAAATTTAAACCAGATCCTATACCAATTTCTAGTACATTTCCCATTGCTAATGGAATTATTTTTCCTCGTTGAAGCATACTGGGTTTTTGACTACAAGCCCAGTGAATTGCTTTAGGAAGAATAAATTTATTATAAAGTCCCATACTTTAATGATATAATTAATTTCAGATAATTAGTAGGATGTAAAAATTTTAATCATTTTTTGTAAATATAATGTGTTTTTTATTATTTTAATGCATAAAACAAATTTGTTTAAAACAAATAAACGGTAGTGTTAATATAATAAATAGCGACACTAATACAACAAATGGTTAATTTATTTGGATTATAACTATTTGTGTTGTAGTTTTATAACGTAAATTAACCCCAACTTCTTATGAAACCAATATCTCTAACAGATAATAATACTTCAAATGCAATTACCCGATTTGCGAGAAGGAATTATTACACCTATGTAAAACATTACAAAGCCAGAAATTTAAAACCAATGCCAATAGAAGAGTTTTTAAAAAATTACAGTAGTTAATTCTTTTCTAGATTATGGATTCACCTTATTTTTTTTAAGTATTATTTATATAATAATGTCTGTAAAGCCGTTTAAACGATTCATAATTTGAGGGTAATTTTCTTTAAAATTATCAAATATAAAATCCATTGGAACATCGTCAAAAGATCCATAATCTTCTAAATATTCCATAAACGTGTTTCCTGAATTATCAAACTCTTGAAATATAGAGTCATTTTCTCCGTCAAATTCTAAAGGAGCCACATTGCATTTGTGACATAATTCTATATTAAAAGCTGGAGAAGCTTTAAGCCATTTACCATCTAAAAAAATATCTACCATTCCGTGTGGACTTATTTCATCAGTTCTAAATTTCTCCACTATCCGTTCTATACCAATATGATTTTTTACTTTAGCTAAATGAATTCTTGAAGGAATTTGCAATCCTCGCAAGCCAGCTATAAATAAAATAGACTTATCTATACAGTGGGTTTCTGTTTTTTTAGCGATAACACTTGCTTTATAATTTTCTTTAGATAAACTAATTCGATAAGGGTTGTATCTCCAATTATCACGAATTTTAAGATACAACAGTGTTGCTTTTTCCTTTTTTGTAAGTGAGTTAGTTTTGAATTCTTGAATGAGTTTTTGAATTTCATTCGTTTCATAATCAAAATAATAGGTAGCTTTTAAATAATTCATTTTAGTAATTTATAACTGTAAATGGATTGATATTTATTAGAGAATACTTTTTACACGTCCAACTTCACTGGTTTCTAATTGGACTTTTATTCCGTGAGGGTGATTAGCGGAGTTTGTTAGAATTCTTTTTACAACACCTTTGGTTAATTCTCCATTTCTTTGATGGTGTTTTTGAACAATTTCTACTGTTGCGCCTATTTGAATATTCTTTCTAGTATTACCCAACATTTTCTCTTAAATCTTAAATTTATAAATAGTATTTTAAACAAAGGTAACTATATAGTGTTATTTTTTATTGAATGTCATCTTTTTTATGATTCTGTTTTTATTAATAATTTTTAAAGTGTATGTTCCTTTTTTTAAATTATTTATATTGAGATAGATTTTATCAGTTGGAACTTTTTTTAATTTTCCTAAATATTTTTTAACCATATTTTTATAATCTATTAGGCTATCTTGTTAAAAAAGGAAAATGATATGCAAAAACTATAAAAGCAAAAATGGGTGCTAAAAAAAATAGTATTAAAGCAGCAACTCCAATTTTTTTATTTTTTTTAATAAAACCGTAAATACTTGTTGTAGAATTTATTAAAAGAATTAATGGAATTGAATAAAAAGCTGCTTTACCTTTATCTGCACCAGAATTAGCAATTAATGCAATGTCTATTATTATAAGTATTATAATTATGGTTATATATTTTTTCACGTTATTATCTAGTAACTTAAGCCATAATGTTTTATAACTTCATTATAATTGGAATAATCAATGGAGGATTTACCAGAAGCCGTATTTGCTGGTATTAATATGTACCTAAACCTATTACCTCTATTAGCAGTAGATTGATATTCTGTAAGTGCCACTCCATCAGTAGATTTTAAGGTAATTATAATGCCATCATAATTTAATGAATTATTTCCAAAAGTAAAAGAGTACCATGTATTGAACCAGCGCCCTGCAGATGGTACTGTATAAATACTACTTGTGCCGTATTGCATTAAATAAACCATGACCAAAGTATTGTCTCTTAAAACGTCTTGACTAATTTCAGTAATAGGAATACGCATTACTTTATTGGTTGGATCATTTGTTAAATTCCAATCTGCATCTAACCAATTGGAAGCAATTACATTTGCGTTACCGTCTACACCATTTTGTCCATCAACACCATTTTGTCCATTTACACCGGCTGGCCCTTGCGATCCAATTGCACCATCCATTCCGTCACTTCCAGAGCAAGCGGTTAAACTTATACTAAAAATTAGAATAATACTGTAACTAAAAATTCTGTTTGTTGTTTTCATAATAAATAATTCTATTGTTTTAATTTTTTATAAGATCTTCTACTCCCATATTTTTCATCAAATTGTATTGTAATTTTTTGGCTTCGTCTTTGATTTTTTTAATTAGTGGGTCATATTTTTTATTACAAAACGTAGGGTCACCTTTTGTAATTTCTCTACATTTTCGTTTTTCTTTTTTTAAATCTTGTATTTGTTGGCCTAACGCTATAGCTTTACGTTGAAGTTCATCCATTTTGGCTTTTGCGTTCTGCATATTGGTTCTTGAACCTTTGGTGAATTTTTTAAGTAGCCCACCTGGCTTATATGAAGTTGCATCAAAGGTTTTACTTTCTTTTGAAATTTGTAACAACTCAGCTTGGATATAATCATTACCGGTTTCAATTTTATTAAACACAATTAATTGATTGCATTTTTTTATTCTGTGGTCTTTTACTACACCCACTAAAAACCCAATCATTGGAAAGCCCGTAGCTATAGGAGGAGGGTTACAGTCTATATAAATAGTCATTTTGGCTTCGGAATCTTGATTGATAATTTTCCCTGCATATCCATGACTGATTGTTTGCCATTTTGATGTAGATGGTAATGGTACTGGCCTTTCTTTTATAGCTAAAGTATCTGACTGATTGTTGAAAAATTGTAAAAACCCTAAATGTTCATTCATAAATACATCATTAGATGATTTGTTAGCATTAACCGTAAAAGCTCTTTTTTTCTTATAGATAGCATCATAAAAGTAAGTTACCATTTGACGGTTAGAAAGCCAAATAGTACCATCAACCCTACCATCTTTACTGGAAATATTTCCTGCCATTTTAGCTAAACTTTCTTTAGGAAAATAGATAGAACCATCTGCTGTGTTTACATAATAGGTTAGATTCTTAAATTTTATAATTTTTCCACTTTTACTTGCTTCAATATTTGATTTGATTTTATAATCAAAATGAAAAACACCATTTACTTCCTCAGGGTTAGCCAATATTACAGTTTTAGCTGTTAAACCGGCAAGACATTTTGAATTATCAAATCCACTGCAACAGTTAGATTTTTTATATAATGAATAATTTATACTGAGATTCGAAAGAGGTTGCTTATTTAGATGTGAAATCATAATCCAAACAGGTATTTCACTACTACAGCTTCCATTAATTTTTTCTGTATAATTCCAATTTTCAATATTAACACCTTCTATCTTTGAGGTTAATGATTGGAAATATTTAAGGTTTGAACCAGTTGGTGGATTTATAGTTAAATCATATCCCGATGGAATTAAAAGTCTAAATAAATTTGCCCGTCCCCACCTTAAATTTGGTAATTTTATTTTATTCTCTAAAGGATCTAATGTAATTGTTTCTTGTGGTTGAATATTTTCTATTGGGATAGGATCTCCATTTCCAGAATCAGGAATTTTATGTTTGAGAAAATCAAATAAAAAATGTTGAAAAAATTCATCAAAAGCTATATTTTTCAAGTAATTAAGTCTTGAATTTAAAGAAGGGGTTTCAGCAAAGGCATTCATTAGAGCAACCACAGATGCTTTTCCTTTTTTCATGGCATAATACTTCCATAGTACATAAGCTGCGTAAGGCTGTCTGTATGTTTGATTATCTACATCAAATACTCTTGCCCATTCATATTCCTTATTTATTTGTTTATATACTTCTGAAGCCAAAAATTCTGCTACACTTTCATCAAACCAATGGTTCATTGAATGATATTGATTATTTAGATTAGGGACATTTTCCATAACAAAACAATGTCCAACTTCGTGAGCATACACGAATCTTTTAATCTCATTTGAGCTATTTCGTAAATTAGGTACACCTGATCGCATCCAACACTTATTTCCAACTAGCCAAAAGGTTTCGCCATTAGCATCTCTATAATTTACATCATTTAAAATGTAATACAATTGGTTGTTTAAGGTACCATAATTTACGTATTCTTTACGTGCATCTACAATGGCTTGCATTGCATTTTTTATAAGTGTTTGCCTAAATTCATTAGGTTCTCTTGTCCAACTATGTGGTGTTATTACGTAATCTTTCCCATTAGGGTGATGGTGAGCCCAACATCCGTGGCCACCAACTCCCGTACTATTACCATCGTAATAAATTTTTAAAATATCATTTCCATCAGGTGTAATCGGACGTAAACCTAATTCTGAACAAGTAGATACCTGTGCCTTAATATTTAATATTACTAAAACTAAAAATAAAATACTACTATATTTTTTTAAGTAAAAAAAAATTGGTTTATTAATCATATGGAAACCTTTTATACTTTAACAATTGATATTCTAGATTATTAAATAATTTGATTAGTCATATTTTTATTGATTGATTTTAACAAATTCAACACGCCTATTTTTAGCCTTTCCGTTGGATGTTGCATTACTTGTAATAGGTTCACTTTCGCCTTTGCCAATAACTAACATGCGTTTACCAGCAATGGGAAAATTATCACTTAAATATACTTTGATGGCTTCTGCTCTTTTTTTAGAAAGTAATTGATTTGCAATTGCGCTACCGTCGCTATCGGTATGTCCAATAATTTTTATAAAGACATCAGGATTATCGGCTAAGGTTTGTCCTAATTCATCAAGGACTTTAAAACTACTTGATTTTATAATTGCTTTATTAATATCAAACAAGATATCATTGGTTACAAATTTTCCGGTTTCAAGTAAGGCATGCCGCATATCTTTTCCAGCAATTGCCAATCGTAAATTGCTTACAAAAAAGTGTTCTCCTTCTTTACCAGAGGTATTAAAGACAATCGAATTGTAATTAGCTGTACCAAAGGCACGAGGAATGTCCCAAACCTTTTTATCATTTAAATAAACGCGAAGTCTAGTTTTTTGTCGCCACAAAGAAACATGAACCCTATTATTTTCTATGGTAAATAGGGCATTATTTTTTTTATTCTCAATTAATTTATCATTATCCTGATATGTTTGGATAGTAGTTTCTCCTGTGTATTCAAAATTTTTAGGTTTTAATCGTAGTCGTACACCATTTGCTCCAGTACCAAAACGATTCCATTTCATAAAATCTTTTCTACGGTCTTTTACCGCGACGATATTTAGGGTTATTCCGTCAGAGTACCAATCAAAGTTCTTGCTAATAGTAAGGTCAAATTCAAAAGTACAATTTTCAGGTATTTCTGTTATACCGTCAGGTGTATATGCTCCTATATCTAGTTGTAACCACCGGGAATCAGAATCATTAAAAGTAATAACTTCGCCCGATGAATTGGTATTCCAAGTTACTGGGAAATCACCGATGGCATCATTTTTAAAAGTATCTAAAAACATGACTTTAGTGCCAGCTACAAAATCTTTGTTACTATTTGTTTTAAGATTTTGTTTGGTGTTGTCATCGCTATTTTGATTACTAGGTTTTGACTTACTTTTTTTACCGTGTTTTTTTTTCTTTAATTTAACACCACCATTTAAAATGGTGTCCATTACTTCTCCGGTTTTTTCGGCAGTTTTATTCTCTATTTTTCGGGAGATAGTTTCTTTCGCAGCCTCTTCAGCTCGTTTTTTTAATTTTTTTAGAAATTGAGCATTGGCTTGGGTAGACACTCCTAGTAAACAAATAAGTAGTACTGCTTTAATTGACTTCATACATTTATAATTAATTTTTATAAAACTATATTGCAGTATAAATTACTACAAGGCCAAAAGTAGATTGAAAAAAAATAGTTGATTATAAAGAATGTATCAAATACTGTAACTAATGTAACATAAAATGCGTAATGTGCTTGATTTTAGTTTTTTGCATATTCTGAAGGAGTACAGTTATATATTTTTTTAAAACATTTACTAAAATATGCATGGTTGTTAAATCCAACACTATAACCAACTTGAGAAATGTTAATATCAGAAGATTTTAATAATTGTGCTGCTAATTTTAAACGTTGTGAACGAATAAATTCAGAGGTTGATAAACCTGTTAATACTTTTAATTTACGGTGCAATTGCATTCTACTCATGCCAACGGCTTTACAAAATTCATCTACGTGAAATGAAGATTCTATTAATTTTGAATCTAATACTGATTGAACTTGATTTAAAAACCGCTCATCAATAGAATTAATAGCAATATCTGTTGGTTTTAAAATAACTTCCTGACTGTAACGTACTTGTAATTTTTTTCGGATTGCTATTAATTGAGCAACTTTTAATAGTAATAATTCATTGTTAAAAGGTTTGGTAATATAAGCATCGGCTCCCGCTTTTATACCTGAAATTTGATTTTCTTCACCAGCTTTTGCAGTTAATAAAATTATTGGGATATGGTTTGTTAGTTCGTTTGTTTTTAAAGTATTACATAAAACCACTCCATTTTTTAGAGGCATCATAATATCACAAATAACAATATCTGGAACGTATTCTAAAGCAAGTTTAATTCCTTCTTCACCATTAACCGCTTGTATAATGGTATATTCATCTTTTAATAAAGTGCCAATATAGTTATTCATATCTTTGTTGTCTTCCACAATTAATGCAATTGGATTTTCCGTTTCTTCATTTATTATTTTATTTTCAAGCTCATAAGTGTTTTTATTACTAAGATTTATAGTTAGTGAATTTTCATCAAAAACAGGGTCTGAAATTATTTCATTTTCCTTAAATACTTTTTTATAAATAGGAAGTAAAATAGTAAATGTAGTCCATTGATTTAGAATACTTTCAGCTTTAATTTTCCCTTTATGAAGCACAACCAACTCTTTAACTAAAGCCAATCCTATTCCTATTCCTTCAGAATTATTGTTTGCTTGATAAAAACGATCAAATATTTTGATTACTTTGTTTGGAGCAATTCCTGCTCCTGTATTTTTTATTATAAATTTAAGTTTGTTTTCTTTTACAAAAGCCTCAGCTATAATGGTTCCTTTTATAGGGGTATATTTTATGGCGTTTGAGAGTAAATTAGTAACTATTTTTTCTACAATATCTTTATCAAACCAAGTTTCTTTAGGTATTGAATTTATGTTTACTTTAAAATTAATTTCTTTTTGATTTGTCATAAATGAAAATCCATCTAATAATTTTTCTAAAAAAGATGTTAAATTATAAGGTGCTACTTTTAATTTTAAACTACCGGATTCTATTTTTGAAATATCTAATAATTGATTAACTAATGCTAATAGTCGGGTGGTGTTACGTTGAATAACTTCAAAATTAGTTCTATCGGTTTTTGAAAGTTGTCTCTTTTTTAATTGCTGTTGAATAGGGCCCGAAATAAGGGTTAAAGGCGTTCTAAATTCATGAGAAATATTTGTAAATCCAGCAATATCAAAATCTAAACCTATAATTCTATTTTGTTGAATTGCATGTGAACTAACCTCCATAAAGCAATATTCACAACCCTAATCAACCATATCCCTCAATAGTTCATTTAAATCCATAGTGTTTGGTGTTGTATGAGTTGATGGTATTTCCGTTTTACCAATTTTATTTACATCCGTTGATAACAATCCAGCCATATAACCTAAATCAGTAATTAAATCATGTAATAATGTACAAGTTGTTGTTTTACCATTAGTTCCTGTGATACCTATAACCTCAAGTTCATGGGAAGGAAATTGATAAAACCGAGCTGCAATAACCCCTAATTTCGCCCCCAAATCTTCAACGGCCAGCAGGTAAATATCCAACTGCTCCAATGAAAACCCTTCACTTCCCAAAGGATCATAAATAACAGTATTTGCACCCTTTTTTTTTGCCTGTTGTAAATAAGTCAGTCCATGCTGTAGTGCGCCTGCAACGGCA
>JAKIVA010000046.1 GCA_021647265.1 Lutibacter sp.
CTTTGGTACTAATTCATCGTAACTTGGAGGTAGTAAACTTAATTGATCTTGATTATAAGTCTTGAATACTGCTTTTGATTTCATTCCATGAAAATAATCAATCTCTTGCTTTTTTCCAAAAAAAAAAGACTGCCTTTTCAGACAGCCTCTTTTTATTTAGAAAATTAAATTTTATCTTCTAAAACAATAGCTCCAGAATATTTTTCTTTAATAATAAGTAAAACTCTATCAGCTTCTAAACGGGTAGTAAAATTACCAACTTGCGTTTTCCATTCAGGAGACTTATAAATAATTTTTGCCTTGTATTTTGGAAACAAATTGTTAAAATTAAGTTTTATTTTAAAAGCTTGATTCTCATTACCATTATAAAGCTGGATTTTATATACTATTGAATTTTTATTTTTTCTGTTAAATTCCTTTTTTTGTTTTATTAAATTATTAATATTTTGACTTTCGCTTTGCGAGTAAGAATTAATAATACCTAAAAAAAAGGTGATAAAACCCAGATATATCGCTTTTTTAATGAAAAAATTCATAATTATTTTATTTTTTTTCAAATTTATTGTTTTTATTTAAATGACAGAAAAAAGATTGTTATTTAGAACGAATATAAATTACTCTTAACGCAATTATAACATTTTGATGTTTATATATAAATGTTACTTTTGTCAAATCCTTTAAAAATGACTTAAGTCATCCATTTTTAAATGAAAATATTGTACCAAACAAGAGAAAAATATTTTTTTAAAGTATGAAAAGTGTGAAATTACACAGACAATTATCAAGATTAGTAATTAATAGTCTTGTTTTCCTTTTATTATTCTCACTCAATTTATCGGCTCAAGAAGGCGATGTAATAAATGGGGAAAAACTCTTCAAGTCTACTTGTGCAGCTTGCCATAGATTAGATAAAAAATTAGTTGGACCCGCTTTAAAAGGGGTTACAGATAGAAGAGAACAAGATTGGTTAATTTCTTGGATTAAAGATAGTCCAGGAATGATTAAATCAGGAGATAAATTAGCAATTCAGGTTTTTGAAGAAAACAATAAATTGCCAATGACGCCAAACCCTCAATTATCTGACCAAGATATTATTGACATTTTAGCGTATACAAAAGGTGAGCCTTCAGTTCCTAAAGCTACGCTAGCATCGCAAGAAATTGACCCTGCAGTGGAAAGAGGAAAGAAAGTTTTTAAAGCTAATTGTGTAGCGTGTCATAAATTAGATAAAAAACTAATTGGGCCAGCCCTTTTTAAAATTGGAGAAAAACGTGATGCTGAATGGTTGAAGTTGTGGATTAAAGACAACGCAGCTTTGGTTGCATCTGGGGATAAGCTTGCAAAAGAAGTAGCTGATAGTACTCCAATTGCAATGACAGCATTCCCTCAATTATCTGACCAAGATATTGAAGATTTATTAAAATATTTTGAAGTAGGTGATGTTAAAAAAGTAGCAGCAAATGCCACTTCTACTTCAACTGATAACCAAGAGATATTTAACAATCCAAGAACAGGAGTGTGGACATCGCTAGGTTTAACAATTTTAGCATTTTTATTACTTTCATTAATTGTAGCTGCTACAACTAATAAAAAAGTAGAAGATGGGGAAGAAGAAGAGAGCATGTTAAAAAGCATGTTTTTGAGTCCTTTCTTACGTTTTTTAGTGTTAGTGTTCTTTTTGTTAGGAACTGCATACTTGACTTTTGGTTATTTTATGCAGGTAGGTGTAGATACAGGCTATCAACCAATTCAACCCATAGCATTTTCACACGCAATACATTCAGGAGATAATAAAATAGATTGTCAATACTGTCACTCTTCAGCTAAAAATAGTAAAACTTCAGGTATCCCTTCGGTAAATGTATGTATGAACTGTCATAAATCTATTTCAGAATATACAGGAGAATTATTTGGAGGATATTCAAAAGAAGATTTGGATGGTGAAATTCAGAAAGTATATGATGCAGTAGGTTGGGATAAAGATAATCTTCAATACATTGAAGGTTATGAACAAAAACCTATTGAATGGGTTCGTATTCACAATTTAGCAGATTTTGCATATTATAACCATTCTCAGCATGTAAATGTAGCTGGACTTAAGTGTCAAAAATGCCATGGTCCTGTTGAAGAAATGCACGAGGTAAAACAGTTCTCAAAATTAACAATGGGATGGTGTATAAATTGCCACAAAACAACAGAAGTTGATATGAAGAATAATGATTATTACAAAAATATTCATGAGCAACTTTCAAAAAAATACGGTATAGAAAAAGTGACAGTAGCTCAAATGGGAGGTCAAGAATGTGGAAAATGTCACTATTAATAAAAAAAGAAAATAAGTATATAAACAATGGCATCAAATAAGAAATATTGGAGAAGCGTTGAAGAACTTAAATCAGATAATCCTATTGTTGAAAGTTTAATGCAAAAAGAATTTGTAGAGGAATTACCTACAGATGCATTTTTAGGGGATAAAGAAAATTTATCTCAATCTTCAACAACTCGACGCGATTTTCTAAAATATGTTGGTTTTTCAACTGCAGCTGTTTCACTAGCAGCCTGTGAAGGACCAGTAATAAAATCGATTCCTTATGTTATTAAACCAGATAATATTGTTCCTGGAGTAGCGAACTACTACGCTTCAACAATGGCTGAAGGTGGTGATTTTGCAAATATTTTAGTAAAAGTTAGAGAAGGGAGACCAATTAAAATAGAGCCAAATAAAATGGCTGGAAACTGGGGGGCAACTTCTGCAAGAGTTCAAGCATCTGTTCTTTCTTTATATGACAACAATAGATTGCGAGGGCCATTAGCTAATGGAGAGCCTACTGATTGGTCTTCAATGGATAAAAAAGTTATTGAAACTTTAAATACGTTAAAAAACAATAATGAAAAAATAGTTATTTTAACAGGAACAACCGCGAGCCCTTCATCAAATAAAGTGATTGAAGATTTTACAGAATTTTACAGTAATGTATCGCATGTTGTATATGATGCATTATCTGAAAGTGCTGCACTAGATGCTTTTGAAAGTATGTACGGTGTTAGAGCTTTACCAAATTATAAATTTGAAAAGGCTGATGTAATTGTTTCTATAGGAGCTGATTTTTTAGGTGATTGGCAAGGAGGTCAATATAGTGCTGCATATGCTAAAGGAAGAACTCCTTCAGAAGGGAAAATGTCAAAACTTATACAATTTGAATCAAATTTATCACTTACAGGAGCAAATGCAGATGTTCGTGTACCAGTAAAACCTTCAGAACAAGTTTATGCATTAATTAATTTGTATAATTACGTAACAGGAAATAGTTTTCCTTCAAAAGAAACTCCTGTAGATGAGGCTATAAAAAAATCGGCTGAACAACTTAAAAAATCTGGAAATAAAGCAGTTGTAGTTACAGGAATTCAAGATAAAAATGCACAGTTAATTGTAAATGCATTAAATGAATTTTTACAATCTGAAGCGTATGATATTACCGCTCCTCGTTATGTAAAAGTAGGAAATGATGCAGATGTTGATAAATTGATTTCCGAAATGCAAGCGGGTAAAGTAGGAGCCTTGTTAGTTTATAATACAAACCCTTCTTATTCTTTGCCAAATGCAACAAAATTTAATGAAGCATTAAAAAAAGTTAAAATATCAATTAGTTTTGGCATGTCAGCTGATGAAACAGCAAATCAAACGCAGTTTGTCGCTACAACACCACATTATTTAGAATCTTGGGGAGATGCTCATTTTCAAGCTGGAAACTATGCTTTAATGCAACCAACAATACAACAGTTATTTGATACGCGTCAGTTTGAAGATAGCCTTTTAACTTGGATGGGAGAAAATAAAAACTACTATCAATTTATAAAAGAAAACTGGGCAGCAACTATTTTAGGTGGAGAATCTTGGAATAAAGTATTGCACGATGGTATTTACACAAATGAAGAAGAAATTTTATTTACTAAAAGTGAAATAGATATAGCAAATTCAGTTGCTACGTTGTTAAGTAATGCTAAACCTGCAGATTTCGAATTAAATTTATATACCAAAATTAGTTTAGGAGATGGAAAACAAGCTAATAATCCTTGGTTACAAGAATTACCAGATCCAATAACAAGAACAAGTTGGGATAATTATATGACAATTTCTGCTGCTGATGCAGAGAAATTAGGACTAGAAAATTGGACGGTTAGTGATGGCGCTTTAAACGGAAGTTTGGTAAACCTTAAAGTAGGTGAAACCACCTTGCAAAATGTACCAGTTTTAATTCAACCAGGACAAGCTAAAGGAAGTATTGGTTTGGCTGTTGGTTATGGTAGAGAAGCGGGTATGCAGCAAGAAATGATGACTGGAGTAAATGCCTTTTCATTGATGCGAGATTTTGAGATATTTCAGCCAGTAACTATTGAAAAAATTGATGGTGAACATGAATTTGCTTGTGTGCAATTGCAACACACCATAATGGGGCGTGATGAAATTATTAAAGAAACAACTATAGAAGATTATATTAATAAACCAAAAGAAGATTGGAATAAAACGCCTGAATTTTCATTAAATCATGTGGAAGTTCCAGCTGAGCGAGTTGATTTATGGGATAAATTTGATGATACAATTGGTCACCATTTTAATTTATCAATAGATTTAGCTACTTGTACTGGTTGTGCAGCTTGTATAGTTGCTTGTCATGCAGAAAATAATGTACCAGTTGTTGGAAAACATGAAATAAGAGTAAGTAGAGATATGCATTGGTTACGTATTGACAGGTATTATACCTCAGATATGACTAATGAAAAGGCAAAAGAAGAAGGTATTTTTGGAACTGGAAAAATGTTTAATACAATGACAATTCCTCAAGAAAATCCTCAAGTAGCTTTTCAGCCTGTGATGTGTCAACACTGTAATCATGCGCCTTGTGAAACAGTTTGTCCTGTGGCAGCAACTTCACATGGACGTCAAGGTCAAAATCATATGGCGTATAACCGTTGTATAGGTACAAGATATTGTGCAAATAACTGTCCTTATAAAGTTAGACGTTTCAATTGGTTTAAATACCCTGAAAATAATGAGTTTGATTTCAATATGAACAACGATTTAGGGAAAATGGTATTAAACCCAGATGTTGTAGTACGTTCGAGAGGAGTTATGGAAAAATGTTCAATGTGTCTACAAAAAACACAATTAACTATTTTAAATGCTAAGAAAGAAGGTCGCCCTATTGTTGATGGTGAATTTCAAACAGCTTGTTCAAGTTCTTGTCCAACAGGATCCATGGTTTTTGGAGATGTGAATGATAAAGAAAGTGAAGTTGCTCAATTAATGGAAGATGATAGAATGTTCCATTTATTAGTAGAAATAGGTACAAAACCGAATGTTATGTACCATTTAAAAGTTAGAAATACAGAAGAATCATAAATCAAAGATAGATATTAAATTATGTCTCATTACGAAGCACCCATAAGAGAACCATTAATAATTGGTAATAAAAGTTACCACGATATTACCGTTGATGTTGCAGCACCTGTTGAAGGTAAAGCCAATAAAAAATGGTGGATAGCATTTACAATAGCCTTACTTGCATTTTTATATGGAATAGGTGCTATTATTTACACTATAGGAACAGGAATTGGAGTTTGGGGATTAAATAATAGAATTAACTGGGCTTGGGATATTACCAATTTTGTATGGTGGGTAGGTATCGGTCATGCAGGAACATTAATCTCAGCAGTATTGTTATTATTTCGTCAGAAATGGAGAATGGGTATTAACCGTTCTGCAGAAGCTATGACAATTTTTGCCGTTTTTCAAGCAGGTTTATTCCCAATAATTCATATGGGTAGAGTTTGGAATGCATTTTATGTATTACCTATACCAAATGCGCTTGGATCATTATGGGTTAATTTTAACTCACCTTTACTGTGGGATGTTTTTGCAATCTCAACATATTTATCTGTATCATTAGTGTTTTGGTATACAGGATTATTGCCAGATTTTGCAATGTTAAGAGATAGAGCTGTTAGACCTTTTCAAAAGAAAATTTACAGTTTGTTAAGTTTTGGTTGGTCTGGAAGATTAAAAGATTGGCAACGTTTTGAAGAAGTATCATTAGTTTTGGCAGGTTTAGCAACACCGTTAGTATTATCTGTACATACTATTGTATCAATGGACTTTGCTACATCTGTTATTCCAGGTTGGCATAGTACAATTTTCCCACCTTACTTTGTGGCTGGAGCAATTTTTTCAGGATTTGCAATGGTGCAAACATTACTGTTAATTATGCGTAAGGTTTCAAATTTAGAGGCTTATATTACAAAGGTTCATATTGAAAATATGAATAAGGTAATTTTACTTACAGGAGGTATTGTATCAGTAGCTTATATCACAGAGTTTTTTATTGGGTGGTATTCAGGAAGTAGTTATGAAGATTATACATATTTATCGGTTGGAGCAGCTACTGGGCCATATTGGTGGGCTTTTTGGGCCTTAATCACTTGTAACTTTATATTTCCGCAAACACTGTGGTTTAAAAAGTTAAGAACAAATTTTGTTTGGTCATTCTTTATTTCAATTGTTATTAATATTGGTATGTGGTTTGAGCGTTTTGATATTATTGTAATTGACTTAAGTAGAGGGCATTTACCATCATCTTGGACAATGTTTTCACCAACGTTTGTTGACGTAGCAATTTTTATAGGAACTATAGGTTTTTTCTTTGTATTATTTTTACTATACGCTAGAACTTTTCCAGTAATAGCACAAGCAGAGTTAAAGAGTATTTTAAAATCATCAGGAGAAAATTATAAAAAATTAAGAGGAGACAATCATGAGTAGTACAACTATACAAGCTATTTTTGACGATGATGATGTACTTTTGAGTGCTGTTAAAGACTTAAAAGCTGCAAATTATCGTATTGAAGAAATATTCACACCTTTTCCAGTCCATGGGTTGGATAAAGCTGCAGGACTTAAAAATACAAGAATTGCAATTACATCATTTATTTATGGATTAATTGGATTAGGATTCGCAACTTGGATGATGAATTTTATGATGGTTGCTGATTGGCCTCAGAATATAGGAGGTAAACCAAGTTTCAGTTTTGCAGAGAATTCTCCTGCCTTTATACCAATTATGTTTGAATTAACAGTGTTTTTTGCAGCACACTTAATGGTAATTACCTTTTATATGCGTAGTAAATTATGGCCTTTTAAAAAAGCAGAAAATCCTGATGTAAGAACAACAGATGATCATTTTTTATTAGAAGTATCAACAGTAAATGATGTAAAAACATTGGAAAATTTATTGAAAGATATGGGAGCTAAAGAAATTAAAACAAAAGCATAAAATAATGAAACAAACATTTAACTTAATAACGGTAATTGTATTGGCAATAAGTTTAAGCTCTTGTTATGGAGACAAACGAACACCAAATGCACGTTATATGGCTAGTACCGATATGTATGCGCCAGTTGGTTACGAGACTTATGCTAAAAATCCTAATTTTAAAAATGGATTGGAAGCACAAGCTCCTGTAGAAGGTACTATTTTTAGAGGAGAAGTACCTTATGAAATTCCAAATACCAATAACGGTTACGAATTAGCAAAAGAAACATTAAAATCACCTTTAGAAGTTAATGAGAAAAACTTATCAAAAGGAAAAGAATTGTACACAATTTATTGTGCTGTTTGCCACGGAGACAAAGGAGATGGACAAGGAGTTATGGTTAAGCGTGAGAAGTTCTTAGGAATTCCTAATTATAAAGATAGACAGATAACAGAAGGTAGTATTTACCATGTTATTATGTATGGAAGAAATATGATGGGATCACATGCATCACAATTAAAAAACAATGAACGTTGGCAAATTGTTCAATATGTTGAAAAGTTGAGAACAGATTTGTTACAGTAAAATACATCAAAAAATAAGATAGATATTAAGGATATGTATAGTTTTTCAAAAAAATTAAAATTAAGTGCAATCATTTTTATGATTACAGGAGTGTTAGGTATTGCTTATGGTTTTTATTCAGCTCCAAGTACTATTGCTGATGTTCAGGAAATTATGATGCATCAAGAAAATGCGCATGGTGAAGCGCAAGTTTCAAACACAAATGAGCATATTGAAAATGGAGAAGAGGCTAATAAAGAACACAATGATGAGTCTGAACACTTAACACATATGCTTCATTCTTTACAAAATAGACCCTATTCAGCTGTGTTTATTGCAATGTTTTTCTTTTTTATGATAGCACTTGGAACACTTGTTTTTTATGCTATTCAATATGCATCTCAGGCAGGATGGTCAATAGTGCTGTTTCGAGTAATGGAAGGCATTACAGCATATTTGTTGCCAGGATCATTATTTATTCTCGCTTTTTTAATTATTTCAGCAGCAAATGGTCACCATTATTATGTATGGATGACTCCAGATTTTTACAACCCACAAAGTGAACATTACGATGAGATTTTAGTTGGCAAAAGCTGGTGGTTAAATACACCATTTTGGATGATTAGAACATTTATATATTTGTTAGGATGGAATTTTTACCGCTATTTTGCTGTAAAAAAATCTTTAGCACAAGATTCTGCAAAAGATTTAACATATTATAAAAAGAGTATGAAAGCGTCTATATATTTTCTAATTTTCTTTTTTGTTACTGAATCTATGATGTCTTGGGATTGGATTATGTCTTTAACTCCTCACTGGCAAAGCTCGTTATTTGGTTGGTATGTATTTTCTTCAATGTTCGTATCTGCAATTACTGTAATTGCAATGGTTACAATATATTTAAGATCTAGAGGGTTTTTACCAAAAGTAAATGACAGTCACCTACATGATTTAGCCAAATTTATGTTTGGGTTTAGTATTTTTTGGACTTACTTATGGTTTTCACAATTTATGCTAATCTGGTATGCAAATATGCCTGAAGAAACAGCTTATTTTGTACCTAGGTTATTAGGTAACTATCAGTTGTTATTTATAGGAATGTTATTGCCTAATTTTGTTTTTCCAATTTTAGTATTAATGAATAGTGATTACAAAAGAGTTCCTTGGTTTATTATATCAACGGGTATTATAATATTAATTGGTCATTATGTAGATATTTTTGTGATGATTACTCCTGCAACAGTTGGAGATCAATGGAATATTGGAATACCAGAAATTGGTTCAATTTTATTCTTTTTGGGATTATTTATATATGTTGTATTTACAGCATTAACAAAATCACCTTTATTGGTAAAAGGAAACCCATTTTTAAAAGAAAGTGAACATTTTCGCTATTAAATAGAAAAAAACATTACAGAAAAGAATCCTGAACTCAATTTATTCAGGATTTTTTTTATATTTGACACTACTATAAATAACTAACTAAAAAAATGACAGCATTACTTTATATTTTACTGGCAATTGTTATTGCTGTAGCCATATGGCAGATAACAAGTATTTTCAATTTAAAAAGTACAATAGCTACTGAAAAAGACAACAATACGCAAGGGATACTATTTGCAGCCTTTGGAATTTTCTTTTATGGTTTAATGATATTTTCTTTTTGGAAATATACTGTAGTCCTTTTACCTGAAGCAGCATCTATAGAAGGAGAAAGAATAGAAACCTTATACATTATTACTATGTTGCTTATACTTTTTGTACAAGCAATAACACAATTCTTATTATTCTTTTTCGCATTCAAATATAGAGGGATTAAAGGAAGGAAGGCTTTATTTTATGCCGATAGTTCTAAGCTTGAAGCTATTTGGACTATTATTCCCGCAATTACCTTGTCAGGGTTAGTGCTATATGGACTTTTTGTTTGGAATGATGTAATGGACGCATCAGATGCAGATAATCCTTTAATTGTTGAATTATATGCAAAACAATTTCAATGGGAAGCTCGTTATGCAGGTGATGATAATGAACTAGGTAGAGCAAATGTGAGAAACATAAAAGGTATAAACACAATGGGGGTTGATATGACTGATAAAAATGCTAGTGATGATATTCCTGTTAGAGAATTACACTTACCTAAAGGACGTAAAGTAATATTTAAATTTCGTTCGCAAGATGTATTACATTCAGCTTATATGCCACACTTTAGAGCACAAATGAACTGTGTGCCTGGAATGGTAACACAATTTGCTTTCACTCCAAGTTTAACAACTGAAGAAATGAGAGAAAATAAAAAGACAATTGCCAAAGTTGCAGGAATAAATAAAATTAGAGCTGAAAAAGGAGAAGACCCTTATGAATTTGATTATTTATTATTGTGTAATAAAATTTGCGGAGCATCACATTATAATATGCAAATGAAAATTATTGTTGAAGAAGAAGCAACATTTAATTCTTGGTTGAAAAATCAAAAAACATTAGCAGAAATTATAAAATAATAAACTAACTACTACACTTCTAACTAAAAAATTTAATATGTCAGATCATCATCATAAAGAAACATTTATTACAAAATACGTTTTTAATACTGACCATAAAATGATTTCTAAACAGTATTTGATTACTGGTATTTTTATGGGAATTATAGGAGTATTTATGTCTATGTTATTTCGTTTACAAATTGCTTGGCCAGATCATTCTTTTGGAATAATTGAAGCTTTTTTAGGAAATCATCAAGATGGAGGTGTTATGTCACCAGATTTCTATCTAGCATTGGTTACCATTCACGGTACAATTATGGTATTTTTTGTTCTAACTGCCGGTTTAAGTGGTACTTTTAGTAACCTATTAATTCCATTGCAAATAGGAGCTCGTGATATGGCATCAGGGTTTTTAAACATGGTATCATATTGGCTATTCTTTTTGTCGAGTGTTATAATGGTTTTTTCTCTTTTTATTGAGGCAGGTCCTGCATCTGCAGGTTGGACAATTTATCCACCTCTAAGTGCATTACCTCAAGCTATCCCGGGTTCAGGATTGGGTATGACTCTTTGGCTAATCTCTATGGCTATTTTTATTGCTTCTTCTTTATTAGGGGCTTTAAACTATATTGTAACAGTTCTTAATTTAAGAACCGTTGGTATGAAAATGGTAAGATTACCTTTAACCATTTGGGCATTTTTTGTTACTGCTATTATTGGTGTTGTTTCATTTCCTGTACTATTGTCAGCCGCTTTGTTATTAATTTTTGATAGAAGTTTTGGAACTTCATTTTATTTATCAGATATATTTATTCAGGGTGAAGTTTTACATTATCAAGGAGGTTCACCAGTATTATTTGAACATTTATTTTGGTTTTTAGGACATCCTGAGGTATATATTGTAATACTACCTGCAATGGGTATTGTTTCAGAAATTATTGCTTGTAATTCTCGAAAACCTATTTTTGGTTATAGGGCTATGATTGGCTCAATAATTGCCATTGCATTTTTATCTACCATTGTTTGGGGACATCATATGTTTGTATCTGGGATGAATCCATTCTTAGGGTCAGTATTTACTTTTACAACGTTGCTAATTGCGATACCCTCAGCTGTAAAAGCATTTAACTGGATTACAACTTTATGGAAAGGGAACTTACAAATGAACACTGCAATGTTATTTTCAATTGGATTTGTTTCTACATTCATAACCGGAGGGTTAACAGGATTAGTGCTTGGAGATAGTGCTTTAGATATCAATGTCCATGACACTTACTTTGTTGTAGCTCACTTTCATTTAGTTATGGGTGTTTCTGCAATTTACGGTATGTTTGCTGGGGTATACCATTGGTTTCCTAAAATGTATGGAAGAATGATGAATAAAACGCTAGGATATTGGCATTTTTGGATCACTGCAGTTGCAGCTTATGGCGTTTTCTTCCCAATGCATTTTGTTGGTTTGGCAGGTTTACCACGTAGATATTATTCAAACACAGCATTTCCTTTATTTGATGATTTAGCCGATATTAATGTTGTGATTACGTTATTTGCGATTTTAGGAGGGTTGGCTCAAATTATTTTCTTAGCTAATTTCTTTATTAGTATTTATAAAGGGAAAAAAGCAACTCAAAACCCTTGGAAAGCGAACACGTTGGAATGGACAACACCTATTGAACATATTCATGGGAATTGGCCAGGAGAATTACCAGTTGTTCATCGTTGGCCTTATGATTATAGTAAACCAGGACTTCCCGAAGATTTTGTTTTGCAAACCACTCCTTTATATGATGGTGAAGAAGAATCTTAAGTTTAAAATATTTTGTTTTGAAAACCTTTCTAATTTTTAGAAAGGTTTTTTTATTTCTACTATCTTTGTTTTTATGAATGAAAACTTGAATCCTGAAAAAAAAGATTTTAACCCTGACGAAATAGAGGTTGAAAAAAAATTACGTCCATTAACTTTTGATGATTTTACAGGTCAAGAACAAGTTTTAGAAAACTTAAAAATATTTGTTGAAGCAGCCAATTTAAGAGGTGAAGCTTTAGATCATACATTATTTCATGGGCCTCCTGGATTAGGGAAAACTACATTAGCTCATATTCTTTCTAATGAATTAAACGTAGGATTAAAAATTACTTCAGGCCCAGTTTTAGACAAACCAGGTGATTTAGCAGGTTTATTAACTAATTTAACGGAACGCGATGTGTTGTTTATCGATGAAATACATAGGCTAAGTCCAATTGTTGAAGAATATTTGTATTCTGCAATGGAAGATTATCGTATTGATATTATGATTGAAACAGGCCCAAATGCGCGTACTGTTCAAATAGATTTAGAACCATTTACGTTAATAGGAGCTACCACACGTTCAGGATTGTTAACTGCACCAATGAGAGCACGTTTTGGTATTAGTAATAGATTACAATATTACAACACAGAATTATTAACCACCATTGTACAACGGAGTGCAACCATTTTAAAAGTACCAATCTCCATGGAATCAGCCATTGAAATTGCTGGGAGAAGTAGAGGTACGCCTCGAATTGCTAATGCTTTATTGAGAAGAGTTCGTGATTTCGCACAAATAAAAGGTGATGGAAATATAAATATTGAGATTGCAAAATATGCTTTAAACGCCTTAAATGTTGATGCTCATGGATTGGATGAAATGGACAATAAAATTTTAACAACCATTATTGACAAGTTTAAAGGAGGGCCGGTTGGTATTACAACTATTGCAACTGCAGTTGGTGAAAATACAGAAACAATAGAAGAAGTATATGAACCATTTTTAATTCAAGAAGGTTTCATTATGCGAACACCTCGAGGAAGAGAGGTAACAGAACTTGCTTATAAACATTTGGGTAAAACGAAAGGGAAAAACCAAGAAGAATTATTTTAATTAGCTAAAGTGATGTATGTCACAATACTAAAAATTGTTCGCAGTATTTTTGTTTTAAAATAAGATTACAAACTTACAAAATGAGTTTAAAACAAGTATTTCCATTTTTGAATTGGCTTCCTTTAGTTAAAAAAACCTGGAAGGATGATTTAATTGCGGGTTTAACAGGAACTATTATTGTAATACCACAAGCCGTAGCATTCGCTTTAATTGCAGGGATGCCACCGGTTTATGGATTTTACATTGCCATGATAGCTCCAATTATTGCTGCATTATGGGGATCCTCTTACCATTTAATTTCGGGACCAACTACTACTAGCTCAATTGTAGTTTTTGCTATTATTACAAAATATTATCATCCTGAGAATGAAATTGACATGTACATCTCTATGACCATTGTGTTGTCTTTTATGGCAGGAGTTATAAAGCTATTAATGGGTCTTTTTAAAATGGGAAAATTAGTAGATTTTGTTTCTAATTCTGTAGTTATTGGGTTTACAGCAGGAGCTGGAATTTTAATTGCATTTAAACAGTTAAAACATGTTTTTGGGATAAAAGTACCACAAGGATCCAAAATATATGAGGTTGTAAATTATATTATTCTTCATATAAGAGAAACTAATAAATATACTTTAATTGTTGCTATAATTACACTATTAATAGCAATTTTAGTGAAAAAATATATAAAAAAAATAGGTAGATTTAATTTACTAATAGCCATGGTTTTAGGTACAGTACTTGCAATTTACTTAGGAGGAGAACAATCAGGAATTCAAACAGTAGGGCATATACCAAATCATTTACCACCTTTTAAAGTGCCTGATTTTAGTTTAGATTGGCTTCAAAAATTATTTCCAGGAGCAATTGTTTTGGCCTTGTTAGGTTTAGTTGAAGCTGTATCCATTTCAAGAGCTGTGGCATTACATTCACATCAAAAGTTAAACAACAACCAAGAGTTTATAGGTCAAGGCTTATCAAATATTATCCCTAGTTTTTTCTCTTGTTATGCAAGTTCAGGTTCTTTTACCCGTTCAGGTGTTAATTATCAAGCAGGTGCAAAAACACCACTTTCAGCTATAATTGCAGGAATTGGTTTAATTTTTGTTTTGTTATTCGGAGCTAAATACGCATCCTATTTACCTAAACCGGCAATGGGAGGTATCATTTTATTGGTAGGCTATAATTTAATTGATTTTAAGCATGTAAAATTAATTTATAAAAGTAGCAGAAGGGAATTATTGGTATTTTCCTTAACGTTATTAGGTACATTATTTTTACATTTAGAACAGGCCGTAATTTTAGGTATAGCAGTTTCATTGGTGTTTTATCTTGAGAGAACATCTAAACCTAATATTGCTGAATTAGGTTTAAATAAGTCTAAAAAATTTATAAACATCATAAGAGATTCTTCAACAAAAGAATGTCCACAGTTAAAAATTATTCGTATTGATGGTTCTATTTATTTTGGTGCAGTAGAGGAAGTTTCAAATTTTTTCACTAATCTTTATGAAAAAAATGAGAGCAAACATATATTAGTTCTTTCTAATGGAATTAATTTTATTGATTTGGCAGGAGCCGAATGGTTAACGCATGAGGTTGAAAAATGGAGAGAAAAAGGAGGCCAAATTTATTTCTCTGGAATGAAAGTAGTAAGTCAGGATATTCTTATTAAAGGAGGTTTCTTTGAAAAAATAGGAGCTCAATACTTTTTCAAAGACAAAAATACTGCGATAGCGTCTATTTTTAAAGATTTAGATAAAAATATTTGTAAAGGCTGTGACCTTAAAATTTTTAATGAATGTAAAAATACATAAAGTGTTTTTTTAACAATAAACTTCACAACTAATTGTTTTTAGAAGTTTAAACAGACTTTATAAAGTTAAAAATTATGAAATATGCTAATTTTTTTCCGTTTTTAAACTGGCTTCCTGACTATAAAAAATCCTGGTTAAAAGGAGATTTTTCAGCTGGATTAACCGTTGGCATTATGTTAATTCCTCAAGGAATTGCCTATGCCATGATTGCTGGTTTACCACCAATATATGGTCTTTATACAGCAATGATACCTCAATTTATTTATGCTTTCTTTGGAACTTCACGGCAATTAGCTGTTGGGCCTGTTGCAATGGACTCGTTAATAGTAGCTTCAGGTGTTGGTGCAATTGCAGTTGTAGGTTCAGAGCATTTTATTACACTAGCTATATTGTTAGCATTATTAATGGGGATTATGCAATTAGCTTTCGGAATATTTAGATTGGGTTTCTTGGTTAATTTTTTATCAAAACCTGTAATAAGTGGATTCACTTCTGCTGCTGCATTAATTATTGGTTTAAATCAACTTAAACACATATTTGGTGTAAATATGCAACGAAATAATCAATTACAATTCATAATTTTAGATGCTTTTAACCAAATTAAATTTATTAATTGGTTAACATTTGCAATTGGAATAGGCTCCATATTGTTATTGGTTATTTTTAAAAAATATGCTAAAAAATTACCAGGAGCTTTAATAGTCGTTGTTTTGGGAATACTGATTGTCAAATTTTTTAATTTGAATGATTATGGAGTAAAAATAGTTGGAGAGATACCTAAAGGGCTTCCAGCATTTAAAATGCAACATTTAGATATTGAAACACTTAAAGAATTAGCTCCAATTGCTTTAACATTAGCCTTAATTGCTTTTATGGAGGCAATTTCAGTAGCAAAAGCAATAGAATCAAAACATAATAACTATAAAGTTAATGCCAATAAAGAGTTAATAGCATTAGGTTTAGGGAATATTATAGGTTCATTTTTTCAAACCTACCCATCTACCGGAGGCTTCTCACGTACTGCAATAAACAATCAGGCAGGGGCAAATACACCGCTCGCAGCTATTTTTTCAGCCTTAATTGTGGCGTTAACACTGCTTTTTTTAACACCCTTATTTTATTATTTGCCAAAAGCGGTTTTAGGAGCTATTATTATGGTAGCAGTTTTTGGCTTGTTAGATTTTAGAGTACCTAGACAGTTGTGGAGATATACAAAACGTGATTTACTTATTTTAAATATTACATTAATTGTAACGGTAACAATTGGTATCAAAGAAGGAATAATTACAGGTGTAATATTATCGCTAGTAATGTTAATTTATAAATCAACAAAACCTCATGTTGCAATTTTAGGAAATGTACCCAATACTCATTTATACAGAAATATAAAAAGATTTAATGATTTAATTGACTTTAAAGATGTATTAATTATTAGGTTTGATGCACAATTGCACTTTGCAAATACAACGTATTTTAAAGATACCATATACAATGAGGCTCAAAAAAAAGGAGATGATTTAAAAGTTATTATCATTGATGGAGAAAGTTTAAATAATTTAGACAGTAGTGGTGTCTACGCATTAGAAGAAATTTTAAAATATTTTAAAGAAAAGGAAATAGATATTTATTTTACAGGATTAAAAGGGCCTGTTCGAGATACTATATATAAATCAAATATTATTCAAAATATAGGTCAAGAACATTGTTTTATGAGTATTCAAGAAGCAATTGATCACTATAAAAATAAAACTGTTAATGAAAATATAAAAATGTATACAAATCAAAGAAATTCTTAATTGTGTGATGTTTGTCACATAATTAAGAAAACTAATTCATTAATTTGGAGCACTTTAATATTTATTTAAAATTAGAATCATGAAAGTAGAACAATTATTTACTGGCTGTTTAGCAGAAATGGCTTACTATATTCATTCGAATGGAGAAGCCGCAATTATAGACCCATTAAGAGAAACAGAACCTTATATAGAAATGGCAAAAGCTGATGGGGCTAAAATCAAATATGTTTTTTTAACGCATTTCCACGCTGATTTTGTTTCAGGTCAAGTTGATTTAGCAAAAAAAACAGGAGCTACCATCGTTTTTGGTCCAAATGCCGAAGCTGAATATGATTTACACGTTGGAAAAGATGGAGAAGAATTTAAAATTGGAGACTTAACATTACAATTATTACATACACCTGGGCATACCATGGAATCATCTTCCTATTTATTAATTGATAAAGATGGAAATAAACCTTATGTATTTACAGGAGACTGCTTATTTATTGGTGATGTAGGAAGACCAGACTTAGCGGTGAAATCCGATTTAACTCAGGCTGATTTAGCAGGACATTTATTCGATTCTTTACGAAACAAAATTATGCCTTTACCAGATGATATTATAGTTTATCCAAATCATGGAGCTGGTTCAGCTTGTGGTAAAAACATGAGTTCTGAAACTTTTGATACTTTAGGAAACCAAAAGAAAACAAATTATGCTTTGAGAGCTGACATGACCAAAGAAGAATTTATAAATGAAGTTACTACAGGTTTAAAACCACCACCACAATATTTTGGGAATAATGTTAGGATGAATAAAGGTATAAATACTAATATTGATGAGATATTGCACAGAGGAACAACTCCAATTGATGCTGATTCCTTTAAAGAAATGAGTGAACAAAAAGATATTTTAGTTATTGATACTAGATCCAAAGAGATTTATGCTGAAGAAGGTACAGTTCCTGGTGCTTGGTATATTGGAGTAGATGGAAGTTTTGCACCTTGGGTAGGAGCTTTAGTTAAAGATATTAACCAAAAAATTATTTTTATTGCAGAAGGAGGAAGAGAGCATGAAGTTGTTACGCGTTTTTCACGTGTGGGATATGATAATACGCTAGGATATTTAAGAGGAGGAATGCACGCTTGGAAGGCAGCAGGTCATGAAATTGATAAAATTGGTTCTATCTCAGCAATTCAATTTGCAAATAAATTAAAAGATGGTTCTATGGAAGTTCCTTTAGATGTTAGGAAAGAATCAGAATATTTATCTGAACACGTTGTAGGCGTAGATAATTTCCCTTTAGATTTTATTCATGCAAATTTTGCTGAAATTGATCCTAATAAAGAATATTTTTTACATTGTGCTAGTGGATATCGTTCATTAATTGCCGCTTCTATTTTTCAGGCAAATGGTGTTAAAAAAGTAACAGATGTAAGAGGTGGGTTTAATGATATTAAAGATAGTGGAGCCGAGCTTACAGAGTATGTTTGTCCAACAACACTACTATAATTTATTCTTTTCGAAGTTTAAAAGAGAGAGTCAAAAACTCTCTCTTTTTGTTTAAAATGTAACTTTGGTAACTGTCAATATTTATAAGTAAATTTACATTTACAAAAAAATCAAAAACAATTAAAAATGAAAACATCAATTAAATTATTAGGATTACTTAGCTTGAGTATTATTTTTGCGAGCTTAAGTTGTAAAAATGCTCAAGAAAAAAACGGTGCAATTGTTAATACTACAAGTGTATCAAATACAACCCAAGAAACAAAGGGTAAAATCACCCTTCTTTCACCATCAGAATTTAAGGAAAAATCAAAAGATTATCAAATAATTGATGTAAGAACACCTGCAGAATTTAAAGAAGGCTTTATTGAAGGAGCTAAAAATATAAACCTTAAAGATGATAATTTCGCAAAAGAAATAACTTATTTAGATAAAGATAAACCTGTTTATATTTATTGTAGATCAGGATATAGATCGGGAATTGCAGCAAAAAAAATGATAGATCTTGGGTTTAAAGAGGTTTATGATTTACAAGGAGGTATTTTAAACTGGGAGCAGAGTAATAACAAAGTGAAAAATTAAATAGTTAAAATGCTAAAATATTTTTTAATTTTAGGGTTGTTATTGAGTATTGTAGCTTGTAATACTTCAATGTCTTCAAAAGAAAAACAAGAATACTTAAAAAAAGGAAAGCAAATAACACAAGCTACTTTTAAAGAGTTAAGTGGTAATTTAATGCAACAAATGAAATTAGGTGGACCACCACAGGCAGTACCTTTTTGTAATTTACAAGCATTGCCAATTACCAATCAAATATCCAAAAAGTTCAATGTGACTATTAAAAGAACTTCTGATAAACTACGAAACTCTAAAAACAGTCCCACTAAAAGAGAGATAGCAATTATAAAACAATATCAAAAGTTATTTGAAGAGGATAAAGAATTATTACCTATAGTTGAGATTGATTCTTATAATAAAAAACATTATTATGCCCCAATTAAGTTAAACGCAAAATGTTTAGCTTGTCATGGAGAGTTAAGAAAACAATTAAGTACAAAAACAGACTCGCTAATTAAATCTTTGTATCCAGAAGATATAGCAATTAACTATAAAAATGGAGATTTTAGAGGAATTTGGAGTATTGAGTTTAAAAACTAATTGAGATGTCAAAAATAGTAGTTTTAGGGGCTGGAATTTCAGGACACACAGCTGTTTCATACTTAAGTAAAGCACTTAAGA
Source organism: Lutibacter sp. (assembly GCA_021647265.1). Taxonomy (GTDB): domain Bacteria; phylum Bacteroidota; class Bacteroidia; order Flavobacteriales; family Flavobacteriaceae; genus Lutibacter. The sequence goes on from JAKIVA010000046.1 coordinate 19,597, forward strand.
AGAAACACGAAGTAATAATAATTTCACCTAACAGCAATTTTCAATGGCTACCTTCAAATATTTGGGTTGGCGTTGGTTTAATGTCTATTGACCAAGTTAAATTTAAATTAGCCCCAGTTTATAAAAAACTAGGAGTAAATTATAAACAAGCAAAAGCAATTTCAATTCACCCAGAAGGAGACAATAAAAATATTAAAGGCTTTGTAAAAATTGAATATGTTTCTGACGAAGAAAAGGGAGAAAAAAGAAATTGTTGATTATGATTATTTAATTAATGCCACAGGGCCAAAACTTAATTTTGAGGCTACTGAAGGATTGGGGCCTCATAAATTTACTCAATCAGTTTGTACTTATGACCATGCAGCACATGCTTGGAGTAAATTTCAGGAATCTCTTGCTAAAATGGAAAATGGAGAAAAACAAACTTTTGTAGTTGGTACAGGTCATGCTTTGGCTACTTGCCAAGGGGCTGCTTTTGAATATATTTTAAACATTGCTTTTGAAATAAAGAAAAGAAATTTAATGCATTTGGCTGATTTATGGTGGTTGAGTAATGAGTATGAGCTAGGTGATTTTGGGATGGGAGGAGCATATATAAAAAGAAATGGATACATAACACCAACTAAAATATTTACAGAAT
>JAKIVA010000047.1 GCA_021647265.1 Lutibacter sp.
TGGACAATGCCAATTAGAAACTGGGGCATAATTTTAAACCAGTTTTTAACTATATTTGAAAATAGGATTCAACTCTGAAAAATTGAACCCTATGATTTTAAGTTTACACACTTTACGGGATAGTGTCGACTTTAATTAAAAAATCTAACCCAAGTTATTTTAACTTACACACTTTTTAGGATAGTGTCCTCAAAATATTGGGCTTTTTAAGGTTTGACTACTTAAAGCTTTTCCTAAATTTAAAAATTGTTTTTTCATAATTAATAATTTATATAATTATTTATGCTGTGAACATTTAAAGACACTCACAGTTTGTGTTTATTCTTCGCGAGAGAATATTGTTTATAATCCCTAATTAATTTTAGGGGTTATTTTATTTATGAGTTTACCATTACAGATTGAGTGTTATTAAATGCTACTTTCCTCAATTAATTCATCTATAAAGTATAATAAATCCATTCTGACGTACATTGTAAGAAGCAAAACTTTGATTCTACTTGAATATTTCTTCTAATTTTTCTTCAAGGTCAAAAAATTTAAATGCATTATCTGCTCCTAGAAAACGTCCTTCAATAATTCCTTCTTTATTGATTAGTATTAGTGCCGGTATAGTTCTAACATTAAAACTTTTAAAAATACTATCCCCTTTTGCATTTTGTCTACCAATGTAAATATGATTCCAAGCATTTATATTATTTTTTTCAACAGATTTTTCCCAACTTTCAATATTTTTATCCAAAGACAACCCTACAATTTCTAATCCTTTTGAATTATATTTTTCATAAATGCTCTTTAAATCTGGAAACCTTTTTATACACGGCACGCACCAATCTGCCCAAAAATCTAGGAGCACATATTTGCCTTTGTACATCTCTAAAGAAAACTCCTCACCTTCAATATCGTTTGTTTTAAACGGAGGTGTTGGTTTGCCTATTTCAGAATTTTCAGCAAGTTCAATTTTAGATTTTATACGTTTTGCATAAAAACTATTTTTAATTTCTGGGCTAAGGCCTAAATAATAGGATTTTATTTCGTTTATTGAAATTTTACTACTATAAACATTTAACAAGTAGGCACTTAAATATGAGTTTGGGTGTTTTTTAACATATTTTAATTGGATTGCTTTTATTTCATTATTTTTAATGGAATATTTTTGACTTATTTCCTTAATTTTTTCATTATAGAAGTTTTTATCTATATTGCTTTTCTTTGTAGCTCGAAGTGCTTTAGCATCCTTATTTATTAACTTCACTTCTTCTTTTAAAGGATCTACAACTAACTTCAATCTTTCATACTCGTTTTGGGTAACTGAACCAATTACTTTCGCTTGTTTAAATTTATCTTCTACTAATGAAATATTAATTTTTTTTGGTTCTAAAAAAAAACTATAATAATTCGGATCACTTGTCCCTTTTTTCTTAATATTTCCTTTTAGATAAGCCATAATAGGACTACTAATAATTCCTTTCGTTCTGAACTTACCACTATGAACAAAGATAGTGTCATTAATAAAATTAGCATTTTTGCGATATGTAAGTATTATTTGTTTAGTATTTGCCCCAATAACCTCTCCAGTTAATGTAAATTCTTCACCATCTTGTTGAATCGATTTTGAATTTTGGCAACTTAATAATAATAATAATAATAAGTACTTTGATAATGTAATTTTCATAATTTTAAATTTTACCCTCTTAAAATGTAGATAGAATTTAAATCCTATCTACATCAATAAAAGGTTATTCTTGTCTTTAATTAACTCATTTGACAACCACCTGAAACGCATACTTGACATTGGATACCAATATTAGTACAGTCCATATCTTCTTCACAAGATGCTCCAGCAGCACACTCTCCACCTTCACGGGTTAATACTTCACCTCCACTAATTCCTCTTTGTTCAGCTTTGCTTAAAGCTTTTCCTAAATTTAAAAATTGTTTTTTCATAATTAATAATTTTTATAATTATATTTGCCGTGAACATTTAAAGACACTCACAGTATGTGTCTATTCTTCGCGAGAGAATATTTTACCTGTTAAACACATTTTTAAGTTGATAAAAGAAACGTTCAATAAGCCTTAAATCTTTTGTTATAATTTCTGCTTCACCTCTCATTTCTTGTTTGAAATCAATTTGTATATTATAGGTAGTTACTAGTTTATTTGACAAGTCAACGTCTATTAGGTATAAGCCTTCATTGTTTGGGATTAATGATATATTCTTAACTGTTCCTGTTAGCAATCCAAATTCATTAGCTGGGTAATTTTCTAATCGAATATTAACACGTTGATTTAATTTTATTTTTCCTGAATTTCTTACTGGTGCTTTTACTTTACCTACAAAAGAACTTATTTTTGTTGGTATTATTGTAAATACATTATCTCCTTGCTTAATAGTTTGTGTTTCATTCCAAAATGTTAAAAAAGATACTTTTCCGCTTATTGAAGATTTTAGAGCATATTTAAATTCCCACTCTTTAATTGATTTTTTAAGTTGAAAGAATGATTGAATTACATTTTTAAATAACCTTACTTCATCTAATTTCTCCTTTATTTGTGTTCCTACTAAGTTTTTATTAGAATTTCCCAACGCTTCTTTTAATTGAGATATTTGAGAATTAATGTTCTGAAAATTTTTTCTTGCCTGTATTAATTCTAATTGTTTAAATTCAAATTCTTGCTCTGAAATAACTCCCTTTTCAAATAAAGTTTTTTGTCTTTCTAATGCTTTCTCCTTAAATACAAATTCTTTATTATTTAATTCTTTTTGTGAAATCAAAATACCCAATCTTTGACGTGCCTGTATAACTGACATCTCATAGGCTATAACTTCATTAGCAAAAGGTTTTAATTTTTTGTTTAAATAATAATTAGAATAATTATTTTCAAATGTCATATAATCTACATAAATATCACCTAGTATTAAAACAGGTATGGTTTCAATAGGAAAATAAAAGGCTGAACTATTTACTTTTATTGTGTCAATAATATTTTTAAGTAAAATCACATCGCTGTAATTCGCTGTATTTTCTATAATAGCGATGATATCATTCTTTTTTACAAATGAATTATCCTCTACAAATAGTGCATCTAATTTTCCGCTAGAATGTGCATATATTTTTTCAGGAGGTATTACTGTAGTTACCACTACTTCTGAAGTGATAATATCTGGGTATTTTACAAACCATGTAATTATCAAAAGCATTAAAATTATAGCAAATACTAAGGACATTCCCCAACGAATCATCCAATTAGGAACATAACTAAGTATTTCTTGTACTTCTTCGCTACGAATTTGTATTTCTTGTTCTTTTTTTTGCATTTTATTTTTTTTACATAACCCAGAGTATTTAAAGACACTCAAGGTTTATGTCTATTCTTCACGAGAGAATATTTTAATTATCCAACTCTAATTGATTTTTTACCAAATTGAAATAATTCCCCTTTAGTTTTACAAGTTCTTTATGATTTCCTACCTCTACTATTTTACCTTTATCTAATACAACTATTTGATGTGCATTTTTTACAGTACTTAACCTATGAGCTATGACCACGGCAGTTCTATTGTTAAAAAAGGTATTTAAATTTTCCATAATTACTTTTTCATTATTTGCATCAAGTGCTGAGGTTGCTTCGTCAAAAAATAAATATTTTGGATTTTTATATACTGCCCTAGCAATTAATAACCGCTGCTTTTGCCCTGTGCTTAAACCTGTACCTTCCATTCCTATCATAGTGTTATATCTCAATGGCATACTTTCAATATATTCCTCAATATTTGCTATATGGACAGCATGCTTCAATTTTTCTAGGTCAATTATACTTTGTCCAACAGCAATATTTTTAGCTATAGTATCATTAAAAATATACCCTTCTTGCATTACAACACCACATTGTGCTCTCCAAGACTTTGGAGATATATTGTTTAAATTAAAATTCCCAATCAATATTTCCCCTTTATCAACTTTATAAAAATGCATTAATAATTTCATAAGGGTAGTTTTTCCACTTCCACTAACTCCAACTATGGCAGTAATTTTGTTTGGCGGAATTGTTAAGTTTAAATTCCTAATTACTGGTTCTAGCCCACCAACATACCTATAGGAAATATTCTTCAATTCAATTATGGAATTTAATGGGATTTCTGTTATTTTTTGGTCTCCTATATTCTCTTCTCCTTCTCTATTATGTATTTCGCCCAAACGTTCTAAGGATATTTTAGCATCTTGTAACTCACGTAAAAAACTAATCAATTGTGTTACCGGTGCATTTAATTGCCCAACAATATAACTAATGGCCATCATCATACCCAATGTAATTTCTCCATCAATTACTAATTTTGCAGACAATATAGTTATGAACATATTTTTTAATTCATTAATGAAGTTAGACCCTACACTCTGAGTTTGTTCTAATGCTAAACTTTTAATTGAAATTTTAAATAACCTTGCCTGTACGTATTCCCACCCCCAACGCATTTGTCTCTCTGCATTATGAAGCTTTATTTCCTGCATTCCTCCAATGAGTTCAATTACTTTACTTTGATTTGCGCTAGACTGAGAAAACCTTTTATAATCTAATTCTTTTCGTCTTTTAAAAAAGAATAATATCCATGTGAAATAAAGTATACTTCCTATTAAAAAAACTCCAAATATTTGTAAACTATAATAGCCTAAAACAAAACCAAAAATGATAAAATTAAACATTGAAAACAGTACATTTAAGGATGATGTTGTTAAAATATTTTGAATTCTTCTATGATCTTGAATCCTCTGCATTAAATCTCCTGTCATTCTAACATCAAAATAGGAAATAGGTAAGCTCATTAGCTTGATGAAAAAATCTGAAATTAAAGAAATACTAATCCTGGTACTTAAATGTAGCATAATCCAGCTTCTAATAATTTCAAGAGATGCTTTCCCCAGAAATAAAAATAACTGGGCAAACAATATTAAATAAATAAAATGAATGTCTTGATTTTGAATACCAACATCAACTACACTTTGTGTTAAAAATGGTACTATTAATTGTAATAAGCTACCCGCTAATAAACCTATTGCAATTTGTATTAAAAACCGTTTATATTTTAGTACATACTTTAATAAAAAGCTAAACCCAAAGGGAGTATCCTGTTCAAATTCCTCTTGATAAAACTTTGGTGTAGGGTCTAATAATAAGACAATTCCTTCTTTAGTATACTCATCAACATTATTGCCTATCCAATTTTTAAAAAATTCCTTTTTAGTATATGTTAACAAACCATGAGCCGGATCTGATATATACATTATATCTTTCTTTATTTTGTAAAGCACCACAAAATGATTTTTATTCCAATGTAAAATACATGGTAGTGGAGCCTCTAACAATTTAACAAATGATAATTGTGCTCCTAAAGTTCTAAAACCAATTAACTCTGCAGCTTCACTTAAGCCTAATAAACTACTCCCACTACGTGTTGTTTCACTTAAGGTACGTAGTTGTTGTGTATTGATAGTTTTGTTATAAAACTTAGCAATTATTTTTATACATGTTGGCCCACAATCTTTGGCTTCTGTTTGTTTGTAATGAGGAAATTTAGACATTTACTATAAAAAAAATTATTAGATTAAAACCTTCTACTTTATTATCTTTTTCTAGAATATTTAATTACTAACTTCTTTAATAATTTTTTCTACCTCATAAAGTGCTTCTAAACCAGAGCCTCTATAAACTATTACTCTGTTTTCATCCAACAAAATAAAAGTAGGATAACTCGTTATTTTTAAATCCCTTATTATACCACTCCTGCTCTTCTTATCAGAAAATGCATGTTTCCAATTCATTTCGTTTACTGTTATATATTTTTTAACGTCCTCTAATGATTTATCATAGGCAATACCTATAATATTTACATCTCTAAAAAAAATTTGATTAATTCTTTTTAAATCTGGTGTTAACTCTCTACAGGGCTTGCACCAAGTGCCCCAAAAGTCCAATAAAGTATATTTTTTACCGCTATCAACATCTAATATTTTAAACTGATTTCCTTCTAAATCCGACAACTCAAAATTTAAAATTTTTGTTCCCATCCTATAACTAAAAAAATCATCATCTTTCGCTAATTTTATTAAAAACAATTTAGAAATATCTTCAGCAATACTATCAATCTTAAAAAGAGAATTTGTTAATTTAATTGTATCATTAATTTTATACTCAAAATTTCTATTATAAATATGATCTATAGTACTATATTTTAAAGAATTTGGCTTAATCATAATAGTCATTCTATCTTTGTTAATTCCCTGTAAACCAATATTATAAACTATCGAATTACACTTTAAAGTTCCTTTCCAATAATCTTTTAATCTCAACCCTAAAGCTAATTCTTTTGTCAGCCCATCATCTAACATTTGTGTATAAAAATAATTTGAAAATGGATAAACTTGAATCTTACGAACTAAATTTTGAATCTTATTATTATAATTGAATTGTAGTTCCATATTAATTATTGGAAGCGTATCAATTATTTTTAGATTATTGTTATGTGAAAATCTAAAATTTTTATCAAACTTATAAACCTTATCATCATTAAAGTTATTATTGTTATTTGCATCTACAATCACAATTTGCTTATTTTTATCAAATCCTGAAACAACATTCATATGAAAATTACTAAATCTACTAGACATTTTAAGTGTATCAGCTAAATATTCTTTACTTCTTATTTTTCTCTTTTGAAAAAGTACCGATAAAGAATAATTCCCCTTCTGAAAATATTCTGTTGAAACTAATAAGCTATCCAAATTTGGAATACCTTTAAGTAATCTCATGTTTTCGATGTAAAATTCTGGGTATAATTGGCTTAACGACAACACTAAAAATTGCACATTTTTAGAATTAAAATATGTATCATCAACTGATACTTTATTTAATTGAATTTGTAATTGGTTATCATTTTCAAAACTAATATTACTTTTAATCCCATTATTGCATCCTATCAAAAAAAATAAACTAATGAAATTAAAAAAGGTTAATTTTAAATAGAATATTGTATATTTATTTTTATAAAACATTTAAATAAATTTGTTTAATATTTAAAAATGATAACAACGTTAAGAAAAGACCAGATGTCAAATTTTAAGTTAATTATAATTTATTTTCTAGTAAAATAAATGTAATTACCACCATTTAAAGAATGTATAGTAGTAATTACATTTTAAACAATTATTGATAAGCCGATGGCATACAAATAAATTGTTGAGGGTCATCTGGACAAGAAATATTAGAATTAAACTCTACACATTCTTGCCCTGAAGGACAAGAGCCTCCCACACTTGGGCTACATTCATCATCACAAGTACCTGCACCTCCAAAAATTTCTCTTTGCTCAGCCTTATTTAAAGCTTTTCCTAAATTTAAAAATTGTTTTTTCATACTAAATAATTTTTATAATTATATTTACCGTGAATATTTAAAGACACTCACAGCTTCTATCTATTCTTCGCGAGAGAATGTTTTAATCTTCCACTATTTCATCAATAATTTTTTCAAAGATTTTATTTTTTGAAGGAGATGGTGCATTATTTAATACAATTTTATTTTTTTGATTAAAAATAACATATCTCGGAATCCAACTGACATTTAAAGAATTGGCTAATGCCGATTTATTTCCATTTAGGATAAAAAATGAATTGCTGAAATTTAAAACATGTTCAAATTCTTTATTCTTCTCCAACCATTGTTCGTGATTTTCATCAATAGAAAGGTATATCCACTCCACATTATTTTCAACTAAAAGCCTATCTTTAAAAGATTTACCTTCCTTAATTTGAGTAACACAAGGCAAACACCAACTTGCCCAAAAATCTACAACCTTTATTCTTTTATTGGAACGTGCAAATATTTTTCTAAGAGTTAATGTATCTCCAAGTTGGTTAACAAATTTAGTGTCCAAGGCAAATTTTGTCAACTCAAAATTAAACGATTTTAAATCTTCTTTTATTTCTTGAATGCCTTCTTTATATGATGATTCAGGATATTTTTCTTCAAAGTCATGAATAAACTCTTTGAAAAAAGACACACTCTTTACACTGTGCCCAAAACCTCTAAGATTATAATTAAAAATTAGGGTAGCGATAAGAAATTCCTTGATTTTACCTTCAAAGTTCTTTTCAACAAACTCTTTATTTTCAATAAGTTTTTCTATCGAATAATTGCTATTTTCAGAAATTTCAAAATAATCTTTTACGAGAGATAACAAAGCAAATCTAAAAGAGAGAAGATTTAAATGGCTCTCATTTTTAAAGTCATCAACAGTAATATTTCCTAAATAATATTCAAAGTCAAATAATTCTTCTTTGTTGTTATATTCATTTTGAATAATGGGAATTAAGCCATTTTCCCCAGGTTTAGTTAATTCCGCCAGACGTTGGTATTTGAAATCTAATTTAACCGTATTAACAAAAGATTCTGAAATAAGTTCATTATTTTTTACATATTGATTTAAAAACCTCATTTTTTTAGCATAGGCTGAATCTACATTTTGCTTATACTCATAGATATTTCCTTGATAGGATTGTTTAACGTATTTGGGGATAGTATCATATAAACTTTCGTAAAAATTATTTTGATTAGCATTTTTACCAATAAACTTTAGTTTTTTATTTTTAATTTCAAAAACTACTGTATCATTAGGGTTTATAATTAATTGTCCATCATATGAAGTTGTTGAACTAGACGTATGTATATTCATGAACTGTGGGCTAGTTATAGAATCGATGACTAAAAACAAAGAATCACCAATTATTTTAATGCTTTTATGATAATTTTTTGTATTGATAGATAATGAAGAAAGATTATAAACGTTAAAATATTTAAACGCCTCTATATCATCCGTTTTACCAGTAAAAATAACTTTCCCATATTTTTGCTTTACATTATTAACTTCAATTTGAGCAAGTGAATTATTGGTTGGGTGGCTACAAGAAAGAATCACTATTCCTAGAAGTAGTATTATTTTTTTCATAATCTTTTTTTGTTTCAAAAACATTCTATTTTATAATTAAAGGGAAGAGATGTTCTCCCCTTTTATTCAGTAGGCTATTTCTCTTCTCCCCCAACACACAAGGTTGATACTAAAGTAGATCCATATTGACCTTCACAGTAGCTAAAGCATGCTGCACAACTACTTTCTGGCCCATTTGCAGAGCCCGTACTAGTACTACATTTACACCAAACTCCTCCAGCACCACCACTAATCTGTTTTTGCTCTTTTTTACTTAAAGCTTTTCCTAAATTTAAAAATTGTTTTTTCATAATTAATAATTTTTATAATTATTTATGCCGTGAACATTTAAAGACACTCACAGTTTGTGTCTATTCCTCACGAGAGAATGTTATTTGATGATTGTTAAAAAAAATTAATATTCCATCATAATTATTAAACGTCTTAACTTTCCTTAAACTTAATTAAAAGTTGATATTTCCTAGTATCGAATAAACATAATTAAGGCGAGAATTTTTTAATATTTTATTTTATTCAAGCGCTAATAATTTAATTAATTCTTTTTCAATTGAATTTTGACCTTCAATATATCCAATGAATTTTTTTCTTATAACCCCCTCTTTATCAATTAAATAACTAGTTGGCAATAAACGAATATTGTAATCAAGAATAAATTTACTCTTATACCCTTTTAACTCCGAAAAATTAATCCATGAAATACTATCTGCTTTACTTGCCCTTTTCCACATTTCTTTATTAACATCTAAAGAATAACTAACAATTGATAATTTTTTATATTTTTTAAATAATCTTGAAAATTCATTTTTGTTTTGTTTTCTACAGGGAGGGCAAGTACTACTCCAGAAATCTAGTAAAACAGTAGTACCTTTAAAGTCACTTAATTTTATAAATTTATCATCCAAATTCAGCCCTATTACTTCAGGTGCTTTATCTCCTTCTGACAAATAAATAGATTCTTGAGCTAATTTAATTAATTTCCCTATTTTTGAATCTTTATATTTGTTCTCTAACTTATTGTAATATAATCTTAAACTATCTTTAGGCGTCTGATTAAGAGAATTAAAAATTATAAATAATGATTGATAATTATTAGGACTGTTGTACGCTAAATCAAAAGAAATTGAATCTCTAATTTTCAGATACTTGTTAATAATTCTTTCCCTTAAGTTTTTATTTCCAACTTCATTTAACTCATTTTTCTGCAATTCAAAACTCTCTGAAAGTTTCTTTTGATAGTCTATATAAATCTTATTCAATTCAGAGCCTTCAATTTGATTATTCTTAAAATTAGAAAATCCATTTTGAAAATCATTTAGGTTAGCTTTAATAGAAATATTTGAATTCTCAATCCAAAAATTTATACTGGGATATTTTTTTTTCAATTTATCTTTAAAATAGAATAAGCCCATAATAGGCTCTTCCAGAGTTCCTTCAAAGTTAAAATGCTCGTTAACCACAATTGTTGAATCAACTAAATTATAATTTTCAGCATTATAAATAAATACTTGTGTACTATCATTAAGTCCCTTAATCTCAGCATCAATAAAAAACTTATTAGAATAAGTATTTTGGTTAAACTTACAAGAAATTATAAAAACCCCACAAAATAATAACACTACCCTTTTTTTCATCATAGTAAAAAAATTTATAAGAGGGGGAGAGCCCCTCTTATGTTTAAAATAATTTTATTCTTCCTGTGGTGCCCCACAAGTTCCAAAAGCTGGGTGTAAACCTTTATTGCAATTACCTGAAGAACACTGAGTCCCAGTGTTACAAGGGCATCCATCATCCATATTACTACCACTTCGACATGAACCTTCACCTCCACTAATTCCTCTTTGTTCAGCTTTGCTTAAAGCTTTTCCTAAATTTAAAAATTGTTTTTTCATAATTAATAATTTTTATAATTATATTTGCCGTGAACATTTAAAGACACTCACAGTATGTGTCTATTCTTCGCGAGAGAATATTGTTTATTATCCCTAATTAATTTTAGGGATTTTTTTATTTTAAGAATTAACCATTTGAGACTGAATATTTACTAAATCTTTTTGTTCTTCAATTAAATCATCTATAAAGTATAAAAAGTCCATTCTGTCATATTCTTTTGGATATTGTTTCCCATTTATTAATATGGCTGGTGTAAAATTAATTTTATTGTTAGTACACCATTCTTTTTCTTTTTTAAGTGTTTCAACATAGTCTTTATTAATATCACCTCCCCACTTCTCTAACCAAGTTTTAGCATCCATTTCTCCATAAATATCTGAAAGAGCATACAAGCAATTATTTTTATCTGTTGTATGGTATAATTCTATTATTTTAGCTGCAATCTTTGTTCCCTTAGATTCTTCATCTTCTGGTCTAACATTAAATCGTATTGTAATTTGAACATCTATATTTTCATTTTTTAGAATGTTCTCTATCAATTTATGACTTTCTTTACAATAACCACACATAGGATTAGTAACAATTACAAGTTTTAGTAATGCCTCTTTATTTCCGAAAATAATCTCTTTTGTAAAAGGTATTGTTGTATCTAGTAAAGGATTTAAATTTAATGCAGCTTTAAATAAAGTAAAGTTTCTCTTAAATTTAATATACTCTATTTCTAATTTTTGAAATTGTTGTTCTTTTTTTAGTAATGACTGAATAAAAATCCAAAGTGATGTTACTACTAAAAGACTTGCAATAAATATTAAATAACTTGAGTCAACTACAATTACATTTTTCAAAAGAGTAGTCTCTAAAAATAAAGCTCCAAATTGCAACCATAAAATACTTACAACAGTTAAGCACAAAGGACACCAGCTTTTTACAACTCTCCATTGATAATAAATAGACAAAAAAGTGAAAGGAACTGTTAATGTACTTAGCATAAAAATTACTAAAACTGATTGAAATCCATTAATTGCTAGAAATAACCAACCTACTACTAAACTTGCAAAATAAACCAAGCCAACATCACTTAATTTAAATAATCCAAAAATTGTAGCTCCCTTTGAACTTAGCACTGCATCACAATTTGTTTTTTTACTTTGTCCTGAACAAAATTTATCTAAAATTTTAGAGTGTAGGCCTAATTCATGTTGGACAATAAGATAGCTTATGTATAAACCTATTCCTGATAATGCAAAATGAATTATTTGAAATATTGAAGGTTTTACATACAAAAAAATAAACCCAAATACTACGAAGGCTGTAAAAGCAACTAGGTTTTTAACTCTACTAATTTTAGTTGATTCAGGTAATTTTACCTTCTCTGATTTTTCTATAATTAATATGATACCTGTCCACAGTTTTAAAAAAGTAGCTACACCTAAATTTTTAGATTTATTTTTATCGTAAATTAATTCAACATCATCTTTGTTTTTTGAAACTATCACAAGCTGGTTGCCACTTTCTTCTTTTACCTGAGCTAAAAAAGTATTAGGGATTTGGGATAAGGTTTCCAAATTATTATCTACTCTCATAGCAAGATTATCAATACTAAAATGATTAAATAAATCGGTTACACTATTTATACTTGGATAATAAGGATGGCTTAAAAGTTGAACTCTAGCTTCATCCATATCCATAATAATGTTACTTTCTTTTGCAAGATGCTGTAATAGATATATAAGTGTTTTACCCATAAGATACGTTTAAAAAACAACTAACTAATAACCGTACAAAAAGATGTGTCTTTTCCCTTTTAAGGTTAAGATCTTTTTGAAACTATTTATAAACTACTAAGGGAAACAATTTTTTGGGGTTTTCAATAGCAATTTTAACTCTTTCGAATACAATTTATAAAAAAAAAAAAAAACATAGCAAAGAAACACATTCTATTTCTTCTAATTTAAAACAATTCTAAATAGTAGTTTTTACAGGTAAAAAAACTTTATAGTACGTTAAAAACAAGCATTTTACACTTCTTTATTGCTATTTAGGTTACATTTTTAAATAAAAATCCTTTACGAATTCAACGTATTTTAGTGTGTATTCATGACGTTTTATTTCAATAATTAATTCATCTTTCTCAATTGGTTTTTCGAAAAATGAAAATTGTAATAAGCTTCTTTTTATTACAGAATTTTCAGTTCCTTTTACACGAGTAATTCTATGGAGAAACAGCTTATTTTCCCTAGCAATTTTAATAAAACTACTTTCTTCTACGTAAGGAATAATAAAAGCACAACTTCCCTTTTTAGATACTAATTTAGAAACCCCCAAAAGCAACTCTGTATAAGCTAAACTTTCCGTATGCCGTGCCATAGCTCTTTCTTTTGAAAGTTTTTTAAAAGTTGATGTGTAAAATGGTGGGTTTGATATAATTAAATCGTACTTATCCTCTATTTCAGCTGCAAATTCTTGTAATGATGCGTGGTAACAAAACAACCGATCTCCCCAATCACTAGCTTCAAAATTTTCAACAGTTTGTACATAAGCGTCAGCATTCAATTCAACAGCATCAATAACTTCGGCATTGCTTCGTTGCGCTAACATTAATGCTATTAAACCCGTTCCAGAACCAACATCTAATATACTACACACCTCTGTTTCTATTTTTACCCAGGCTCCTAATAAAACACCATCTGTTCCTACTTTCATTGCCGTTTTATCTTGCTGAATGGTAAATTGTTTGAATTGAAAAGGTTTATTCATATAAAGTTTGAGTACTAAATTTTAAAAGTTCAAATTTATACTATTTAGATAAAAAAATCTTTTTTTTATCTATTTTGTTATACACTTATAGTAAATTTATACTCAATTCATTTAACTTAAATTATTCTTTCATTTATTTTTATTCATATGAAGAAATTAAAACAACTTTCAATTATTGTATTGCTTCTAATACAAAGTTTTGCAAACTCTCAAAATTATTATTTTAAAGAATATCAACCTTTCAACAAAAACATTCCAAGTCCTGAAGAATTTTTAGGATACCAAATAGGTAGTTACCATACACGCCATGATTTAATTGTTGCCTATTTAGAAAAACTTGCAATGCTCTCTGATAGAGCTACTCTTGAAGTTTATGGAAAAACAACTGAAAATAGAAAATTGTTAATACTAACCATTACCAGTTTAAAAAACCATAAAAATTTAACTTCTATAAAAGAAAAACACCTCCAAGTTGTTAGTGAAAAAACGAATGTAACCGATTTTAGTGATTTACCTGTTTTTATAAATTTAGCGTATAATGTGCATGGCAATGAACCCTCTAGTACTGAAGCGGCGTTATTGACTGCTTACACATTGGTTGCTTCAGAAAACCCTAAAGTGAAAGAATACCTTGATAAAACCATTATTTTTTTAGATCCTACAATAAATCCTGACGGTAGAGATCGCTATACAAACTGGGTAAACCGCTACAAAGGAAACCCTTTAATAGCAGACAAATTTGACATTGAACACAACGAGGTTTGGCCTAAAGGAAGAACCAATCACTATTTATTTGACTTGAATAGAGATTTATTACTAGCTGTTCAACCTGAAAGCAATGCTAGATTAAAATGGTTTCATCAATGGTATCCAAATGTAGTTACAGATTTTCATGAAATGGGCACTACCAGTACTTACTTTTTTGAACCAAAACCATTATCTGCTTCTTTAAAACCTGTTACTCCAGATGAAAATTACACTTCTCTAACCTTAACTTTTGCTAAACAATTTAGTGCCGATTTAGATAAAATTGGGTCTTTGTATTTTACAAAAGAAAGATATGATGCAACATATCCGGGTTACGGATCAACTTATGGTGATTTACAAGGCTCATTAGCGCTATTATTTGAGCAGGCGGCTTCAAGAGGTCTTGTCCAAGAAACTTCAACGGGGAATTTGCATTTCTCATTCACAATTAGGAATCAATACGTTTCAACTTTTGCAACCATTAAGGCTGCTATTAAAAATAAAAATTTATTGTACACCTATCAAAATAACTTCTTTAGAAAAGCCATTGAACAAGCTTCAAAAAATAAAATAAAAGGTTATATTTTTGGAGATAATTATGATAAAAATAGGAACAAAGCATTTGTTGATTTATTACTAAAACACAAAATTAACGTATATCCACTACTTGAAAACACAACTGTAAATAACAAAACTTATAAAAAAGGAAACGCTTTTATAGTTCCTACCAAACAAAAAGAATATTTAATGATTCGAACGATGTTTGAGACCTATAAAAAATATAGAGATAGTGTTTTTTATGATGCCTCTTCGTGGTCTGTAGCAAATTTCTATAATATGAAATACAGCACACTACAAAAAACACCTACTTTAAAAAATGAAATAACATCAGAGTCTAACAACATAAATGTTACTAATTTTACATTGAGTAATTATGCCTATTTAATTTCTTGGGATGATTATTATGCTCCTGCTCTATTGTATAAGTTACAACAAAAAGGCGTAATTGTAAAAACCGCAATGCAGCCTATTACAACTATAGCCAATGGAAAGGAAAAATATTTTGATAGAGGTACATTGCTAATTCCTGTCAGCATTCAAACTATGACTAAAGAATCCCTGTTTTCAATATTAAATACGGTGAGCAAGCAACATTCAATTCAGGTGTATGCTGTTAATACTGGGTATAGCTTGAAAGGAATTGATATAGGTAGCACCAATTTTGTAACGTTAAAACAACCTAAGGTTATGATGGTTGTTGAAGGAAACACGTCTTCTTATGAAGTTGGTGAGGTATGGCACTTATTTGAACAACGTATGCAAATGCCAATAGTAAAAGTACCTGAAAGAATTTTTAACAGAACAGATTTACGAAGGTATAATGTTATTATTTTGGTCTCAGGAAATTACACACAATTAAGTCAAAAAAGCAAAGAACATTTGAAGCAATGGGTAGCTCAAGGTAATACTTTAATCACTACCAGAACAGCAAGTTCTTGGGTTATTAAAAATAAAATAGTAACCGAACATTTACTAAAAACAGTAAAAGATTCTACAAAAACAAGAATTGATTATGCTAATTCCAGAGGCATTATTGGTAAACAAAATATAGGAGGTGCAATTTTTAAAGTTAATTTAGATTTAACACACCCTATTGCTTACGGGTACCACGATAGGGAAATACCTATTTATAAAAACAACAAAGTATTTTTAAGCCCGAGTAAAAGTCGTTTTTCAACAGTTGCTAAATACACTCAAAATCCACATATTGACGGCTATGTAACTCAGTACAATATTGATAATTATATAAAAAAATCTGCAGCCATTATTGTGAGTAAAATTGGAAATGGTAGGGTTGTATTATTTGCCGACAATCCAAATTTTAGAGGAGCTTGGTATGGAACCAACAAATTATTTATGAATGCTGTCTTTTTTGGTAATTTAATTAAAGTTCCGTATTAGTCTCTGTATAACAGACCTATTACTTAAGGTATTTTATTTTGCAGAGAGGGAAGTGTTTTTAAAATAAAAATGCTTTTTCCATAAGTAGTTGTTCTTTTTTAGAAATACCTATTTTAGTGGCTATGGCTTTCCAATGGCTTACTGATTTACTGACTTCGTGAATAATTGTATCCATTTGTTCGCTATTTAAACGGAAGTACTCTCCTACGCTTTTTGCTAAATCAATATCAAGTGCATTGTTGTCCATATCAATATTTAAGGCTAAGCCATCTTTATCAATCGATGGATTGATATCGTATGCTGGTGATACTATCCACCCTTTTTCAGTTAATATAAACCCATGATTACGTAAGTGGTCATCGGTATTTGAAATTGCTATATTGAATACAATCCTTCTCCATAACTGGTGCAAGTTTTCTTTTATATTACATCCGTAATTTTGGATAAATTCTGCTATTTCTAAATAACTTGCCGAATTTTCTCTAATGGTGTCTTCATTATTCCCTGTCATTGTCATAGCCGAAGCAAAATGAATACGTTCTCCTTTATCTCTATCAAACCGTTTGGTAAAAAATGTATGATAGTTTCCTGTAATTTTTTGAATTTTTGATGGTGCCATATTAATTCCTGCATTTAATGCCAATTGATATACCAAGAACTCCCACGCTGCTTTGTCAGTTGTATCATTCTTTGAAGGAAATTTAGCAATCCAAAGGTTTTTTTCTTTATCGAGTATATTTGCTTTTGGTCTTGCTCCTCCCAATGATGAACCAGGTGCCATTAGAATTTCTAACCAGTTTTTTGCTACCTCATCACCCTGATCCTCTTCAAATTGTTTGGCTGCTTCTTGTAGTTCTGCAATTGAAGACCATGGCGGTGTTGGTGTTGTTATACTATTGTCTAAAAATGGTCCGTTAGGGTCAGTTTTAAATCGTAATGCTCCCATCCTACTTTCGTCATATACTCCTAGTAAATAATCTATTTCGTAAAGTGTAGCTGCCTTTTCGTTATTTTCTTTAGCTTGCTGTGCTGTTCTTCTTTTCATTAAGGTCCTACCCCAAGTATCTGGCATACTGTCTAAAAATACTCCGAAATTTTCTTTGTTATTTGGATATTGTGGACCACTATAGAATTGTATGTCTGGGTCTAATAACATTTGTTGTTTTGATTGCAACCATTCTTTGTTGTATTCAAAACTGAATGCTTTTTTACCTTTTCCATAATGTGCTGAAAGTATTCCTATATTTTTAGGTTCTGGCATTGGTTTCCAGTGTGCATATATGTATATGTTGAATTTTTTTTGTGCCATTTTGGATTTGCTTTACTATGTGTTCTTGTTTTTATTGGATAATTCATGAGATTCCTTCACTACCGCTCGGAATTACGATTCTTCTTTTTGTTTTTTTATTAAATTATAGATTTATGGATAACACTTCGATAAGCTCTGTACAAGCTCAACACAGTATGACATATTGAATAATGAGTTACAAAAGTTCTAAGTCTTGGAGTTTTCTCCCGAATTCATCGTCTGCAGCTAATTTTAGAAAATCGTTTTGTAATCCTAGTACTCTTAACACATTGAAATAGGCTCCAAAAGATACTTTTGGATCTCCATTTTCTATTTTATAAAGTGTCTTCCTATCTATATCTGCTCTTTCCGAAACCTGCAAAGTTGTTAGTTTTCTTCGTTTACGTGCTAGTCT
Source organism: Lutibacter sp. (assembly GCA_021647265.1). Taxonomy (GTDB): domain Bacteria; phylum Bacteroidota; class Bacteroidia; order Flavobacteriales; family Flavobacteriaceae; genus Lutibacter. The sequence continues at coordinate 18,061 of JAKIVA010000047.1, forward strand.
TATATTTTCACCTACTTGTTGTAAGATTTTTAAATGCTTTGGAAATAATATTCTTTCTTTAGACTTCATAATGGGTATTATTTTCCTCAAATATAATAAAAATGGGGATAATAGTACTCATTTATAGATAAATGTCTTTAATATAAAAACTTCTACAGCTAGTTATAACAGTAAAAGGGCATTATAAATACTCATTTAATCTTGAATATCTAGTCCCTTTTTATAACATATTTAATAGTGTTTTTTGATATTTCACTAAATCAAAAAAGCCTATAAACATAGTGTTTACAGGCTTTTGTTATTTTTTGGGTGTATTATTGCAGAGAGGAAGGAACTAAAACTATTCCAAACTTCCCTTATTTTATTGGGGATTTAAATATACACTTTTTTACTGACCCCGAATTAGCCCCTTTTTATTTAGTTTGAAATGTATTGATTTACGATATCGACTTCAATCCCAGAGTATTCTGAGAATTCTTTTATAGTTACAAATTGATGTTTTTGTTTCCCAAAATGTGCTTTAATTTCATTTAATAACTTATGCCCATATCGTTCACTTCTTCCAGTGATGCACTGAATGTCTTTTGGGTATATGCAAGCTCTTATTATTTTCATTTGATACACTATCCATACTTTATCCTAACCTCATCTGAATATCATTTATTTAGTGTTATTCGGTAAAAAAAGATTGATTCGGCAGGGTTGTATGTTGATTTTTTAATTCTCTTATAAAGATACTTTCATTTGTTGAGAATTAAAAATTTATAATAGCATGGCTAGACAGACTGGTATAATTAAATTAAAAGGTACTATTGGAGGTATTACCTTTTACAAAACTTCTGATGGAGATCTTGCTCGTGAAAAAGGGGGAGTAGATGCTTCAAGAATTGCAAATGACCCAGCGTTTCAAAGAACGCGAGAAAATGGCTCTGAATTTGGTAGAGCCGGAAAAGGTGGAAAGTTACTTCGTAACGCCATTCGGATTTTATTGCAAAATGCAAAGGATAAACGTGTTGTGAGTAGGTTAACAACAGACCTTTTGAAAGTTGTAAAAACCGATACGACCAATGCACGTGGATTGAGAACAATTCCAAATGGTAATATGGGGTTATTGCTTGGATTTGATTTTAATGTGAATGGTAAGTTAGGCTCAACATTGTTTGCTGCTTTTACTAAAGCATTTGACCGAGTATCGGGTGAAGCAACATTAAGTCTTGCTCCTTTTGCTCCAACAGTACGTATTGCAGCTCCTGCTGGAACTACTCATTTTAAAATGGTTATGGGAGCAGCTGAGTTAGATTTTGGAGCAGAAACTTCAATTTTTGAGAATGACGAAACTGCTATTCTACCTTATGATAGTGTAAACACAGCAGCGATTGATTTGACTGCAACTGTTACAGCAGATTCTACATTACCTATTGTTCAGGTGATGGGTATTGAATTTTACCAAGAGGTAAATGGTGAAATGTACTCATTGAAAAATGGTGCATACAACGCTTTAGCTGTAATTGATATTTACACTGTTTAATGGAATTTACATTGCAAAGGACCTATTATAAAAAGGGTACGAATAGTGCCCTTTTTTTTAAAGGTAGGTTTATAGGTTTTGTTATTGAATTGCCCTGGTTAGAAAATAGAAAAAATATCTCTTGTATTCCAGAAGGAACCTACAAGTTGAAACCTCGATTTTCTGAAAAGTTTAAACATCATTTACTGCTTGAAAATGTTCCTGGTAGAAGTTTGATTTTGATACATCCGGCTAATGATGCTTTAAAAGAACTTGAAGGATGTATTGCACCAGTAACACAATTGACTGGGATAGGAAAAGGAAGTTCTTCTCGATTGCTACTACAGAAAATTGTTTCAAGTTGTTACCAGGCATTTGAACGAAAAGAAAAAGTATTGTTAACTATTAAATCTTAATTTATGAAACTTACAGAACGATATACAAAAAAGACACCTAAATTTTTTAGAATACTCCGAAATATTGGAATTGCATTAGCAGCTGCAGGAGGTGTAACTATAGCAGCTCCTATTACATTACCAAC
>JAKIVA010000006.1 GCA_021647265.1 Lutibacter sp.
AGGTTACATTAGATGCAAGTACATCAACAGTTCAGGGAACGGCAAGTTATTTATGGAACACAGGAGCAACAACTTCAACAATAGGAGTAGTAGAGCCAGGAGTTTATGAAGTAACGGTAACAGATGGAGAAAATGGATGTTCAGCAACAGCAACAGTTGAAGTAATAGAAAACACATCAAATGTAGAAGCAGTAATCACAGGAAACGAAGTATTAACGTGTGATACAACAGAGGTTACATTAGATGCAAGTACATCAACAGTTCAAGGAACGGTAAGTTATTTATGGAACACAGGAGCAACAACTTCAACAATAGGAGTAGTAGAGCCAGGAGTTTATGAAGTAACGGTAACAGATGGAGAAAATGGATGTTCAGCAACAGCAACAGTTGAAGTAATAGAAAACACATCAAATGTAGAAGCAGTAATCACAGGAAACGAAGTATTAACGTGTGATACAACAGAGGTTACATTAGATGCAAGTACCTCTGTTACTCAGGGTGAAGTTAGTTATTTATGGAGTAATGGAGCAACAACGGCAACAATAGCTGTAACAGAACCTGGATCCTATTCAGTAACTGTAAGTGATACTAGTAGTGGTTGTTTTGGTTCAACAACTATAGAAATAACACAAGATATTACACCACGAGAAATCACAGGAGATTCAATAGATTTATGTATTGAAGATGAGACATATGATTTAACCAATTTATTAGGCGATAATTTTGTATCAGGAGGTACTTGGGTAGATGTAAATAATAGCGAAGGGTTAACTGGAGACTTTTTTGACCCATCTATTGTTAATCTTGAATCGTTTGAATTTACATATACGGAACCAGGAGATTGTGGACGAATTATAACAGTAATTGTAAATGTAAATGATGATTGTGTTGTTTTAGCATGTTCAACAGAAGAATTAACAATCTCTAAGGTTATAACTCCGAATAATGATGGAATTAATGACACTTTTGATTTACTTGGCCTAGAAGATTGTGGATTTACATTTAATGTACAAGTTTTCAATCGTTGGGGTAAAATGGTTTTCCAATCAAATAATTACCAAAATAATTGGAGAGGATATCCAAATGTTTCAGGATTAACAATAGGTTCTAGCACTATTTTACCGACAGGAACATACTATTATGTTGTTAATGTATTAAGTAGTGGATTTAAACCAATTACAGGATATATATATTTAGGGACTCACTAAAAAAATAAAACTATGAAACGTATAATTATAATTATAGTAATACTTATTTTAGGATTTGAACATTCTAATGCGCAACAATTGCCACAATTTACACAGTATATGTATAATACAATTGCTATTAACCCTGCATATGCAGGAAGTAGGAATGCATTAAGTATTGTTGGATTAAATAGAAATCAATGGGCTGGATTTGACGGTGGTCCTCAAACACAAACTTTATCAATACACTCTCCTTTACGAAATGAAAAAATAGGATTGGGTTTCTCATTAATTAACGATAAGGCTGGATATGAAAATTTCACGTATGCATTTGCAGACTTTTCATACACCATCAAAGCTAGTGAGGATGTTAATGTAAGTTTTGGTTTAAAAGCAGGGATGACCTATTATAAATTATCTGAAGAGTTATACAATGCTACTGAAGTAAATCAAGACCCGTATTTTAATGATAGATTAAATAGGTGGAATTCTAATTTTGGAGCAGGTATTTTAGTTCACTCAGATAAATGGTATTTGGGCTTGTCAATACCAAAGATGATTAATCACGACTTAAATAATGATACTGAATATGCAGCATTAGAGAGAGTTCATTATTATGCAATTGGAGGTTATGTGTTAGATTTAAATGATAATTTAAAATTTAAACCATCCTTTATGTTTAAATACACTAAAGGAGCTCCAATTTCAACAGATTTAACCGCAAATTTTTTGTTTAATGAAAAGTTTTGGTTGGGAGGTTCTTATAGGCTTAATGGTCAACAAAATGCTTTGGGTGCTTTAGTAGATTTTCAGGTATCAGATCAATTTAGGGTTGGTTATACGTATGAAATTCCAACAGGAGAAATTAGACCTTATACTTCAGGATCACATGAAATACTGTTGATGTATGAATTCAGATTCTTGAAAAGAAAACAAAAATCTCCAAGATATTTTTAACCAAATAAAGATGAATATTATGAAAAACATAAAAATTTTATTTATAGCATTTGTTTTGATAGGTGCATCAACGTTTGGTCAAACAGCAAAACAAAAAAAAGCAGATAGAGAATATAATAACTTTTCATTTGTAAAAGCAATTAAAACCTATGAGAAGTTAATTGATACGAGTTTTAATGAACAGTATGCAATGCGTAAATTAGGTGATGCATATATTATGTTACGTCAACCTGAAAAAGCATTATCTATTTATAAAAAAGTTGTTGAGCAAAAAAATGTACCTTCAGAATATTACTTGTACTATGCTCAAACATTAAGAGCCAATGGGAAATATGAAGCTTCAAAAAAATGGATGAAAAAATATAAGGAAGCTGGTAATGAAAAAGATTCAAGAGTTAAAGATTTTTTTAAAAACAAAGATTTAGCAAGTGCTATTTTTAATTCGAAAGAACAGAATACTTTAAAAAAGTTAAATATCAATACTAAATTTAATGAATTTGGAGCTGTACTTTTAGATAAGGATATTGTTTTTGCTTCGTCGCGTGATGAAGGTGTTTCTGTAAAAAGATTATATGCTTGGGATAAACAACCTATGTTAGATGTGTTTGAAACACCTTTAGAAGGAGGTTCTGTTGAAAATACAATAAAACTAAAAGGAGAGGTAAATTCAATACAGCATGATGGTCCGGTTACATTTAATAGTGAAGGAACCAAAATGTACTTCTCAAGAAACAATTATTTTGAATCAAAGAAAATTAATGATGATAAAGGAATAATGCATGTTGGAATTTATAGTGCTGAGTTAGTTGATGGTAAGTGGATACATGTAAAACCAACAAATTTAAATAACCCAAATTATATTGTATATCACCCTTCATTAAGTAAGGATGGAAAAAAATTATACTTTGCATCTGATATGCCAGGAGGCTTTGGAGGTACAGATATTTATGTAAGTGAAGTGTTAGAAGATGGGTCTTTAGGAGCTCCTACTAATTTAGGAGAGATTATTAATACTGAAGGTAACGAGGCATTTCCATTTATAGATTCAGAAGATGAAACCTTGTATTTTTCATCAGATGGTCATGTAGGATTTGGTTTAATGGATGTTTTTGCAACTGTTAAAGATGAAAATGATAAAATTGTTAATATTATAAATTTAGGTAAGCCAATAAATAGTAAAAAAGATGATTTTGGATATTATTTATTTGATAATGGGTTTAAAGGATTTATTTCATCTAATAGAAAAGGCGGAGTAGGTGGTGATGACATTTATGCTTTCACTAGAATTCCTCCATTAACCTTAAAAGGCCAAATTTTTGATGCTGTAAATAATGAACCTGTGGAAGGAGCTAAAGTTATTTTAGCAAGACAAAATGGAGAAGAAGTAGCCTATTTTATTACGAAAAAAGATGGATCGTATCAACATTTAATAGATAGAGACAAAAACTTTGTTTTAAAAGGCTCTAAAGAAAAATATCAAGATGTATCCGTTAATTTCAATTCATTTGGTTTAGAAAAAGAAAAAGAGTTAGTAGTAAATTTAAACATTCCACTTGCTCCAATTGAAGATGTAGTAATTTTAGCAGATTTAGAAACTATTTATTTTGATCTAGATAAATCCAATATAAGACCTGATGCTGCGTTAGAATTAGATAAAGTTGTTGCTTTAATGAATAAATATCCAAGGATGGTTATTAGACTTGAGTCACATACTGATAGTAGAGCAGATGACCAATATAATTTTAGATTATCTAACAGAAGAGCTAAATCAACGTATAACTATATAATATCTAAAGGGATAGAAGCTGATAGAATTACAAAATACGAAGGTTTTGGAGAAACTCAGTTAGTAAATAAATGCTCAAATGGAGTTAAATGTTCTGAAGAAGAACATCAATTAAATAGAAGAACAGAATTTATTATAGTTAAAATGAAATAAAAACTAGGCAGTTGTAAAATAATAGACTTTGATTATACTACCGTTGTGGGGACGACAATTTCTCAAGGTATTATTTGCAACTGCTTTTTTTAATTACCGTTGTGGAGACGACAATCTCTCGAGGTACTTATTTGTAACTAAACTTTTAACACTACCGTTGTGGAGACGCTATTGTTTTTAATTTACTTTTTCAAATTTGAGTTTATAGCAATACATAATTTTCTGGAGTCGTGTTTTCTCCTAAGTTATTAGTATAGCTAAAATCAGGAATTAGCGTATTAATGTAAATTCTTGAAATAGTTCTTTTTTTACGTTTAATAGTGTTTTTAATTACTTTTAAATGGGGTTCTTTAATGTTGTTATACAAAGATGTTGATTTCATAATACAGTTATTTTATTATGTAACTTAATTAGCTACTGGGGTTTATAAATAATTTATTATTTTTTTATAAATATTTGGGTAAAGTAATTTCTACCTTCATTATTAGATTCAGTTGAGATACCAAAATGAGTATAGTTTGGATTTTCAATTATTGCTCGGTGACTATCACTATTTAACCAACCATTAACAACACCTTGTGCAGAATTAAAGCCATATGCAACATTTTCACCAACAGAAATGGCTCCAGCGTTCTCAACTAAAGTTTGTGTACGTTCATTGAAGTTATCATGATTTACTTCTCCTATTTCAACCATATATTTGCTATGCCCATCTGCAACACCCGAAATAATATTTAAGGGTTTTAAGGATGTTAACCCTTCACTCTCTCTATAATCGTTAATTAAATTTAATATTTCAGTTTCTATTTCGGAGTATGAAACGTTTGTATTTACAACTTCGCTATTTTCGTTAAAATAGATTCCTTCATCTTCTTTTGAGCAAGAAAATAAAACAGAACTTAGAAAGACTAGTAAAAGAAGTTTTAGGGCATGGGGTTTCATTGTAATGGGGTTTTTGGGGTTAGGGGTTAAAGTTAATTCAGTGTGATTATACTGTAAATTTGTAACTAGCAAAACAATTGGGTACAATCACTACTGAATTACCTTTTTACTAAAATATTTTTTCAAATCATGTTAATGAATTTAGGGGTTTATGATATTTTAACAGTACTAAAGTATAAATTACTTTTTATAAAAACAAATATTTTACCATTTATTTATTAAAATCAACCATATATTGTATAAATCACGCATTTTATTTACTTAGAATATGGTAATACATTATTATTCTAATCATATTTCAAAAGACCGGCACGTTGTAATAAAGCGGTGTTTGTAGGTTTTTTGCCCCTAAAATTAACATACAAATTCATAGGTTTTATCGTGCCTCCTTTTTCTAAAATATTTAATTTGAATTTTTGTGCAATTTGTTTGTTAAAAATGCCATTTTCTAAAAAAAGTGAAAAAGCATCAGCATCTAAAACTTCAGCCCATTTGTATGAATAATATCCTGAAGAATAACCTCCTTGAAAAATATGTGAAAAAGAGGTACTCATACAATTCTCTTTAACATCTGGAAATAATTGTGTATTTTTAAAAGCTTGAGACTCAAACTTTTTAACATTGTCAATTACTGCTGGGTTCTTGCTATGCCAGTTCATATCTAAAATACCAAAACTTAATTGACGTAAAGTTTGCATTCCTTCTAAAAAGTTAGAAGACTTTTTAATTTTATCAATTAAATCTATTGGGATAATATTATTTGTTTTAAAATGTTTAGCAAATAAACTCAATGCTTCTTTTTCATAACACCAATTTTCAAATAATTGACTAGGGAGTTCAACAAAATCCCAATAAACATTAGTTCCAGATAAACTAGGATATGTTGTATTTGCCAACATTCCATGCAGTGCATGGCCAAATTCATGAAATAAGGTTGTAACTTCATTAAAAGTTAATAAAGAAGGTTTGGTATTTGTAGGTTTGGTGAAATTACAAACAATAGATATATGTGGTCTAGAATTTTCTAAGCCTTTTTTCCATTGATCTTTAAATGATGTCATCCAAGCTCCATTACGTTTTCCTTTTCTAGGGAAAAAGTCGGTATATAATATAGCAATATAGTTATCAGTTGCATCAGTAACTTTATAAGTTTTAACATCTTTATGGTACTTGTCAATAGTGAAAATTTCTTCAAAGTTTAAATCATAAAGTTTATTTGCAACCGTAAATACACCCTCAATTACATTTTCTAATTTAAAATAAGGTTTGAGTTGTTCTTCTTCTAAATCAAAAAGTTCTTTTTTTAGTTTTTCAGAATAATAAGCGCTATCCCATTTTTCTAATTGTACTATCTCATCTTTTTTGGCAAACTTTGACAAGTTGTCAAATTCTTTTTGTGCGGCGGGTTTCGCTTTTGATAATAAATCATTCAAAAAAACATATACATTTTCAGGTGATTCAGCCATTCGCTCTTCTAAAACAAAATGAGAATGCGATTTATACCCTAACAGGTTGGCTCTTTTATGTCGTAACTTAACTAGGTCTAAAACTATTTGTTGGTTATCATTATCATTATTTCTAAAAGCTTTTGCTCCAAATGCTTTTGCCATTTTTTTTCTAAGTTCCCTTGAATCAGCGTAAGTCATAAATGGAATATAACTTGGATAATCTAATGTGAAAATCCAACCTTTTTTCTGAAGCTGTTTGGCTAATATTTGAGCGGCTTCAATAGTGCTTTCAGGAAGTCCTTTTAATTGGTCTTTATTTGTTAGATGAAGTTTAAAATCCTGATTTTCAGCTAATACATTCTCTCCGAATTGTAGTTTTAATTTTGAAAGTTTTGTGTCAATAATCCGTAATTCAGATTTTTCTTTTTTAGTTAAATTAGCGCCATTTCTAACAAAATTTTTATATTTTTTGGTCAATAGCATATCTTGTTCAGCAGTTAAATTCAGGTCGCTTTTTATATTATAAACCAATTGAACTCTTTTGAAAAGTTTTTTGTTTAATGTGATGTCATTTGAAAATGCTGATAGCATTGGTGAGATATCTTGTGCAATTTTTTGAATTTCATCACTAGTTTCAGCAGAATTCAAATTAAAAAAAATACTTGAAATACTGTTTAATTTTTGTCCAGAAAATTCTAGCGCTTCAAGTGTGTTTTCAAAAGTTGGTGCTTCAGGATTGTTACAAATTACTTCAATTTCGGCTTTTGCAAGGTTAATTGCTTTTTTAAAAGCAGGTTTAAAATGGTCATTTTTAATTTTTGAAAATGGAGCTGTTGAAAAAGGGGTATTATAGTTTTCTAATAGTGGATTACTCATATTTGTAATATAGAAATAAAAATTATTTTTTGTAAAGATATTATAAAGTGTCTTAATTTTTAGTGCTAGTTCTAAAATTAGTTAGGGAGATATATTTTAACATTTTTTTTTGCTAAAACAGATACTTAAAATTGAAATTTCACGTTTAAATATTGAGTTAATTATTGAAAGATAAGAATGATGAATAAATCCATCTCAAAATCAAAAAATTACAAAAGAATTAAAATAAACACACTGGTAAGTGATTTTAGTTTCAAAAATAAAAAAGGACAAAAAAAATCACCTAAGAAAATAGTATCTTTATAAGTCTTTTTTAAGTTTTATACCTGCTTCAATAACCGTATTTTTTAAGTTTTCTTTAAAATCAATAATGGTATTTTGAATATTTTCATTAGAACTTCCTATAATTTGAGCTGCTAGGATACCCGCATTTTTAGCACCGTTAAGGGCAACAGTAGCAACAGGAACACCGTTGGGCATTTGTAAAATAGATAAAATAGAATCCCAGCCATCAATAGAGTTTGAAGATTTGATAGGAACTCCAATAATTGGGAGAGGGCTTATTGAAGCTACCATTCCAGGTAAGTGCGCTGCACCTCCAGCACCGGCAATTATTACAGAAATTCCTCTTGCATGAGCATTTTTAGCATAATCAAATAATTTTTCGGGAGTTCTATGTGCAGAGACAATGTCAACTTCAGTTTTAATATTAAAACTTTGTAAAATATCTATAGCTTGTTGCATAATTGGAAGGTCTGAGTTGCTTCCCATAATAATTCCTACTTTGCCCATAATTTATATGTATTAAAAGATTCAAAGATTCAAACTTAATTTTCTCTATTCACTATTCACCACTAATTACTCTAATGGTATTTTTAACTTTTGCTGCTATTTTTCTAGCTTTCTCTAAATTCGTGTTAACAATAGTCACATGACCCATTTTTCTGAAGGGTCTAGTTTGCTTTTTACCATAAATGTGCGGAGTCACTCCATCCATTTTTAAAATTTCTTCTAAATTTTCATAAACAACGTTGCCTGAAAAACCATCTTCACCAACCAAATTTACCATAATTCCAGCAAGTTTACTATCTGTATTTCCCAAAGGAAGGTTTAAAATGCTTCTCAGATGTTGTTCAAATTGATTAGTATAAGAGGATTCAATACTATAATGTCCACTATTATGTGTGCGTGGAGCAACTTCATTGACTAGAATTTCATCGTTTTCTGTTTGAAATAATTCAACAGCTAATAAACCAATATGTTTAAAAGACTCGGCAACGTTTAAAGCTATTTTTTGAGCTTTTTGAGCAACTTCGTTTGAAATTCTTGCAGGGCAAATTACATATTCTACTTGGTTGGCTTCTTGGTGAAATTCCATTTCAACAACAGGATACGTTTTAACTTCTCCATTTTTATTTCTTGCTACAATTACAGCAAGTTCATTTTTAAAAGGAATTAATTTTTCAATAATACAATCAGCATCATTCAATAAATTCAAATCATTTTTATGTTTAACAACTTTAACTCCAGTACCATCGTAACCAAATTGTGCAGATTTCCAAACAAAAGGAAATGAGAGTTTTTCATTTTTTAATTCTTCCAAAGATGAAAACCGTTTATGAGGAGCTGTTGGAATCTTATTTTTAACAAAAAAATCTTTTTGTTTTCCTTTATGTTGAATTGTTTGAATAACTCTTGGTTGAGGGTAAATCTCTAAACCCTCTTGTTCCAATTTTACTAATGCATCAACATTAACATGTTCAATTTCAATAGTTAATAAATCAACTGTTTTACCAAAATTGTAAACGGTATCAAAATCTAATAAATTACCATGGTGAAATTCATTACAAATTTGAGCACAAGGAGCTTCAGAAGAACCGTCTAAAATACTTGTGTAGATATCAAACTTTTGAGTTTCGGTTAGTAGCATTTTGCCTAATTGCCCGCCACCTAAAACACCTAATTTAAAATTTGATGAGAAATAATTTTTCACTTTTTGTTGCTTTTGCACAAAAATAGGAATCTGTTTTTAATTAAGAAGTTAAAAGTTAGTAATATTTAGAGTTGAAGAATTTAAAACATTCACTCTATATTCTCTGGCAAAGTGTATATTTCCAGAAGTTTGAGGTGAACCATCAATAATACTATACTCACTATTATCACAAGGACATTTCATTTTTAAACTTCCATCAAAAACCATTGGAGTAGCACAATCATTGTTAGGGCAAGCCCTATCGTAAGCTTTGTAAGGCGGGTTTCCAATACCTGTATTTTGAATGAGTATTCCTTTAATTCCTCCAGTTATTTCAGTCCAACCTGTTGGAGTTTGCAAATCAATATATTGAGGTAAATCTATATTTATTGTAACGTTTACAGATACATTTGGTAAAATATCATTGGTCACATTTTTTTCACAGGAAAAAAATATAATGAATGGTAACAATAAAAATAGCTTTCGCATAGTTATAGTATGAAGTTTGTAGCTAAACGCTTGCAATTTACAAATATTTTGTACATTTGTATAAATCTCATTCTGGTTTCCAGTTTTGGGATTTTTTGTATTTATTAAAATAGATAAGTTATGAGTAAAATATCGTATTATTCGGCAGAAGGAATGAAAAAGCTAAAAGAAGAGTTAGATTTTTTAGAGCATGTAGAACGTCCAAGAATTAGTAATGATATTGCTGAGGCAAGAGATAAAGGTGATTTAAGTGAAAATGCTGAATACCATGCGGCAAAAGAAGAACAATCACATTTAGAGTTGAAAATTGCAAAATTAAAGGAAGTTATTTCTAATGCCAGAATTATTGATGAATCTTTGTTAGACACTTCAAAAGTATTAATTCATTCAATTGTTAAAATTAAGAATTTACTAAATAATATGGAGTTTACATATACATTAGTTGCTGATTCTGAAACAAATATTAAAGAAGGGAAATTATCTGTTAACTCTCCAATAGGAAAAGGACTACTAGGTAAGAAAGTTGGCGATATTGCTGAAATTGAAGTGCCAAGTGGTATTATGAAATTTGAAATTATGGAAATTTCGAGAGCATAAGAAATAAAGATACATAATGTAAAAACCCTTTTCAGTTTTTTAATTGGAAAGGGTTTGTTATTTTTGGTTAAAATAAAAAAAATGTCAATATTTACTAAAATAATAAAAGGAGAAATACCTTCATACAAAGTAGCTGAGAATAATGAGTTTTATGCCTTTTTAGATATCAATCCAAATGCGAAAGGACATACATTGGTAGTGCCTAAAAAAGAGGTTAACAAACTTTTTGAGTTAGATAAAGGTACTTATAACGGTTTAATGGACTTTTCGAGAGAAGTTGCTATTGCAATGAAAAAGGTAATTTCTTGTGAGCGTATTGGAATGGCTGTTATTGGGTTAGAGGTTCCGCATGTGCATGTACACTTAATTCCGTTACAAAAAATGGAAGATATTCAATTTATTAAAAAGGTTAAACTACAGCCTGAAGAATTTAAAGCAATGGCTATGGCTATTTCCAAGGAGTTGTAGTATTATTTTCGAAGTGCAATTACAAAAGTGGTTCCTTTGTTTATTTCTGATTTAGACACAGAAATTTTACCGTTGTGGTAATCTTCAATAATGCGTTTTGCTAAAGACAATCCTAGTCCCCAGCCGCGTTTTTTAGTAGTAAAACCAGGAGAAAATATTTTTTGTTGTAAGTTTTTTGGTATTCCTTTTCCATTGTCAGTAATAGCAATATTTACACTTTTAGTATTTTCAGTAATAGCAAGTACTATTTTTCCTTTCCCTTCCATTGCATCAATGGCATTTTTTATTAAATTTTCAATAACCCAACTATATAATTGAAGGTTAATATTTGCTAAAATTTCCTTTTCAGAGCTTTTGAAATTAAATTCAACTTGTTTAGAACTTCTTAGTTTAAGGTAATTGAAAGAATTAAAAGTAGCCTCAACAATATTTAATTTTTCTAGTGTTGGTATAGACCCTATTTTTGAAAACCGTTCTGCAATAATATTTAATCGATGTACATCATTTTCAATTTCTTTAATTGTATTTTCATCTGTATTCTCTAAACGTAAAATTTCAATCCAACCTAATAAAGAAGATAGTGGAGTGCCAATTTGATGGGCTGTTTCCTTTGCCATTCCGGTCCATAATTTATTTTGTTCAGCAACTTTGTTAGATTTAAAGAATAAATAAATAACACTTGCAAATAAAAATAAAATTAGAATTAAAGCAATTGGATAATATTTCAATTTGGTTAATAAATCTGAATCTCTGTAGTAAATATAGTTTTTTTGATCTCTATCAAACTGAATAATGACAGGGTCATTTTCTCGTTTCATAATTGCCAATTGTTTAACTAAATAGCTGTGGTCTTTTGCTTTAACAGAATCTAAATTTTGCCAACTAATAATTTCATCATTATCATTTGATAAAATCATAGGAACGTTTTTATTGTTCTCGAGTATTTTAAGAGGCAGGTTAATACTAGCATTTAGGTCTAAATTAGTAGCTAAATCTTTTTGTGCTGTAGCTAAAATTTCCATTTTGGCTCGTTCTTCATTTTTAAATTTTTGAAAAAAGGCGTAAGTATTCCACAAAATAAGTGTAACAATAATAAAAGAGGCAATTATTACAGCCCATCTAATAATTTGAGAATTTTTTTGTGAAGCCATCATTCAAATATAGAATTTATGTTGATATAACTTAAAATTATAATCGATATTATTTTAAAGTTGAAATATTTATATTTGTTGAAAACAAATTGATGCTAAGTATAAATCCAAAAGACATTGCAATAGAAAAATTACACAGCTATTTATTAAGTGCCGTTGCTCCAAGACCGATAGCATTAGCAAGTACAATTGATAGTAATGAAAGTCCCAATTTATCACCGTTTAGTTTTTTTAATGTGTTTAGTGCAAATCCGCCCATATTAATATTTTCACCAGCGAGAAGAGTTCGAAATAATACAACAAAACATACCCTAGAAAATATTAAGAAAACTAAAGAAGTTGTAATAAATGTGGTAAATTTTGATATTGTACAACAAATGTCATTGTCAAGTACTGAATATCCAGAAAGTATTAATGAGTTTGAAAAGGCGGGTTTTGCTATGGTAGCTTCTGAAAAAGTAAAACCGTTTAGAGTTGGAGAATCTCCCATACAATTTGAATGCAAAGTAAAGGATATAATTGAACTTGGAACTGAAGGAGGTGCTGGAAATTTAATTATATGTGAAGTTGTAAAATTGCATATAAAAGAAGCTTTTTTAAATGATGAAGGAAATATAAATCAACAAAAATTAGATTTAGTAGCAAGAGCAGGAGGTAGTTTGTACTCTAGAGCCAAAGAGGGGTTTTTTGAAATACCAAAGCCGTTAACAACATTGGGAATTGGAGTTGATTCTATACCTATTAAAATTAGAAATAGTAAAGTATTGACAGGGAATGATCTAGGGATGTTGGGTAATATTGAGTCAATCCCATCTAAAATAGCTGTTGATAAGTTTGCAAAAGAACACCCGCAAATTATTGGGTATAATAGTGTAAAAAAACATACATTTGCGAAAGCATTTTTAGAAAAAAATGACGTTGCAAGTGCTTGGAAAGTACTTTTAATGAAATAAATTTGAAATATGGAAGTTACAGGAAAAATTAAAAAAATTGAAGAAACTAAAACTTTTGGGGCAAATGGTTTTAGGAAAAGAGAAATGGTACTTACTACGAATGACCAATATCCTCAAATGTTAAAAATTGAATTTATTCAAGACAAGTGTGATTTATTGAATAATTTTCAAGAAGGGCAAGATGTGAAAATTTCGATTAATTTAACAGGAAGAGAATGGATTAACCCTCAAGGAGAAGCCGTTTATTTTAATTCAATTCAAGGTTGGAGAATTGAGGCAGCACAAAAAGAAACAGGAACTGAAGTTCCACCTATGGCACCTTTAGATAATTTAGAAACCACCTCTGATTTAAATGAAAACGAACCAGACGATTTACCGTTTTAAATAAACTTATTACAAAACAAAAAAGGAGAAAAGTGAGAATTTTTCTCCTTTTTTGTTTCATTATATTTGTTGAAAATAAATAACAATGTTTTTACTTTCTGAAGACTTAAATTTTCCTAGTGTACAAAAAGCAAATGATGATGGTTTGCTGGCTGTTGGAGGAGATTTATCAACTGAGAGGTTATTGTTAGCATATAAGAAAGGAATTTTCCCATGGTACAATCAGGGTGAGCCTATTATGTGGTATAGCCCAAACCCAAGAATGGTACTTTTTCCTCATCAATTAAAAATTTCTAAAAGTATGAAACAAGTTATTCAAAAAAATAAATTTACAGTAACGTATAATCAGGATTTTGAGGGTGTAATTTCAAACTGTAGAAATATTTTTAGAGTAGCAGACCAAGGGAAAACTTGGATTACCGATGAAATGGAACAAGCGTATATAAATTTGCATAAAAAAGGAATTGCAAAATCGGTTGAAGTTTGGCAACATTTTGACTCCGCTCAATATGACAAAGAATTGGTTGGAGGTTTATATGGAGTAGATTTGGGAACTGTATTTTGTGGTGAAAGTATGTTTAGTAAAGTAAGTAACGCCTCAAAATTAGCCTTTATCAAGTTAACTCAAAAGTTAGAAAAAGAAAACTATAAATTAATAGACTGTCAGGTTTATAACAATCATTTAGCAAGTTTAGGAGCTACAGAAATTAGTAGAGATGTGTTTTTAACTTATCTAAATTTAGTTAGATAAATTATTATTGGGCTGTTCTTAAAAATAGGAGGATACTATAAATATTATTAGAAGTTCACTACCTTTGGTTTTTAGTAAAATAATAATAAAATGGATATTGAAAATGCACAACTTGTAGTTGATACTTGGATTAAAGAACACGGAGTTCGATATTTTAATGAATTGACAAATATGGCTCAGTTAACTGAAGAAGTTGGAGAAGTAGCCCGTATTATCGCTCGGAGATATGGTGAACAAAGTGAAAAGGAAAGCGATAAGGGTAAGGATTTGGGTGAAGAACTAGCCGATGTTGTATTTGTGGTGTTATGCTTGGCAAACCAAACAGGGATTGACTTACAAGTTGCTTTTGATAAAAAAATGGCTATTAAAACAAAAAGAGATCACAACCGTCATCACAATAATCAAAAATTAAAATAAATGAATCAATATAAAAGTCAATCATTCTTTAAATTATTTTTACGTTTTACATTGATATTTTTAGTAGTCATTACACTTTTAAAGATTGTTATGGGTGTTTTTAGCTATGGTAGTTTTTCGGATATGATAAACCAATATTTTTCTAAAGATACATGGCTGTTATTTGTTAAAATGCAACTTGTTTTATCAGCAATATATGGCGCTTTTATGGCTGGTTATTACAAGTTTATAAAAAAAAACAAATAGGTTGTTTAAAAGTATTGAAATAAGTCATTCTGAACCTATTCACCAACCTTTAGATTTGTAAAGTAAAGATTTTCTTATTATACAATTACAACCATTATGAGAACCTGAACCGAGGCTGTCTAAAAAGTGTCATTCTGAATGTAAATGAAGAATCTTCTTAAGATTAAACACTCATGTATCAAGATGTTGATATTTTTTACTTAGTTCAAAATGACAAGTATCATTGCTTTTCAGACAGCCTCAGTGATGTAGAGGTTCTCTTTAAAAACCTTCTTATTTCTTAATTTAAATTAATCAAATTAATATCGCTTTGCTTCACTTCTTTATTCAATTTTTTAACATCATTTTGAAAAACAGTATAAATTTTAGCTAATTCAGTATCAATTAATTTTACAATTTCATTTTTAAATTTAATTGATTGATCAGTAGGTTTAAAATCGCCAATTGAACTTAATGAGTTTAGGTGTGCCAATTTGTTATTCAGTTTAATTGGGAAATTTAAAGGATCCTGATTGCTTTTACTTTTCGTTTGATATAACACGTTTTCATATTCGGTTAATTCTTTTACAATTTTATCAGCCAAATCAATAATTTCTTTATTTTTTTCTTTATCTGAAATAGCTGCTTTTAGCTGTTTTACTTGTTTTTTGACTTTCGTGATATTTTTTAAAGTTTTATGAATTTCAGTTAATTTTTCTTGAATTTCAAGTATAAAATTAAATTGAGCTAATAAATCATCATCAGAAGCTGTACTACGAGGATCTTTTAATAATTTAAAAGTTTGCTCAGAAACCATTTTTCCGTTTTTTGCTAATTTTACTGAATAATCTCCAGGCAACGCTTTTGGACCATTTAAGGATGCCCACCATAATATCATTCCTTTTACCTTTTCAGCATCAGGATATTGCATATTCCAATTGAATTGATTGGCTCCTTTTTTTACTTTTAATTTACCTTCTTTTTGTTTGGTGTCTGGTTTTGTTGAGAATGTTTTAATATGTTTTCCAGAATTATCGAAAAAAGACAAACTAAGCGTGTCTTTATCATTGATGTCTTTAACATAATAATTAATAAGAACACCTCCAGGATGATTTTGCCCTGCAGTTTTAGACTTTTGTTTACTTCCACCCATGCGATAGCTATCCATAGGCTTGTAAAGAAAATTAGCATTAGAAATTAATTCTTTATTTATTTGATGTAGCGGTGTTAAGTCATCTATAATCCAAAAAGAACGACCTTGTGTAGCGGCAATTAAATTATCGTTCTTAATAGTTAAATCTGTAATTGGAACTATAGGTAAATTTAGCTGAAAAGGATTCCAGCTTTTACCATCATTAAAACTAATATACATTCCTATTTCTGTACCGGCGTATAACAATCCCTTTCTTTTTGGGTCTGCTCGTAGTACTCTAGTAAAATGTTCTGGAGCTATGCCGTTTGTTAATAATGTCCAATTTTTACCATAATCTTCAGTCTTGTAAATGTACGGAGTGTAATCACCTAATTTATAACGAGTTCCTACGATATAAGCGCCTCCAGCTGTGAACGGGTCTACTTCAATAGAATTAATCAGCATCCATTCAGGCATTTTTTTAGGAGTAACATTGCTCCAGTTTTTACCTCCATCGGTTGTCATATAAACCAAACCATCATCAGATCCTGTCCAAATTAAATCTTTTTCAAAAGGAGATTCTACTGCTGCAAATATGGTTCCGTAATATTCAACTCCGGTATTATCTTTAGTTATTGGTCCTCCAGAAGCTTTTAGTGTTTTGGGATCATTTCTAGTTAAATCTGGGCTAATAACTTCAAAAGATTGCCCTTCATTATAGGTTACATGTACAAAATTAGAGGTTGTGTATAGTTTCTTTTTATTATGAGGAGAAAAGAAAATAGGGTAATTCCATTGAAAACGATATTTCATATCTTCTACTCCATGACCCATAGGATCATCTGGCCAAACATTGATTGCTCTGCGTTCGCCCGTTTTATGGTTAATTCTTGTAAGCAGTCCACCATAACTTCCTCCATAAACAATATCGTTATTTAATGGGTCAACTGCAATGTGGGCACTTTCACCCCCAGCAGTACTTTCCCAATCACTTTCGCCAATAGTTCCTCCGTTAGTTCTGTGTGCAATTCTTATGGTAGAATTGTCTTGTTGAGCACCATAAATTCGATAAGGGAAATGGTTGTCTGTAACAACTCTATATATTTGAGCTGTTGGTTGATTCATATAAGTACTCCAGTTTTTTCCAGCATCAAAACTAACTTGAGCTCCACCATCATCTCCAATTATCATTCGTTGATTGTCTTCTGGTGCAATCCATAAATCATGATGATCACCATGAGGAGCATTAAATGTTTTAAATGTTTTTCCACCATCTTTAGATTGATGGTATCTAACATTTAAAACGTAAACTATATTTTCGTCTTGTGTATCTGCATAAATACGAGTATAATACCAAGCGCGTTGACGTAATTTACGCTCGCTGTTGATTAATTTCCACGTTTTTCCTGCATTGGTTGATTTGTATATACCACCATCTTTATTTTCTATTAATGCCCAAACGATATCTGAATTTACTGGGGAAACTGTAATACCACTAATTCCCCATATTCCTTTTGGAAGTCCTTCATTTTTTGATATGTTAGTCCAGGTTTCACCTTCATCAGTACTTTTCCAAAGAGCAGAACCATCACCGCCACTCGATAAGCTGTAAGGTGTTCTTCTAACATTCCAAGTTGAAGCGTATAAAATTCTAGGATTAGTAGGGTCAATTATTAAATCAACAGCACCAGCATTAGCATTTGAAAATAATACCTTTCTCCAAGATTTTCCACCATTAGTAGATTTATAAACACCTCTTTCTTTACTAGGCTTGTATAAATCTCCTAAAACAGCAGCAAAAACAATATCTGAATTTTTAGGGTGAATTCGAACTCGAGGTATATGACGAGATTTGTTTAGTCCAATATGTTGCCAGGTTTTTCCGGCATCAACAGATTTCCATATACCATCACCAGAAGAAACATTTCCGCGAATAGTAACTTCACCGTTACCAACATAAATTACATTAGTATCAGATTCACTAACTGCAATAGCGCCAACAGAACCTCCAAAAAAACCATCTGAAATATTACTCCATGTATTACCAGCATCGGTAGTTTTCCAAATTCCACCTCCAGTTGCTCCAAAATAATAAAGATTTGCTTTGTTAGCAACCCCAGTAACAGCGGCACTTCTTCCGCCTCTAAAAGGGCCAATATTTCGCCATTCTAAAGATTTGTAAAATTCTTCATTAAATTTGGATACTGTATTTTGAGCATTAACTTTGTACGTTGATATTAAAAAGAAGCAACTTGCTAATAAAAAGTATTTTTTCATAATGGTTGGTTGAGTTTAATTGAAAAAAATTAAAAAGTAAAGCTATTAAAAATTATTTTATTTTTAAGTTATTAATTCAATAGAGAATGAATTTGATGAAAATCAACAAAATAAATAAAAAAGTTAAAGGAAGCATTCAAATTACAGGCTCAAAAAGTGAAACAAATAGATTGCTAATTCTACAACGGTTTTATCAAAATCTAACAATTAAAAATAGCTCAAATTCAGATGATTCTAAATTAATGCAAAAAGCATTAGCAAGCACACTAGAAGAAATAAATATTGGGCACGCAGGAACGGCAATGCGATTTTTAACAGCTTATTTTTCAGTAAAAGAAAATTCTGAAGTTATTTTAACAGGTTCTCATAGGATGAAAAACAGACCTATAAAGATTTTGGTTGATGCCTTAGTAACATTGGGTGCGGATATTCAATATTTGGAAAAAGAAGGATTTCCTCCTTTAAAAATTCATGGGAAAAACGTAGTTAATGATTTTGTTGAAATTAATGGCAATGTAAGTAGTCAGTATGTTTCTGCGTTATTGTTAATTGCTCCTACATTAAAAAACGGATTACAATTAAAGTTCAAAGGGGAAGTAACTTCAGTACCTTATATTAAAATGACCTTGCAATTATTAGCTGAATTGGAAGTTGAATATGTTTGGGAAAACAATATTATTTTAGTTCAGCCAAAACAAAAAATTCAAGATAAAACAATTACAGTAGAATCAGATTGGAGTTCGGCTTCATATTATTACAGTTTGGTTGCGCTAAGCCCAAATTCAGAAATAAAGCTGACTTCTTATAATAAAAATAGTTTGCAAGGTGATTCGGTTTTAGCAACTATTTATGAAAACTTAGGAGTTGAAACAAGGTTTGAAGAAAACTCACTTGTACTTAAAAACAATAATACTTTAACTATAAAACCATTGAATATTAACCTAATTAGCGCTCCTGATATTGCACAAACAATTGCAGTAACCTGCTTTGGTCTAGGAATTGAATGCTTTTTAACGGGGTTACATACGTTGAAAATAAAAGAAACGGACAGATTAGTAGCTCTTAAAACTGAAATTGAAAAATTAGGGGGAGAAGTACAAATTACTTCTGAAACATTGTATTTAAAATCTTCAAATAAAATAAAAGAAAATATAAGTATTTCTACCTATGATGATCACAGAATGGCAATGGCTTTTGTACCTTTAGCAGCTAAGGTTCCAATTCAAATTGGAAATGCAAATGTGGTCTCAAAATCGTATCCAACTTTTTGGGAAGATTTCAAAAAAGTTACCAGTTAATATACACCAATACAAAGTTTTATTGCAAATCACTTGACAACGCCTATCTCGATGTTGTATATTTGCGCTCATTCTATAAAAACACTTGAAATAAATATTTTATAAATTTCACTTTTAAATTAAGGAAATGGTAAGTAATTTATTTTAGGTAACCACTAAAAAAATAACTATATACATGAAATTATCAAAGTTTAAATTTGAATTACCTGAAGGTTTATTGGCAGAATACCCAGCAGAGCACAGAGATGAATCTCGCTTAATGGTTTTAAATAGAAAAGAGCAAACTATTGAACATCATACGTTTAAAGATTTAATTAATTATTTTGATGAAGGTGATTTAATGATTTTAAACAATACCAAAGTTTTTCCTGCTCGTATGTATGGTGAAAAAGAAAAAACAGGAGCAAGAATTGAAGTTTTCCTATTAAGAGAGCTCAATGCAGAAAGTAGATTATGGGACGTATTGGTTGATCCTGCTAGAAAAATTAGAATTGGAAATAAATTGTTTTTTGGGGAAGATGAAAGTTTGGTGGCAGAAGTTATAGATAATACAACATCTAGAGGTAGAACATTACGCTTTTTGTATGATGGTTCTTACGAAGAATTTAGAAAAAAATTACAAGAATTAGGAGAAACACCACTACCAAAATATATTCAAAGAAAAGTTGAACCTAGTGATGCAGAACGTTATCAAACAATTTATGCAAAACATGAAGGAGCTGTTGCAGCACCAACTGCAGGTCTACACTTTTCTAAGCATTTAATGAAACGTTTAGAAATTAAAGGTGTCGATTTTTCTGAAATAACATTGCATGTTGGTTTAGGAACTTTTAATCCTGTAGAAGTTGAAGATTTATCAAAACATAAAATGGATTCAGAAAAGGCTATTGTTACAGCTGAAACCATAAAAATTGTAAATAACGCAATTGACAATAAAAAACGTGTTTGTGCGGTAGGTACAACGGTTATGAGAGCACTAGAAAGTGCAGTTTCTTCAAACGGACATTTGAATACATTTGATAGGTGGACAAATAAATTTATTTTTCCTCCATATGATTTTAGTATTGCAAATAGTATGATTACTAATTTCCATACGCCAAAATCTACTTTAATGATGATGGCTGCAGCCTTTGCAGGTTACGACTTTTTAATGGAAGCCTACGAAGAAGCAGTTAAAGAAAAGTATAAATTTTACTCTTATGGAGATGCAATGTTAATTATTTAGTAAAATAACATAATTTTTTAGTAATTTGATTCCCGCACTGGCGGGAATCTTTTTATATAAAAACTATTCATTTAGTAGACGATTAATTTCATTTCTTAAATTATTAATTTTAACGTTTTCAGCTACTTCTAACGGCCCGTTATACCTTATTCTACCATTTTTTAGAATTGTTAAATGAGGATATCTATTAAATCCTAAACTATTAGGAATTTCATCTGAATCTGCATATAAGGTTGAGAATTTATACCCCAATTTTTTAACTAATTTTTTAGTTTTTAGGAGTGTATCTCTTTTTGTAGGAATATTAACACTATAAAAAACAATGTTTGGGTTGTTTTTATATTCTAAATAAACTTTTTCATAGTCAGGGAATTTTTTAAAACAAATCCCACAACTTGTTGTCCAAAAATCTAGTACAATTATCTTATTTTGTACAGTGTCTAGTTTTATTATTATATCTGTTTTGGTTAACAACTCTATTGTAGGTGCTTTTTCATTTACGCTAGCATTATAATTTCTTATATAAGAATTCCAATTATTAAAACCATAGAAAAAGATAAAACTAATTAGAACTATATATATTAAACCATAAAAAAAGGATTTATTTTTATAGAGATAACCTAATACTAAACTTATTGGCAATAGTATTAAATAGAGTAGTATAATACTTGTTAAAGCATCTTTTAAAAATAATGTAAGTGCTATTAAAAATAAAAAAGGTAAACTTAAAAGTAATATTTGGTTTTTATTTTTTGAAAATATACCTATAAAAAAGTATAATAAAGACATTATCGGAAGTATCCATGTGTGATTAGTATTTAAAGTAACTCCGATTATTAAATAAAAAATAATTGGAGAAATAGCTATAAATATTTTTTTTATTTTTTTCATGCTAATAAAAAAATTAATATAATGATGAGCAATCACTAGTACAACTTTGCATTCCTAACCAGCCACAACCAAAAGTTGTTCCCTCACAACTAGTGTTACTACAATCACCCAATCCTGCCAATTGGCATGTAATATCCCATCGGCAGTCACAATAATCAATATCTCCACCTCCTTCATCTGGCGGTGTAGTTAAGTCATCTCGCATACTAACTTCGGGGAATTTACTTTTAAACTCTTTTTTACTTAGCACAGCATCTTCATTTAATTTCGCAAATCCACTTATTAAAAAATAGGGCGTCCATTTAAAATTTAACTTCCCTTCTTCAAACCAAGAAGTTAAATATTCTTCTTGCTTTTTCGTCAATTCTTTAGAGAAATCATATTTTTTTAAAAATTCCTCCATGATTTTTAAGTGATTCACTTCTTTTTTAGAAAAGTTTAAAGATTTAATTTGCTTAAATTTATCTAACCAAAGTTGTTTTCTTTTTTGTGGAGTGAATGTTCTAAAAGCTGCTCTTTGCTTTCCTGAACTTAAGATTGCTAATTCGCTTCTATTCATGGTTTTTAAAGATTCTATGTTTTCTTTAGCCCAAGAATTAATTTCTTTGTCACAACTATAACAAATCTCATCTTGGCAACCTATATTTGCAAAATAAATTAGAAATAAAAGAATTAAAAATTTAAAGGTTGGTGTTTGGTGTTTGGTGTTTTCATAATATAGCTTTTTTTAAATTATTGATTACCAATATATAACTTTAAATTTAATAATTAAAATAAATGAATCTAAAAAAAGACATACGTGCTTTAACAAAAGACCAACTACGTGATTTTTTTGTTGAACATGGAGATAAAGCATTTAGAGGAAATCAAGTGTATGAATGGCTATGGAGTAAAAGTGCTTATACTTTTGAAGATATGACAAATATTTCAAAAGAAACGCGCCAAATGCTACAAGATAATTTTGTTATCAATCATATTGAAGTTGATACTATGCAGCGCAGTTCAGATGGCACCGTTAAAAATGCAGTTCGTTTGTATGATGGATTAATTGTTGAATCGGTTTTAATACCAACAGGAACAAGAACAACTGCTTGTGTATCTAGCCAAGTGGGGTGTAGTTTAGATTGTTTGTTTTGTGCCACTGCACGTTTAAAAAAAATGCGAAATTTAAACCCTGATGAAATTTACGATCAGGTGGCAGCTATTAATAAAGAGAGTTTATTGTATTACAATCACAAGTTATCTAACATTGTTTTTATGGGGATGGGAGAACCCTTAATGAATTATAACAATGTGTTAAAAGCTATTGATAAAATAACATCACCTGAAGGTTTAGGAATGTCTCCAAAACGTATTACAGTTTCAACTTCTGGAGTGCCAAAAATGATTAGAAAATTAGCAGATGATGAGGTGAAATTTAACTTAGCTGTGTCCTTACATTCAGCTATAGATGAGGTGAGAACAAAAATAATGCCTTTTAACGAAAACTTTCCTTTAAAAGATTTAAAAGAAGCCTTAGAATATTGGTATGCAAAAACCAGTAGTAGGGTTACGTATGAATATATTGTTTGGAAAGGAATTAATGATGATAAAGAGGCTATTATGGCGTTGGTAAAGTTTTGTAAATACGTACCTTGCAAGGTAAATTTAATTGAATATAACCCTATTGATGATGGAGATTTTAAACAGGCAAAGCCACAAATTATAGATGATTATATTAGTATTTTAGAAATGAATGATATTATTGTAAACGTTCGTAGAAGTAGAGGAAAAGATATTGATGCTGCTTGTGGTCAATTAGCGAACAAAAGTTAAACTATTTTTCTTATTTTTGATTTCTTAATGAAGCTAGTAGAACAAATAAAACAACCCATACTTCAAGAAATGGAACTCTTTGAGAGTAAGTTCAGAGAAGCTATGGCTACAAGAGTCCCGTTACTTAATAGAATTACCCATTATATTGTTAGACGTAAAGGAAAACAAATGAGACCTATGTTTGTTTTTTTAGTAGCTAAAATGGTTTCTAATGGTAATTTTAGTGAGCGAACTTATCGTGGAGCTTCATTAATTGAGTTAATTCATACTGGATCGTTAGTTCATGACGATGTTGTTGATGAAAGTAATAGGAGAAGAGGTTTTTTCTCTATCAATGCACTGTGGAAAAATAAAATAGCCGTTTTGGTTGGAGATTATTTATTTTCTAAAAGTTTATTGCTCTCTATTGATAATGAAGATTTTGATTTGTTAAAATTAATATCAGTTTCATTGAAAGATATGACTGAAGGTGAATTGCTACAAATTGAAAAAGCCAGAAAGTTAAATATAACTGAAGATGTGTATTTTGAAATTATTCGCCAAAAAACGGCAACGCTAATTGCTGCCTGTTGCGGTATTGGAGCAGCTTCTGTTGGAAGTGATAAGGAAGAAATTGAAAAAATGCGTTTATTCGGCGAATTAATAGGAACTGCATTTCAAATAAAAGATGATTTATTTGATTACACGGATGCAAAAATTGGTAAACCAACAGGTATTGATATTAAGGAACAGAAAATGACGCTTCCATTAATATATACCTTAAATAATTGTTCTGAAAAAGAAAAAAAATGGTTGGTTAACTCTGTTAAAAACCATAATAAAGATAAAAAAAGGGTAAAAGAAGTTATTGCTTTTGTAAAAGAAAATGGAGGTATTGAGTATACAATAACAAAAATGAAGGAATACCAGTTTAAAGCTCTAGCAATATTGGAAAAATATCCTAAATCTATTTATAAAGATTCTTTATTAATGATGGTTAATTATGTAATAGAACGAAAAATTTAGGATACATACATTAATTCTAACAATTCCTCTAAATATTTTCTTGAGTTTGATAATCTTGGCACTTTATGTTGCCCTCCTAATTTACCTTGTTGTTTTAACCAATTATAAAATAATCCTTCTTTAGCAATATTAATTTTAGGCATAGATAGCGTTAGATTATTATAACGTTTGGCTTCATAATCTGAATTGATTGCTTTTAAAGCATTGTCTAACATTTCAGCAAAAAAACTAATATTATTAGGCTGTTTTCTAAATTCAATCATCCATTCATGTCCACCGCTTTTTTTATCATTCATAAATATAGGAGCAACAGTATATTCACAAATTTCAGCACCAGTTTTTAAACATGCTTGTTTTAGGGCAGTTTCAGCATTGTCAATAATTAACTCTTCACCAAAAACATTGATAAAATGTTTGGTTCTTCCTGTAATTCGGATACGGTAAGGGTTTAATGAAGTGAATTTTATAGTGTCTCCAATTAAATAACGCCATAAGCCGCCATTTGTAGTAATTACAAGAGCGTAATTTGTGTTTAGTTTTACTTTGGAAAGTGAAATTGCTTCAGAGTTTTCGCCTTCAAATTTATTCATAGGAATAAATTCATAAAAAATACCATAATCAAGCATTAACAATAAGTCTAATGAATTATTTAAATCTTGAATAGCAAAAAAGCCTTCAGAAGCATTATAAGTTTCATAATATTTAAAATCTTTTTTTGGAATTATTTTTTTAAACTGTTCACGATACGGGTTAAAATTAACACCTCCGTGAAAATAAACTTCCAAATTTGGCCAAACTTCAATAATATTATTTTTCCCCGTTTTTTCTAAAACTTTGTTTAGCAGTACCAACATCCATGAGGGAACACCAACTAGGCTGGTAAGATCTTCCTCTATAGTTTCATCTATAATAGCTTCTATTTTACTTTCCCATTCACTCATTAAAGCAGTTTCTTGCTTTGGAGCGCTACTAAAATCTGCCCAAAAAGGCAAGTTTTCAATAATAATAGCAGATAAATCACCAAAATAAGAGTTGTTATCTTCATAAATAGCACTGCTACCTCCCAAGCGTAAGCCTTTTCCAATAAAAAGTTGAGAATCGGGATTGTTATTAAAATAAAGGCAAAGCATATCTTTACCAGCTTTAAAATGACAATCTTCTAGTGCTTCCTCACTAACAGGAATAAATTTACTTTTTGCATTGGTTGTGCCACTAGATTTAGCAAACCATTTAATAGGAGTTGGCCAAAATAAATTTTGTTCTCCTTTTCTGGCACGTTCAATTAGCGGCTCAATAGATTCATACTGTTGAATGGGTACATTTTCTTTAAATTCTTTATACGTTTTAATACTTGAAAAATTATATTGTCTACCAATTTCAGTATATTTTGCTGTTTGAAGTAATTTAAAAAGAAGCTCGTTTTGAACATCAACAGGATATTTTAAAAATAATTCTACCTGATGCTTTCTTTTTTTTAAGAACCATGAAATTATTGAATTAACTATTTGATATGGCATTTTTTTATTGAGTATCTTTATCGTGTTAAATTTACTAAAAACTTTCTATGAAATACCAAGCTGTATTAAAAAAAATGATGACAGAGTTAAATGATGTGGTACATTATTATTTAGATGTTGAAAATGATTTTTTAAACTTAAATCAATTATTAAACAGAAAAATTGCAATTAGTTTTGAAGGTTATCAATGTTTAAGTTGCGGAAAAGAAAAAAAAATATTTAGACAAGGGCTTTGTTATGATTGTTTTTACAAAAGTGCAGCTGTTGGTGATTGGGTGATGAGGCCTGAGTTAAGTACAGCACATTTAGGAATTGAAGATCGTGATTTAGCTTATGAAA
The DNA here is from genome assembly GCA_021647265.1 of Lutibacter sp. Classification (GTDB taxonomy): domain Bacteria; phylum Bacteroidota; class Bacteroidia; order Flavobacteriales; family Flavobacteriaceae; genus Lutibacter. Next base: position 26,256 of record JAKIVA010000006.1, read on the forward strand.
AACAGGTTCAGTTAAAGCCACATATTGTTTATTTAGCCTTATCAAGCAATGTAAAAGTTGGTGTAACTCGTAAAACGCAAATACCAACTCGCTGGATTGATCAAGGAGCTACAAAAGCCATAGAAATTGTGGAGGTTCCAAACAGATATTTAGCAGGGATAACAGAAGTTGCTTTGAAAGAACATGTTGCTGATAAAACGAATTGGCAAAAAATGTTGAAAAATGAAATATTAGACATTGATTTAATTGAAGAAAGAGAAAAACTAAAAGCATTTATCCCTAATGAAGCGCAACCTTATTTTTTGGCGAATAATGGAAAAGTCACCGAAATTAAATATCCAGTTCTTCAATACCCAATAAAGGTTAAATCGTTAAACCTAGAAAAAACACCTAGTTATTTAGGTAAATTAATAGGAGTAAAAGGACAATATTTATTATTTGAAGATAACACCGTTTTCAATATTAGAAATAGTGAAGGCTATAAAGTGATAATAGAAGTGAAATAATTCTTATTTTTACGCCCTTTAAATAAATTAAAAAATAAAATAAATGAAAGCGTATATTTTTCCAGGTCAAGGAGCTCAATTTTCAGGAATGGGAGTAGATTTATATGAAAAATTTCCAGAAGCTCAAGAACTTTTTGAAAAGGCCAATAAAATTTTAGGATTTTCAATTACAGATATTATGTTTGAGGGAACAGCTGAAGAATTAAAGCAAACAAAAGTTACTCAGCCAGCTATTTTTTTACATTCTACAATATTGGCGAAAATTTTAGGCGAAAATTTTAAACCAGAAATGGTTGCAGGTCACTCTTTGGGAGAATTTTCAGCATTGGTGGCAAACGGTGTTTTAACATTTGAAGATGGATTAAAATTAGTATCCCAAAGAGCTTTGGCAATGCAAAAGGCTTGTGAAATGCAAGAATCTACAATGGCTGCAGTTTTAGGGTTAGATGATTTAGTGGTAGAAGAAACTTGTGCAAGTATTGATGGAGTAGTAGTGGCAGCAAATTATAATTGTCCAGGTCAACTAGTCATTTCAGGAGAAATTACAGCAATAGATAAAGCGTGCGAACTTTTAACTGAAAAAGGAGCGAGACGCGCCTTAAAATTGCCAGTTGGAGGTGCTTTTCATTCGCCGTTAATGGAACCTGCAAGAGAAGAATTAGCTGAAGCTATTAAGAATACAACATTTGGTGAACCCATATGCCCTGTGTATCAAAATGTTGTTGCAAAAGCAGTTACAAACCCTGAGGATATTAAACATAATTTAATGAAGCAACTAACATCCCCAGTTCGTTGGACACAGTCCATTCAACAAATGATTACAGATGGAGGAACAGAATTTATTGAAGTTGGACCTGGGAAAGTTTTGCAAGGTTTAATGCGGAAAATAGATAGAAGTGTAACAGCGAGTGGTGCTACTGTTTAGCTAAAATAGCTTCTTATTAAAAAAGTCATTTTAATATTCTTTAAAATGACTTTTTTGTTCTTAATAAATTTTAAAAACACAACTTACTTTAATGTTTTTTGCCATTTCCAAGCGGATAGTAAGGCTTCATCTAAAGTGAATTTAGCTTTCCAACCTAATTCATTATTTGCAATAGTAGTATCTGCATAAGCAACAGTTATATCACCCTCTCTACGGTTAACTAATTTATAGTTTAACTTTTTGCCAGTAACTTTTTCAAAAGATTGAATAACTTCTAATACTGAATTTCCTTTTCCAGTTCCAATATTAAACACTTCAAAAGAAGATTTGTTTTTGTTCTCAAGTAATCTTCTTAGTGCAACAATATGAGCTTTTGCTAGATCTACAACGTGAATGTAATCACGAATAGCGGTTCCGTCTGGGGTGTCATAATCACTTCCAAAAACAGCTAATTCTTTGCGAATACCTGCGGCGGTTTGTGTTACAAATGGAATTAAATTTTGAGGAACGCCAATTGGTAATTCTCCAATTTTTGCTGATTCATGGGCTCCAATTGGATTAAAATAACGTAAAGCAATTGCTTTTATGTCAGAAATTTTTGTAGTGTCTTTTATAATTTCTTCGCCAATTTGCTTCGTGTTTCCGTAAGGAGATTCTGCAGGTTTAATAGGCGCATTTTCAGTAACAGGAAGCACGTCTGCTTGTCCATAAACAGTACAAGATGAGCTAAAAATAAAATAATCTACATTGTTAGCTTTCATTTCTTGTAATAAATAAATTAAGGAGCCAATATTATTTTCATAATATTCTAGTGGTTTTTCAACACTTTCACCAACAGCTTTGGAAGCTGCAAAATGAATGACACCATCCACTATATTTTCTTTAAAGAATTTTTGAACAGCAACTTTATCTTTTAAATCAATATTAAAGTAATCGGGTTTTTTAGTTGTTATAGAAGTAATTTTATCAAGTACATCTATAGTTGAATTTGATAAATTATCAATTATTAGCACATCAAAGCCTTTGTTTTGAAGTTCAACAACCGTATGTGAACCAATAAAACCTAAGCCTCCTGTTACTAAAATTTTCTTCATTATTTATGTAGAAAATTTAACACGGTTGATGTAATAAAATCTAGCTGTTCATCATCTAATTCTGTATGCATTGGTAAAGATAAAACAGTGTTTATCAATTCGTTTGTAACGTTAAAATCATCTTCCTTGTAACGTGCATCTACATATGCTTTTTGGCTGTGTAAAGGAACAGGATAATAAATTGCATTTGGGATTCCGTTGTCTAACAAATGTTGGTGCAGTGCATTTCTATCTACATTTTTTACTTGAATTGTATATTGATGGAATACATGAGTAGTAAAATTACTAATTATAGGTGTTGTAATATTTTCAGTTGCAGAAAATGCTTTTGTATAATATTCAGCCGCTTTTCTTCTTGTATTGCAATAGCTATTTAAAAGAGGTAGTTTTATACGTAAAACAGCTGCTTGAATACTATCTAAACGAGAATTTACACCAACAACATCATGGTAATAACGTTTATACATTCCGTGATTTACCATTCCTCTAAGTGTATGAGCTAACTCATCATCGTTTGTAAAAATAGCGCCACCATCGCCGTAACAACCTAAGTTTTTTGAAGGGAAAAATGAAGTAGTACCAACATTTCCAATGGTACCGGCTTTCTTTTTTGATCCATCTTTGAAAGTGTAATCTGCACCAATTGCTTGTGCTGTATCTTCAATTACAAATAAGTTAAATTCTTTAGCTACTTCTAAAACAGCTTCCATATTGGCACATTGTCCAAATAAATGAACAGGAACAATAGCTTTAGTTTTGGGAGTAATTGCTTTTTTTAAGGATTCAATATTAATATTAAATGTATCTTTTTCAACATCAACCAATACAGGTGTTAAATGTAATAAGGCTATAACTTCAACGGTTGCTGCAAATGTAAAGTCAGCTGTAATAACTTCATCTCCAGGTTTTAATCCTAAACCCATCATTGCTATTTGTAGGGCATCTGTTCCGTTTGCACAAGGAATTACATGTTTTACATTTAAATAAGTTTCCAATTCTTTTTGAAAACTGTGAACTTCAGGACCATTTATGTATGCTGCAGATTTTACAACTTCTAATATCTTTGAATCTATTTCTTTTTGAATTTTATCATATTGACCAAGTAGGTCAACCATTTGTATTTTTTTCATGCTTAGTGATTAAGTAATCTAGCGTACAAAAATACAATAAAAGCGATTGCTATACAATCTTAAATGTAGTTAACTACCAGAATGTTTTAGTCAAATAAATTAGACGATAAATAACGATCACCTCTATCAGGTATAATGGTTACGATGATGCCTTTGGTTAATTTCTTGGCTAATTTTAAGGAAGCAACAACAGCACCGCCTCCACTCATTCCAGAAAAAACACCTTCTTCTTTTGCTAATTTTTTAGTCATTTCTTTTGCATCTTCTTCACTAACCTCAATAATTGTATCTACTTTTTTAGGGTCAAATATCTTGGGGAGAAATTCTTTTGACCACTTTCTTATACCAGGAATTTTAGAATTATCTGTAGGTTGTGCTCCAATAATTTGAATAGCTGGATTTTTTTCTTTTAAATAAGTTGAAACTCCCATAATAGTGCCTGTAGTACCCATTGCAGAAACAAAATGTGTTATTTCTCCAAGAGTATCGTTCCAAATTTCAGGACCGGTAGTTTTGTAATGTGCTTTCCAATTATCCTTATTTGCAAATTGATCAAGCATGTGGTACCCTTTTTCCAAAACTTGTTTTTCAGCATATTCTCTAGAGCCTTCAATACCTTTTTCAGAGGGTGTTAATGTCACTTTAGCACCATAGGCTTGCATTGTTTGTACACGTTCTATGGTTGAGTTTTCGGGCATAACAAATTCAATATTTACATCAAATTGCTGGGCAATCATAGCCAGTGCAATACCCGTATTTCCACTTGTTGCCTCAATTAAATAATCTCCTTTTTTTATTTCTTTTCGTTCAAAAGCAGCAGAAATCATATTAAATGCAGCTCTATCTTTCACACTTCCAGCAGGGTTATTTCCTTCTAGTTTAAGAAATAATGAAACGTTTTTATTGCTTAATAAATGTTGAACTTTTATTAATGGAGTGTTTCCTATAAAATCAAAAATATACTTATTTTTCACGATTTAAATTTAGGTTTTAGTTTAGTTTCAGTTGTATGATATACCAATGAGTTTTTAGGGACAGATTTTGTTAGCCAAACATTTCCACCAATGGTAGTATTTTCTCCTATAATTGTATCACCTCCTAATATCGTTGCATTCGCATAGATGGTAACATTATTTTCTACCGTAGGATGCCGTTTTGTATTTTTCATGTTCTTTTCAACTTGCAAAGCTCCTAAAGTTACTCCTTGATAAATTTTTACATGGTTTTTGATAATACAGGTTTCTCCAATTACCGTACCAGTAGCGTGGTCAATAAAAAAGGATTTACCAATAGTTGCTCCAGGATGGATATCTGTTCCGGTTTTCCCATGGGCATATTCACTCATTAATCTAGGAATAAGAGGTGTATTTAATAATAACAATTCATGACTAAATCTATAAATAGCGATTGCGTAAAATCCTGGGTATGCAAGGTAAACTTCTTCTATTGTTTTTGCAGCAGGATCATTATTAACTAATTCTTGAGCGTCTAAATGTAAATTTTCTAAAATTGTAGGTAATTTAATTAAAAAACTTTTCCAAATAGGTTCGTAAGAACAATCATTATTTTTACATGCGAGTTTGTAAATTTCTTTAAAATTATTTTCTAATTTTTCAATATTGCTTGTAGTGCAGGCTTCAGCATCAAAGAGTGTGTAAAATAGGTCATTTGTAAATTTCTCAGTTTTATATTTTAGACTGAAATTTAAGTGAGGCCTATTTTTATTGAGTATAATCTTATGTATTATTTCTTTTTTTAGAGGCATAAAATGTTTGATAGTTTTTATAAAATAATTACCACTTTTTGTAAACTTCTTCAAAAGCAATTCTAAAGCGTTCACCATAAATACCTTCAGGTTTCCGGATTCCACAAGAAATTACCATATTAATTTCACTTTTAGAAGGCAAATTTAGTATTTTTTTTATACGAAGAGAATCATTTCCCTCCATAGGGCAAGTATCATACCCTTCAGCAGCCATACTTAGCATAAAAGTTTGTGCAGCCAAGCCAGCACTTTTGTGTGCAACAATTCTCATGTCAGATTTTCTTAGTTGTCTGTAGGTAGGTCTGAAAAGACCTGTTACCCATGAGATACTATATTTAATACAACCATATATTCCAAAAAATTCACCATACACAAAAGGCATAATTTTTTTATAATAGTTTAGTGCAAATTTTTCGCGACCAGTATATTTTTCTTTCGGGTTTTTTCCAAATAATTTTTCTAAATATGTAAGGTTTTCTTTGGCTCTTTTCTTCCATAAGTCTTTTCTAACAACTACAACTAGCATTTCTTTGGCAGTAACTGCCGCGCTTTGTCCTAAACAAGCAATAGCTAACTTATTTAAGATCGTTTTTGAAGTAACATGATGAAATTCCCATAATTGCATATTGCTACTGTTTGGAGCAAGTATAGCTTGTTGAATACATTTTTTTACAATTTCAGAATCAATTTCTCTATTTTCGTCGTACACCCTTACAGATCTACGGTAATTAATGGCATCAATAAGCGTTGTATTGTTTTTCATAAACGTAAAACTAAACAAAAATTGGGGATTACCTATTTTAAAATTTCAGGATTAAATAATTGTAGATTGACCTAAATCTATATTATTTTTATTGTAAAATGTATTTTCTTCATCTAAAATGAAGTCTTTTAAAAAATTACCAACACTTGTTGTTGAGAAATGATTGGTAGTATTTAAATCTGGAGTTGAAATGTTTAAATCTATTGATTTCTCAACAGCATTTCTAATAGCTTCAGCTTCATCGTATAAGTCAAAATGTTCTAAAAGCATTGCAGCCGATAAGACTGCAGCTAAAGGATTGGCAATGTTTTTTCCTTTTGCTTGTGGGTATGATCCGTGAATAGGTTCAAATAAGGCAGTATGCTTACCAATAGATGCTGATGCCAATAAACCAATAGAGCCTGAAATAACACTAGCTTCGTCAGAAAGAATATCCCCAAACATATTTTCAGTTAAAATAACATCAAATTGTTTGGGGTTTAAAATGAGTTGCATTGCAGCGTTATCAACAAATAAAAATTCTAGTTTTATAGCAGGGTATTCTTTCGCTATTTCAAGTACTCTTTTTCTCCAAAGTCGAGAGGTTTCTAATACATTGGCTTTATCAACTAAGGTTAGTTTTTTCCTTCTTATAGAAGCTGCTTTAAAAGCTAAATGTGCAATTCTATCAATTTCATTAGCGGTATAGCTACAATTATCTGAGGCTGAATTTCCATCAGCACTCAATTTTTTTTCACCAAAATAGATACCGCCAGTAAGTTCTCTATAAATAATAAAGTCGGTTCCTTTAATTACATCTTTTTTTAAATTAGATTTATGAATTAAAGAATCATATGTTGTTAAGGGTCTAATATTTGCAAAAAGTCCTAAACTTTTTCGAAGCTTTAATAAGCCTTGTTCTGGACGAATTTTGGCGCTTGGATTGTTATCGTATTTTGGGTCTCCAATAGCTCCAAACAAAATTGCATCAGCATTAGAGCAGATATCTAATGTTTTGTTTGGTAGTGGACTTCCGGTTTCTTCAATAGCAATAGCTCCAATTAACGCTGTTTTATACTCAAAAACATGATTGTATTTTTCAGCAATTGCATCTAATATTTTTGTTGATTGTTGAATTACATCAGGGCCAATTCCGTCACCAGGTAATAAAGCAATTTTTAATTTCATGTGTTTAGGTTATAATTTCAAAAATAACATAAAAACTTACAAAGTAATCTTTAATTTAGAAATTAACAGCTGTTTTGTGAACATGGTTTAATTCCATTAAATGATGAAGGTCTTTATCGTTTACCTCTTTTCGATGATCAGCATAGTTTAAAAATTGAGGATATAAATCATCTAGCTCTATTTTGGTTAAATCGTAACCAACATTTTTAGCTCTGTAGGCTAAGGCAGCTCTACCACTTCTTGCTGTTAATACAATAGAAGATTCATTTACACCAACTTCAGCAGGATTAATTATTTCATAAGTTTCACGATTTTTAATTACGCCATCTTGATGAATTCCAGAACTGTGAGCAAAAGCATTTTCGCCAATAATAGCTTTATTTGCTTGAACTCTCATACCCATACTTTCCTGTACAAGTTGGCTTGTACTGTATAATAACTTGCTATTTATTCCAGTTTCTAAATTTAAATAAGGGTGTTGTTTTAAAATCATCACAACTTCTTCTAAAGCAGTATTTCCAGCACGTTCACCAATTCCATTGATAGTGCATTCAATTTGACGAGCTCCGTTTTGAACACCTGCAATTGCATTGGCAGTAGCCAATCCTAAATCGTTATGGCAATGGCATGAAATTATTACATTGTCAATTCCTTTTACATTTTCTTTAAGATATTTTATTTTGGCACCATATTCATCAGGTAAACAATAGCCTGTTGTGTCAGGAATATTCAACACAGTAGCACCTGCCTTAATAACTTGTTCCAAAACTCTTGCTAAAAATTCATTATCTGTTCTACCGGCATCTTCAGCGTAAAATTCAACATCTTCAACAAAAGATTTGGCATAGGCAACAGCTTGCACAGCACGCTCTATTATTTTTTCCTGTGTTGAGTTAAATTTATAAATAATATGAGAATCAGATGTCCCTATTCCTGTATGAATTCTTGGTCGTTTTGCATATTTTAATGCAGCAGCAGCAATTTCAATATCTTTTTTATTCGCTCTTGTTAGTCCACAAACCGTGGCATTTTTTACTAATTTTGAAATTTTCTCTACAGAAGTAAAATCACCCGGACTTGAGACAGGGAATCCAGCTTCAATTACATCAACACCTAATATGTCTAAGCGTTCTGCAATGACTAATTTTTGTTCAGTATTTAACTTACAGCCAGGGACTTGTTCCCCATCTCTTAAGGTTGTATCAAAAATTTGGACTTTATTATTACTCATTATTAGTTTTTTTTTATCACATTTGAATTATCAAAAATAACATTATACCTTTTCTATAAATTTCAGTAAAAGGGTTGTTTACAACATTCAAAAGGCTGTTATTTTTTGTAGAATACTGAAAATCAATAAAATAAAAATAAATTTGTTACAATGGCTATTGAACAAAAAGATGTGCTTTTTACGTTAATAAAGTCGCTTTCAAAATCTGAAAAGAGACAATTTAAGTTATATGTTGGTAGATTGGGAGGGAATACTGAGGCTAATTTTATATCGTTGTTTAATTTATTAGATAAAGTAAGTGATTTTAACGATGCTTTGATTTTAAAAAAAACCAATATAAAAAAGCAACAAATATCGAATACTAAAGCACATTTATACAAACAAATTTTAGTGAGCTTACGTTTAAATCCAGTACATCAAAATGTAAGGTCACAAGTTAGAGAACAATTCGATTTTGCAGCAATATTATACAGTAAAGGATTGTACAAACAAAGTTTAAAAATTTTAGAGAAAGCAAAGGAAGTAGCTCTAAGCAATGGAGAAAATAATTTAGCTTTTGAAATAGTAGAATTTGAAAAAGTTATTGAGTCTCAATATATTACAAGAAGTTTGAGTAATAGAGCAGAAGAACTTACAGCGCAGGCAAAAGAGTTGAGTTTAAGAAATGTAAGAACTAGTAAATTATCTAATTTATCACTTCAATTGTATAGCTTATTATTGAAAGAAGGATATGTTAAAGATGATGTTGATGCTCAAAAAGTTAAATTATATTTTGAAAAAAGATTGCCCAAGTATAAATTATCGGAATTAGGGTTTAAAGAAAAACTTTTTTTATACAAAGCTTATTTATGGCATAGTTTAATTATGCAAGATTTTGTTAGGAGTTATAAATATTCTCAAAAATGGGTTGATTTGTTTGAGGGGAATCCAAATATGAAAAAACAGAATTCTGTTTTCTATCTTAAAGGAGTTAATTATTTATTAGAGTCACTCTATTTAATTAAGCATAAAACAAAATTCAATAAAGTACTCCAAAATTTAAGTGTAGATATACAAAATAAAAATATTACTATAAATGAAAACACCAACACTTTAACGTTTTTATATTACTATCAAAATAAATTAAACCTCTACTTTTTAGAAGGAAGGTTTCATAAGGGGATTCATTTCGTGAATGAATTATTACTTGAAATAAAAAATTTTGAAACAAAAATTGATGCGCATCATATTATGGTTTTTTACTATAAAATTGCGTGTATGTATTTTGGAGCAGGTAAAAATGAAGAGTGTATTTTTTATTTAGAAAAAATTATAAACAATAAAAATTTAAAAATGCGTGAAGATCTATTGTGTTTTTCACGAGTGCTTAATTTGGTAGCACATTATGATGCCGGCTTAGATTATAATATTGATAAATTAATAATTTCAACCTATAAATTTTTACTAAAGATGAATGATTTGCATGAGGTACAGCGTAAAATGATTTCATTTTTAAAAAACTTAAGTACTATTTATCCTCAAGATCTTCACAAAGCGTTTGTGAAATTGCATAAGGAACTTAAGGAATTTGAAAATCACCCTTATGAGAAACGGTCATTTTTATATTTGGATATTTTGTCATGGTTAGAAAGTAAAATACAAAATGTACCAGTTGAAGAAATAATTAAACAAAAGGCACAAATATTAATAAAATAAAAAACATTTTATATTTTTTTATTAAATAAATAATAGCATATTTGCTTTGTCAATATGAAAACATTAATTATAAATATTATTGCTGTCAAAGTCTTTGTGATTATTTTACAAGTAGATTAGGAATGTTATTGTAGTTTATAAAAATTAAAAACCTTCCTTATTAAAATTTTAAGGAAGGTTTTTTTATAAGATATTTATGCAACTAATAAATTTAAATAGTATCATTTTAATTCAAGTCATTGGTCTAAATCTAATAATTTGATACACGTTTATATTGAAAAAAGTTAAAACCTGTATCATTTATTGATACAGGTTTTTTTCTTGGATAATCATTGTAAAAAAACAAGATGTAACTATCAGTAAAACAGAACTGTAAGTAAAATAAAGCTAGAATGGATATTGTAAAATATGAAAACAAAAAAAACATAAAACAAATCCCTAATTTAAATTTGCTTTTTATTAAAAAGAACAAAATAAAAAGTAGATTGTTTTAAAAATAATTTAAAATAATTTAAAAAGCACTAAAATAAATGCAATTAAATAAGTACAGTAAAAGAGTAACACAAGATCCTACACAGCCGGCAGCACAAGCAATGTTGTATGGAGTTGGACTTTCTGAACAAGATATGAAAAAGCCTCAGGTAGGTATTGTAAGTACTGGTTTTGACGGAAACCCTTGTAATATGCACTTAAATAATTTGGCTTCTCAAATTAAAGTGGAGGTTAACAAAGAAAATCAGATTGGGTTAATATTTAACACTATTGGCGTAAGTGATGGTATTTCAATGGGAACGTCAGGAATGAATTACTCGTTACCTTCTCGTGATATTATTGCCGATTCTATTGAAATAGTTATGAATGCTCAAAGTTATGATGGATTGGTTGCTGTTGTAGGATGTGATAAAAATATGCCGGGAGCAATTATAGCGATGCTACGTTTAAATAGACCCTCGTTAATGGTATACGGAGGAACTATTGCTTCAGGACGTTATAAAGGAAAAAAACTAAATATCGTTTCTGCATTTGAGGCACTTGGACAAAAAATAGCTGGAGATATTTCAGAAGAAGAATACAAAGAAATTATTAAAAATGCTATTCCGGGTGCGGGTGCTTGTGGTGGAATGTATACGGCAAATACTATGGCTTCCTCTATTGAAGCTATGGGGTTTGCATTACCCTATAATTCATCAATCCCTGCTGAAAATCCACATAAAGAGAGTGAAAGTGCAAGAATAGCTTCAGCAATTAAAAACTTATTGGAACAAGATTTAAAACCATTAGATATTATTACTAAAAAATCATTAGAAAATGCGGTGGCTTTGGTTAATGCTTTAGGAGGTTCAACCAATGCTGTTTTGCACTATTTGGCTATTGCGCATGCTGCAGAAATTGATTTTACGTTGGAAGATTTTCAACGTGTAAGTGATAGAACTCCGTTAATAGCAGATTTAAAACCAAGTGGAGAATATTTAATGGAGGACGTTCACGGCGTTGGAGGAACACCAGCTGTGATGAAATATTTACTAGAAAAAGGATATTTACATGGAGATTGTATGACGGTTACGGGTAAAACCTTGGCAGAGAATTTAGCGCATGTAAAAGCTTTAAGTTTTGAAGAAGACCAACAAGTAATTCACCCAGCTGAAAAAGCTTTAAAAGCATCAGGAAACCTTCAAATTCTTTATGGAAACTTGGCAAGAGAAGGTGCAGTAGCAAAAATTAGCGGTAAAGAAGGAAACTTATTTGAAGGGAAAGCAGTTGTTTTTGATGGAGAAGATAATGCTAACAAAGGTATTGGAGAAGGAAAAGTATCTAGAGGAGATGTTGTTGTAATTAGATATGTTGGTCCAAGAGGAGGTCCTGGAATGCCAGAAATGTTAAAGCCAACATCTATGATTATGGGTGCAGGTTTAGGAAAATCAGTAGCCTTAATTACAGATGGTCGTTTTTCAGGAGGAACACACGGATTTGTAGTTGGGCATATTACGCCAGAAGCACAGTCTGGAGGCGTAATTGGATTGATAAAAGATGGCGATACAATTGTTATTGATGCAGCAAACAAAACAATTAATGTAAAATTAACAGATGAGGAATTGGCGGAAAGAAAATCTAGTTGGAAAGCACCAGAATTAAAACATAAAAAAGGAATATTATATAAATATGCTAAAACCGTTTCTTCGGCTTCTGAAGGTTGTGTAACGGATAAATTTTAAACGTATGGAAACATTAAAAAAAGAAGTTCGAGAAGAAAATATCGAGAAAAAAATAAAAATAAGTGGTGCTGAAGCGGTCATAAAATGTTTGTTAGAAGAAGGTGTAGATTTAGCGTATGGTTATCCGGGAGGTGCTATTATGCCCGTATATGATGAGATTTATAAATATAAAGATAAATTACATCACGTGTTAACTCGCCATGAGCAAGGAGCAGTTCATGCGGCGCAAGGTTTTGCACGTGTAACGGGAAAACCAGGAATTGTATTTGCAACTTCAGGACCAGGAGCAACAAACTTAGTAACAGGAATAGCCGATGCACAAATAGATTCTACACCATTGGTTTGTATTACTGGTCAGGTAGGGTCACATTTATTGGGCTCTGATGCATTTCAAGAAACAGATATTGTAGGTATTTCTACACCAGTAACGAAATGGAATTACCAAATAACAAAGGCTAACGAAATACCAGAAGTAATTGCAAAAGCATTTTACATTGCTAAATCAGGTCGTCCAGGTCCTGTTTTAATTGATATTACCAAAGATGCACAATTTGAAGAATTTGATTTTAGCTATAAAAAATGCGAAAAAATCAGAAGTTATAAAGCTGTACCAAAATTAAATATTGATAAAGTTAAAGAAGCTGCAGAACTTATAAATAATGCCAAAAAACCATTTATCGTTTGGGGACAAGGTGTAATTATTGGAGGTGCAGAAGAAGAGTTTAAAAAATTCATTGAAAAAACAGATATTCCATCGGCATCAACGGCTTTAGGTCTTTCAGCATTGGCAACTAAACACCCTTTAAATGTGGGAATGGTTGGTATGCACGGAAACTATGCACCAAATGTATTAACAAATCAGTGTGATGTGCTAATTGCTATAGGAATGCGTTTTGACGATCGTGTTACAGGAAATTTAGAAACCTATGCAAAACAAGCCAAAGTAATACACTTTGATATTGACCCTGCTGAAATTGATAAAAATGTTAAAACAGACATTGCAGTAATAGCCGATGTGAAAGAATCTTTGGTTGAAGTCATGAAATATATTGACAATAATGAGCATAAAGAATGGATGCAAGAATTTCACAAATTATATGAAATTGAACGCAAAGCTGTAATTAACGATCAGTTAAATCCAACAAAAGTAGGATTGACAATGGGGGAAGTTTTGAATGGAATTAATAATGAAACAAAAGGAGATGCTATTATAGTTTCAGACGTAGGTCAGCACCAAATGTTTGCTTGTCGCTATGCCGATTTTATAAAAACACGAAGTAGTGTTACCTCAGGAGGTTTAGGAACAATGGGATTTGCTTTGCCAGCATCCATTGGTGCTAAAATGGGAGCTCCAGATCGTGAAGTAGTAGCTATTATTGGCGATGGAGGTTACCAAATGACATGTAATGAATTGGGAACTGTTCTTCAAACAAAAGTACCGGTTAAAATTGTGGTATTAAATAATAGTTATTTGGGAATGGTTCGTCAATGGCAAGAATTATTTTTTGACAAGCGTTATGCATCTACCGAAATGATAAGTCCAAATTTTGTAAAACTAGCAGAAGCATATGATATTGAAGCTGTTAGAGTCTCAAAACGAGAAGATTTAGCCAAAGCAATAAAAACAATGATTGCTTCAAAAAAATCCTATTTTATGGAAGTTGTTATTGAGCAAGAAGACAATGTGTTTCCAATGATACCAACGGGAGCAAGTGTTTCAGATATAAGATTAAGTTAATTATGGAAGAAAATAAAAATTTTACAGTTTCGGTATATACCGAAAATAACATAGGAATATTAAATCGTATTTCAGCAATATTTTTAAAACGTCATATAAATATTGAAAGTATGACCGTTTCAAAATCTGAGATTGAACATGTACACAGGTTTACTTTTGTGGTGGAAGTTCCTGAAACGTTGATTCGGAAAGTAGTAGGTCAATTAGAAAAACAAATTGAAGTTATTAGAGCTTTTTATCATACTGAAGATGAAATTATATATCACGAAACAGCTTTGTTTAAAATTGCATCCACACATTTATATGATGAAAAAATTCAAGATAAATTAAAATTTAGAAGAGCACATATAATTGCAATAACAGAGCGTTATTTTGTAATTGAAGCATCGGGTTTAAAAGAAGATATTAATAGAATGTATGAAAAACTAAAACCATTTGGTTTATTGCAGTTTGTACGTTCAGGACGTATTGCAATTACCAGACCTAAAATGGCAATATCAGAATTATTAGCAGAAATTAATTAAGAATCAAATGGTGACTGAGCAAAGTCGAAGTCAAATAAAGTTAAAAAGTGAAAATCAAAAGTCTAAAGACGAAGAACTATAAAATAACTTTAATTTTCTTCCCTTAGAAATGGGATAGAAGGTAAACAAATAAATATATACTAAAATGGCAAATTATTTTAATACACTTTCATTAAGAGATAAATTAGATCAACTTGGAAAATGTAGGTTTATGGATTCTTCTGAATTTAAAGAAGGTGTTGAAGCTTTAAAAGGTAAAAAAATTGTAATTGTTGGTTGTGGAGCTCAAGGCTTAAATCAAGGATTAAATATGAGAGATTCAGGTTTAGACGTTTCTTATACATTAAGACCAGCAGCAATTACAGAAAAAAGACAATCTTTTTTAAATGCTTCTGAAAATAAATTCAATGTAGGAACCTATGAAGAAATGATTCCAACGGCAGATTTATTAATCAATTTAACACCAGACAAACAACATACTTCTGTTATTTCTGCAGTAATGCCTTTAATGAAAAAAGGAGCTACATTATCCTATTCTCATGGGTTTAATATTGTAGAAGAAGGAATGCAAATACGGAAAGATATTACCGTAATAATGGTAGCACCAAAGTCGCCAGGATCTGAAGTTAGAGAAGAGTTTAAAAGAGGTTTTGGTGTGCCAACACTAATTGCTGTGCATCCTGAAAATGATCCAGAAGGAAAAGGATGGGATTATGCGAAAGCGTATGCTGTTGCCACAGGAGGACATACTGCAGGAGTTTTGGAATCTTCATTTGTTGCGGAAGTGAAATCAGATTTAATGGGAGAGCAAACAATTCTTTGTGGATTGTTACAAACTGGTTCAATTCTTTGTTTTGACAAAATGGTAGCTGAAGGTGTAGAGGCTGGTTATGCTTCTAAATTAATTCAATATGGATGGGAAACAGTAACAGAAGCCTTAAAACACGGTGGAATTACCAATATGATGGATAGGTTATCAAACCCCGCTAAAATTGCTGCATTCAAAACTTCAGAAGAATTGAAAGATATTATGCGTCCACTTTTTCAAAAACATATGGATGATATTATGTCTGGTCATTTTTCAAAAACAATGATGGAAGACTGGGCAAATGATGATGTAGACTTATTGACTTGGAGAGCAGAAACAGGAGAAACTGCTTTTGAAAAAACACCGGCAAGCACCGTTGAAATTTCAGAACAAGAATATTTTGATAATGGAGTGTTAATGGTTGCCTTGGTAAAAGCAGGTGTTGAATTAGCTTTTGAATCTATGACTGAATCAGGAATTATTGAAGAGTCTGCCTATTATGAATCATTACATGAAACACCATTAATTGCAAATACCATTGCACGTAAAAAATTATTTGAAATGAATAGGGTAATTTCTGATACTGCAGAGTATGGGTGTTATTTGTTTGACCATGCTTGTAAGCCATTAATTGCAGATTATGTAAAAAATACACCTAGTAATTTTATTGGAAAACCATTTAATGAAGGTTCAAATAGTGTTGACAATATAGCGTTAATTAAAGTAAATGCTGCAATTAGAAATCACCCTGTTGAGGATATTGGAGAATACTTGCGTGAATCTATGACTGCAATGATTAAAATTGTTTAAATTAAAAGAGAATGTTATTCTTGCGTGGTTACTGAGCGTACTCGAAGTAAGGCAAGAATTTCATGATTTTCACATATTCAAAACCTAAAATTAGTTACTATAGATTGACAAGATTTAATGAATATTATCACTAAAAATAGCATTTCATTAGAGCAAATATACAAAGCTCAGCATAATATCAAAGGGGTTGTAGAACATACTCCTTTAGTTTTTATGAAGAATTTTTCTGAACGATACCAAGCAAAAATTTACTTCAAAAGAGAAGATTTACAGGTAGTTCGGTCGTATAAAATTAGAGGTGCTTTTAATAAAATTCAAGGCTTAACCAAGGAACAACTAAAAAACGGAATTGTATGTGCAAGTGCAGGTAACCATGCACAAGGAGTCGCTTATGCTTGTAAAAAATTAAAAGTTAAAGGCACTATTTTTATGCCGGTAACAACTCCACATCAAAAAATTGATCAGGTTAAAATGTTTGGGGGTGAATTTATAGAAATTCAACTTTTTGGTGATAGTTTTGATGATAGTCAAAAAGCTGCTATCGAGTTTTGTACTATAAATAAAAGAACTTTTGTACATCCATTCGATGATTTAGAAGTAATTGCAGGACAAGGCACAGTGGGATTAGAAATTTTGAACGATAGTTCTAACCCTATTGATTATTTATTTCTCCCAGTTGGAGGTGGAGGTTTAGCCTCTGGAGTTTCAAATGTTTTTAAAGTACTAAGTCCGAAAACTAAAATTGTTGGTGTAGAGCCTAAAGGCGCACCATCATTAACTACATCATTAAAAAATGGAAAAAACACAACGCTTACAGAAATAGAAAATTTTGTGGATGGTGCAGCTGTTAAGCGTATGGGGGAATTAACCTTTGAATTTTGTAAAGGGTTGTTGGATGATACCAATATCATTTGTGAAGGGCTTATTTGTTCTACTATTTTAAAAGTTTATAACGAAAACGCTATGGTTGTTGAGCCGGCAGGAGTATTATCAATTGCTGCACTTGAAAAATATAAGGAAAAAATAAAAGGAAAAACAGTTGTTTGCGTTGTGAGTGGAGGTAATAATGATATTACCAGAATGGAAGAAATAAAAGAACGGGCCTTATTTTATGAAGGTTTAAAACATTATTTTATCATCAAATTTCCTCAGAGAGCAGGAGCTTTAAAGGAATTTGTGGTAGATGTATTGGGACCAAATGATGATATTGCTTATTTTGAATATACAAAAAAACACAATAGAGATAAAGGCCCAGCAGTTGTTGGAATTGAATTAGATACAAAAGAAGACTTTGAGCCGTTGGTTGAAAGGATGAGACAAAAGGGATTTTTAGGTGAATATTTAAATGAAAAGCCTGAATTATTTCAATTTCTGATTTGATAAAATAATGCTTAAATAAATAAAATGTGTTAAGATTTAATACTATTTACCGTAAGATTGTTAAATATAAGATAAAAGTATTGTTGTATTAATATTTTTACGTAACATTGCACCAATGAAAATAGCCAATTTAAATACAACTGTAAAATATCCCCGTCGCTCTTTCGATGTTTATCGCTGTGTGCGCTAATGCTACCAATAAAAAACAGTTTATTAATTTTCATAATCACCAATTATTTTGCAACCATTTTTTAACATCATATTTTTTTTAAGTTTGATTCTATTTACTTCAAACAAAGTAACTATGTACTTTAGTCTGTACCGCCGCCCCTTGTGGGTGTAGTCTTCTTTTTGAAAATGGGGTGTCCGTTTTCCCTTTAAAAAAACATAAATTAAATACTCAAAATAAATAAAAAACTTGTGAAAGTTGTTATAGCTAAAATATCAGACATACAATACGCAGAGATAATTTGTGAGACAATCAAAGAATCTGCAAAAATTAGAGGTACAGGTATTGCTGAAAGAACACCAGAATATATTATAAATAAAATTAAAAAAGGCGATGCTATTATAGCAATTCATAAAAATGAATTTGCAGGATTTTGCTATATCGAAACGTGGGATAACAAAGAGTTTGTAGTAAACTCTGGACTTATTGTACACCCTAATTTTAGAAATAAAGGATTGGCTAAAAAAATTAAAAAGAAAATATTAGAGTATTCAAAAGAAAAATACCCAGATGCTAAAATATTTGGAATTACAACAGGTTTGGCAGTTTTAAAAATTAATTATGAATTGGGTTATCAGCCTGTTACTTTTTCTGAATTAACCAGTGATCAGGCTTTTTGGAATGGGTGTAAAACATGTGGTAATTATGATGTTTTAATGCGGACAGACAAAAAAATGTGTTTATGTACAGGAATGCTGTACAATCCAACTCATAAAAAAAACGGAAAGAAACATCCTTATAATTCAAAAGTATTAAGCAGATTAAAAAAAATTAAACAAACATTATTTCTAAAAAAGAATAAAAAATAATATCATGGAAAAAGTAGTAGTAGCATATAGCGGTGGTTTAGATACTTCCTATTGCGTTAAATATTTACAACACGAATTAAATCTTGAAGTTCATAGTGTTTTGGTAAATACAGGAGGTTTTTCAGAAGAAGAACTTAAAGTTGTTGAAGCAAAAGCATACAATATGGGGGTTGTTTCACATACCAATCAAAATATTTTAGATATTTATTATGAAAAAGCTATAAAATTTATGGTGTATGGAAATGTATTAAAAAATAATACATATCCGTTATCAGTTAGTGCAGAAAGAGTTTTTCAAGCTATTGAAGTGGTTGAATATGCCAAAAAAATTAACGCAAAATATATTGCACATGGAAGTACAGGTGCAGGAAATGACCAAGTACGATTTGATATGATTTTTCAAACGTTAGCTCCAGAAATTGAAATTATAACTCCAATTAGAGATTTAAAACTTTCCAGACAAGAAGAAATAGACTACTTAAAAAAGCATGGTGTAGATTACCCTTGGTCTAAAGCAAAATATTCCATTAATAAAGGTATTTGGGGAACAAGTATTGGAGGTGTTGAAACATTGACTTCTCATCAGGCATTGCCAGAAGATGCATATCCAAGTCAGTTAGAAAAAACCGAGCCAACACATATTAAATTACATTTTAAAAAGGGGCAGCTAGTAGGTTTAAATGAAGAGTATGATACTGCTGTAAATACCATTTTAAAAATTGAGGATATTGCATCAAAATATGCAATTGGTAGAGATATTCATGTGGGAGATACCATTGTTGGTATTAAAGGAAGAGTTGGTTTTGAAGCGGCTGCAGCGGTTGTTATTATAAAAGCACATCATTTATTAGAAAAACATGTGCTATCTAAATGGCAACAAAATTTAAAGGAAAATATTGGTAGTACTTACGGTATGTTACTGCATGATGGTCAGTATTTTGAACCTGCAATGAGAGACTTGGAAGCATTTTTAACAAATTCACAGAAAACAGTTACAGGAACTGTATTTGTAACTCTAAAACCATATCATTTTACTTTAAACGGAATTGAATCTATACACGATTTAATGAAATCTAAATTTGGAGAATATGGAGAAACTAATAAAGCTTGGACTTCTGAAGATGCGAAAGGATTTATTAAAATTTTAGGAGTTGCAAATAAAATTTATCACAGCGTAAACTCATAAGTATGATTAAAGTAGGAATAGTAGGAGGTGCGGGTTATACCGCTGGTGAATTAATAAGGCTACTTGTTAACCACTCAAAAGTTGCATTAGATTTTGTATACAGTACATCCAACGCAGGGAATTACATATATGAAGTGCATCAAGATTTATTAGGTGTGCTAGATTTAAAATTTACCGATACTGTAAATCCAGAAGTTGATGTATTGTTTTTATGTTT
Organism: Lutibacter sp.; assembly: GCA_021647265.1. Lineage (GTDB taxonomy): Bacteria > Bacteroidota > Bacteroidia > Flavobacteriales > Flavobacteriaceae > Lutibacter. Next base: position 46,446 of record JAKIVA010000006.1, read on the forward strand.
GGGACACGGAAACTCAAAAAAATTTTTACAAGAAAATTCATTTTCATTAACTACCAAAATTATTGATTTAAGCAACGATTTTAGATTGAATAATGATGCTGTTTTTCAAGAAAAAGAATTTGTGTATGGTTTGCCAGAATTGCAAAAAGAAGCGATAAAAAAAGCAAATAACATTGCAAATCCAGGGTGTTTTGCTACAGCCATTCAATTGGCTTTACTACCGTTAGCGAAACAGGACTTGTTAAAAAGTAGCGTACACGTTAATGCAACAACAGGCGCAACCGGCGCAGGGATTTCACCAAGTGAAACAACACATTTTAGTTGGAGAGATAATAATTTTTCAGTCTATAAAGTATTTACGCACCAACATTTAGGTGAAATTAATGAAAATTTAAGTTCACTTCAAAAAGGGTTTTCAGAAGAATTATTTTTTATTCCAAACAGAGGTAATTTTAGCAGAGGTATTTTTGCTTCCATTTATTTAGAGTTTGATAAAAGTATTGAAGAAGCTTTTAAATTATTTGAAGATTTTTATAAAGATGCAAAATTTACGTATGTGTCTAAAACGCCAATTCATTTAAAGCAAGTGGTAAATACAAATAATTGTTTTCTCCATTTGCAAAAACACAATAACACGTTATTAATTACTTCTGTGATTGACAATTTATTAAAAGGAGCATCTGGACAAGCAATTCAAAATATGAATTTACTATTTGGATTTAAAGAAACGGAGGGGTTACAATTAAAAGCAACATCATTTTAAAAAATTTAGTATGAAAATAGCAATTATAGGCACAGGAAATTTAGGATATTCAATTGCAATTGGAGTTTTAGCTCAGAAGAGTTTTAAAGTTAAAAACTTGTATTTAACAAAACGAAATACAACGTCACTAAACGCTTTAGGGAAATTACCAAACGTTAGCATTTCTACTGATAATAAAAAAGCTGTAAAAAATTCAGATGTAATTATTTTAGCAGTTCAACCAAACCAATTGCAACATGTTTTGGAAGAAATTAAGAGTGTGATAAATATACAAAAGCACACTATTATATCGGTGGCAACAGGAAGGAAAATACACGAAATTGAAGCTGTTTTAGGAACAGACGCTTCTATAATTAGAAGTATGCCTAATACAGCAATTTCAGTAGGGCAATCTATGACATGTCTAAGTTCAAATAAAAGAGGAGAAGAAAACATTGAATTGGCTAAAATTATATTTAATTCACTTGGTACAACATTGTGTATTGAAGAAAAGTTGATGCAGTCTGCAACTGTTATTTGTGCTAGTGGAATTGCCTTTTGGATGCGTTTAATTAGAGCTACTGCTCAAGGTGCAGTTCAACTTGGATTTCATGCAAATGAAGCCCAAGAATTGGCAGTGCAAACCTGTTTAGGAGCTGCTAGTTTATTAATACAGTCTGAAAATCATCCAGAACAAGAAATAGATAAGGTTACAACACCAAGCGGTTGTACAATTGCAGGGTTAAATGAGATGGAGCATCAAGGATTAAGCTCTTCAATAATTAAAGGATTAGTCACTTCTTTTGAAAAAATTAATCAGATTTAAAAAACAAATTATGGAATTATTTGATGTATATCCGCTATATGATGTTACCCCTGTAAAGGCTAAAGGAGCTTATGTTTGGGATGAAAATGGCACAAAGTATTTAGATTTATATGGAGGTCATGGCGTAATATCCATTGGGCATACGCATCCTGAATACATTAAATCTATATCCAAACAATTATCGAAAATAGGATTTTATTCCAATTCAATTCAAAATCCGTTACAGCAAGAATTAGCTGAAAAACTAGGGCGAATTTCAGGTTGTGAAAAGTACAATTTATTTTTATGCAATTCAGGTGCTGAAGCCAATGAAAATGCATTAAAGTTGGCATCATTTGTAACGGGAAAGAGTAGAGTAATTAGTTTTAAAAATGCTTTTCATGGAAGAACTTCAGCAGCAGTTGCTGTAACGGATAATAAAAACATAAATGCTCCAATAAATTTACAGCAAGAGGTTACTTTTTTACCATTGAATGCTATTGAATTGGTAATTCAAGAAATTAATAAAGGAGATGTTGCAGCTGTTATTATTGAAGCAATTCAAGGTGTTGGAGGTTTAGATGAAGGAACAACAGAATTCTTTCAACAACTTCAAAAAATTTGTCAGGAAAAAGAGGTGTTGTTAATTTTAGATGAAATACAATCTGGATATGGACGAAGCGGAAGGTTTTTTGCATTTCAACACCATGATATTCAGCCAGATATTATTACCACAGCAAAAGGGATGGCTAACGGATTTCCGATAGGAGGCGTTTTAATTTCAAAGAAAATTAAAGCTAAATATGGAATGTTGGGAACAACCTTTGGAGGAAATCATTTGGCGTGTGCAGCAGCAATTTCAGTAGTAGATGTTATTAAAAATGAAAATTTAATTAAGAATGTTAATTCAGTTTATAATTATTTTTTAGAGGAAATTAAATCGGTTTCAAAAGTAAAAAAAGTAAAAGGAAAAGGATTAATGTTGGGTATTGAATTTGATTTTGAAGTAGGTGAATTACGAAAAAAATTAATTTTTGAAAAACATATTTTTACAGGAGGCTCTAACAATAAAAACTTACTAAGAATTTTACCTCCGTTAACTATAAATAAAGAGCAGATAGCAGTTTTTATAAATGCTTTAAAAGAATTACTAGCGTAATGAATACAACTTTAACATTAGAACAGCGAAATGCTGTATTAAATTCAATGGCTCAATTAATAGCTAATGAAAAAGCAGCAATATTAAAGGCTAACAAAACAGATGTTGTGGCTTATAATAACGAGGATTTAGCAATGTTTGATCGTTTAAAAGTAGATGATAAAAAAATTATGGGAATGATTTTATCATTGCAACAATTGATAGCTGATGTTGACCCTGTTGGTAAAGAATTATTTCATTTTACGCATGAGAATGGATTGAAAATCACCAATAAATCTGCTCCTTTTGGAACAGTTTTAATTATTTATGAATCAAGACCAGACGTAACTGTTGAAGCAACCGGAATTGCTTTTAAATCGGGAAATAAAATTTTATTAAAAGGAGGAAAAGAGTCGTTAAGTTCAAATTTAAAAATTGTGAATTTATGGCATAAAGCACTAAAAGAAAACAATATTTCAACTAATTGGGTTGAATATTTAAATTATAACAGAACAGAAACACAAGCATTTTTAGAAAACCCATCTCAAAAAGTAGATTTAATTGTACCACGAGGAGGTGAAAAACTAATTGCTTTTGTAAAGAAAAATGCTACTTGCCCTGTAATTGTAAGTGGTAGAGGAAATAATTTTGTGTATGTAGATGCTGAGGCAGATATAAATATTGCCTTAAAAGTAATTATAAATGGAAAAACTTCAAAAATATCAGCTTGTAATGCTGTGGATAAAGTAATTATAAATTCAAACTTACCAAATAAGGAAGTTTTTATTAAGAACTTAATTAAAGAACTATTGAAGTTTAATGTTGAGATTTTAGGTGATACTAATTTATCAATTTTTGAAAAGGTGTCAGTTTATGATAATGAAGATATATGGTATGAAGAATTTTTAGATTATAAAATTGTGATAGGAAGTGTTAACTCGTTAAAAGAAGCCATCGTTAAAATTAACAAGTATGGAGGTGGACATTCAGCAGTTATTATTACTAAAAACAATGAAACAGCAAATTTATTTATGGAATCTACAGATTGTGCTGCAGTATATCAAAATGCATCCACTAGATTTACAGATGGTGGCCAGTTTGGTTTGGGAGGAGAGTTGGCAATAAGTACCGATAAACTGCACCATAGAGGTCCAATGGGCTTACAACATTTAGTAACAAATAAATGGTTTATATACGGAGATGGGCAAATCAGATAAAAAAAGAATAGTATTAAAAATTGGCACCAATGTGCTTACCAAAGAAACCAATAATATTTCAAGAGGTAAAATAGAAGATATTGGACAGCAAATAGCATTTTTAAAAGAAGATTATGAATTTGTTATTGTAAGTTCTGGGGCAATTGCTGCGGCTAAACAGTTTGTTAATTTAGAAACGAATGGTAAAGAAATTACCGTAAAACAAGCATTAGCATCTATTGGTCAGCCACATTTAATGCGAATTTTTCAAGAAAATTTCAGGGAATTAGGTTTGTTAACTTCGCAATGTTTATTGTCGTATTCAGATTTTGAAAAAGAACAATCTAAAAAGAACATTGTAAATACCATAAATGTGTTAGTAAAAAACAATTATATTCCAATTATCAATGAAAATGATACGGTAGCAACGGATGAAATAAAATTTGGAGATAATGATAAATTGGCAGCTTTAACGGCGGTATTATTAGAAGCAGATTTATTTATTATAGCAACAAATACCAATGGTATTTATACCAAAAAATCTATAGAAGAAAATAAATTAGAAACTATAAATGCTACAACAGATATTAATTCACTTAAAAAAGAAGTTGAAAAATCCATTTCTTCGCACGGAACAGGAGGAATGTTTTCTAAAATTGATGCTGCTCAAATTGCTCAAGAAGCAACTATTGAAACGTGGGTTGTAAATGGTTTAAAAGATAATTTTATATTGGATGCCATTCAAAACAATACAAAATTTACAAAAATAACAGTAAAATAAAATGGAAAATTACGTAAATATTACGGACTTAGATAATTTGCAAGATACGGTGCAAGAAGCAATTGAGTTAAAAAAAGAGGAGTTGCAGTACAAAACACTTGGAGAAGGGAAAACAATTTGTTTGCTGTTTTTTAACAATAGTTTGCGTACGCGATTAAGCACGCAAAAAGCAGCTCAAAATTTGGGAATGCACACCGTAGTTATGAGTTTTGGTAGTGAAGGTTGGCAGTTAGAGTTTGAAGATGGCGTTGTAATGAATGAAAATAAATCGGAACATATTAAAGAAGCAGCTAAAGTTATTGCACAATATTGTGATATTGTAGCAATTAGAGCCTTTGCATTATTAACAGATAAGGAAAAAGATGAAGCCGAAAAGGTAATTAATAGCTTTAAAAAATATGCCAAAATTCCTGTGGTAAATATGGAAAGCGCAACAGGGCATCCATTGCAAGCACTAGCTGATGCTATAACAATTGAAGAATATAAAACAGAAAAAAAACCAAAAGTGGTATTATCTTGGGCTCCTCATCCAAAAGTATTGCCACACGCAGTTGCAAATTCATTTGTAGAAATGATGCAATTGCAGGAAGCCGATTTTGTAATAACCCACCCAGAAGGCTATGAATTAAATCCAGAAATAACTAAAAACTCAAAAATAGAATACAATCAGGAAAAAGCATTTGAGAATGCTGATTTTATCTACGTTAAAAACTGGAGTTCCTATAAAGATTATGGAAAAGTTATAAAAAAAGATACGGATTGGATGATTACAGCGGCTAAAATGAAATTGACAAATAATGGGAAATTTATGCACTGTTTGCCTGTAAGAAGAAACGTGGTAGTTGCTGATGAAGTGCTAGATTCAGAAAATTCAATAGTTATTCAACAAGCAAATAATAGAACCTATGCAGCACAAATTGTGTTAAAAAAAATATTGGATAAAATATAATTTGATTTTGGTCACTGAGCGGAGTCGAAGTGCCATAAAATTGTAAAAGTAATGATTGATTAATGGTGTCATTCCTGTGAAAGCAGGAATCCAAAACTAACATATTATAGATTCCTGCTTTTGTAGGAATGACATTATAAAAATTGGAATTAAAAAACAACAATCAAATAATTCAATTAGAATTTAAATAAATGAAAAAACAAAAGTTACATATTGTAAAAATAGGAGGAAATATTATAAATGATGAAGCATTATTAACTTCATTTTTAAAAGATTTTTCAGCAATAAAAAGCCCTAAGATTTTAGTTCATGGCGGTGGGAAAAAAGCCAGTGAAGTGGCTTCAATAATAGGTTTAAAACCTAAAATGATAAATGGAAGAAGAATTACCGATGAGGCTAATTTAGATATTGTAACTATGGTATATGCCGGTTTGCTGAATAAAAAAATTACAGCACAACTTCAAAAAAATAACTGTAATGCAATGGGTTTATCAGGTGCAGATGCAAATTGTATTTTAGCGCATAAGCGGATTGTAAAAGACATCGATTATGGTTTTGCAGGTGATATTGATGCTGTAAATTCAGAAACTATAAATTTGTTTTTACAAAATAATATTACACCTGTTTTTTGTGCAATTACACACGATAAAAACGGGCAATTATTAAATACAAATTCCGATACGATTGCTTCAGAAGTTGCCGTTGCAATGAGTGGTTTATATGAAACTGAATTAAATTATGTTTTTGAATTAAAAGGGGTTTTAGAAAGTATTAAGGATAAAAACTCCGTAATAAAACATATTAATTTAGAAAAATATAAGCAATTAATTAAGGAAGGCATTATTTCAGAAGGAATGCTTCCAAAGCTTCAGAACTGTTTTAATGCATTGGAAAAAGGCGTTCAAAAAGTAAAAATAGGAGATGTATCACTTATCAAAAATAAGAATGAATTATACACAACATTATCCATATAAAAAGTTCGTCATACTGAATATGTCACACTGAGCTTGTCGAAGTGTTGTTTCAGGGTGACGTAAAATTTTAAGTACTTAAAAAGTAAATAATGATAAAACAATTAACAAAAGAAGCAATTGAATTGCTTCAACAATTAATTTCGAAGCAATCTTTTTCAGGGGAAGAAAATGAAACAGCATTGTTAATAATGCAATATTTTTCACATCATAGCATTCCTTTTGAAAGTAAAAACCATAATGTTTGGGCAAAGAACAAATATTTTAACCCTTCAAAAAAAACAATATTATTAAACTCTCATCATGATACGGTAAAACCAAATAAAGGATATACTCGCAACCCATTAAGTCCAACTATTGAAGAAGGGAAATTATACGGTTTGGGGAGTAATGATGCTGGTGGTTGTTTGGTTTCATTATTGGCTACATTTACCTATTTTTATGAAAGAAATGATTTGAATTACAATTTTATACTAGTAGCTTCCGCTGAAGAAGAGAATTCTGGGTTGAATGGTTTAAATAGTATGCTATCTGTAATTCCTGAAATAGATTTTGCAATTATTGGAGAACCAACACTAATGAATTTAGCCATTGCAGAAAAAGGATTGTTAGTGTTAGATTGTGAAGCTAAAGGAACTTCAGGGCATGCGGCTCACGGAATAGGAGACAATGCAATTTATAATGCACTAGAAGATATTAAATGGTTTCAAACTTTTGAATTTGCAAAAGTATCAGAAACTTTAGGAAAAGTTAAAATGACGGTTACGCAAATAAATGCTGGAAGTCAACATAATGTAATTCCTGCAAATTGTAAATATGTAGTTGATGTTAGAGTTACAGATGCGTATAGCAATCAGGAGGTTTTAGAAATTATACAATCAAATGTAAAATCTAAAGTTGTTGCAAGATCTTTACGGTTAAACTCTTCATCCATACCAAAAAAGCATCCAATTGTTGAAGCAGGTATTAAATTAGGGAGAAAAACTTATGGATCTCCTACACTTTCAGACCAGGCAGTGCTGAGTTGTCCTTCACTAAAATTAGGACCGGGAGAAAGCTTGCGTTCTCATACCGCTAATGAGTTTATTTATACCAATGAGATTGAAGAGGGAATAGATTTATATATTAAAATATTAGAAGAAATTATATAGGAAAGTAGTCACTGAGCGGAGTCGAAGTGATGTTAAATAAATGTTATGTGGTTTCGACTCCGCTCAATCACTAAATTTTAAAACAAAAATTATGAAACTTTGGGATAAAGGGTTTTCAACCGATAAAAAAATAGATTTATTTACAGTTGGAAACGATAGAGAATTAGATTTAGTTTTAGCAAAATACGATGTAATTGGAAATATAGCTCATGCTAAAATGTTACATAAAATTGGGTTGCTTACTGCTACAGAAATTAAGGCTTTAGAAACCGAATTAAATGCAATTTTAAAAACTATTGAAAACGGAAAATTTACTATTGAAGATTCTTTTGAAGATGTACATTCTAAAATTGAGTTTTTACTAACAGAGAAGCTAGGCGATACCGGTAAAAAAATACATACTGCACGATCAAGAAACGATCAGGTTTTGGTAGATGTTCATTTATATTTAAAAGATGCTTTAACAGAAATAAATGATGAGGTTGATGATTTATTTGAGTTGTTAATTAAATTGGCAAAGCAATATAAAAATGTATTATTGCCCGGTTATACCCATTTACAAGTGGCAATGCCTTCATCATTTGGGTTGTGGTTTTCCGCTTATGCTGAAACGTTGATTGATGATATCTATTTTTTAAAAGCAGCTTATAAAGTAGCAGATCAAAATCCGTTGGGTTCAGCAGCAGGTTATGGAAGTTCATTTCCAATTGATAGAGATTTTACTACAAAAGAGTTGGATTTTGAAACTTTGAAGTTTAACTCGGTTGCAGCACAAATGGGAAGAGGTAAATTAGAAAAATCTGTAGCATTTGCTTTGAGTTCCGTTGCAAGTACCTTATCAAAAATGAGTATGGATATTTGTTTGTATATGAGTCAAAATTTTAGTTTTATTTCTTTTCCTGATGAATTAACAACAGGTTCAAGTATAATGCCTCATAAAAAAAACCCTGATGTTTTTGAATTAATTAGAGGGAAATGTAATAAGTTACAAGCATTACCTTACGAGTTTACATTAATAACTAACAATCTTCCAAGCGGCTATCACAGAGATTTACAATTGTTAAAAGAAGGGTTAATTCCTTCATTTTCAACATTAAAATCGTGTTTAGAAATGTTGACGTATTCCTTAAAAAACATTCAAGTAAAAACCAATATTGTTGAAGATGAAAAATACTTGTATTTGTTTAGTGTTGAGGAGGTTAATAAATTAGTGCAAAGTGGTGTTCCATTTAGAGACGCCTATAAAATTGTTGGGAAAAATATTAATGAAGGTAATTTTAGCCCCGATAAAAATGTAATTCATACACATAAGGGAAGTTTAGGGAATTTGTGTTTAGATGAAATTGTTGAGAAGAAGAATAAAGCATAAAATAAATAAAAATTGATATTGTATTGAGCTTGTTGAAATAATATTCAATTTAAACTTCGACAAGCTTGCCTGCCGGCAAGGCAGGCTCAGTTTAACGTAAATTTAGTTTTTAACCAACTTCTTTAACTGTTTAATCCATTAAAAATTTAAATCCAAGAGAAACTATTCCAGCAGTTAATCCAGTGTTTCTTCTATAGTTGCTATATTTTAAATCTACACTTTTCAGCCCAAATTTCCAGATTTTACGCTCGGTGAAAATATCAGTATAAGATATCCCAAAACCTATTTGAGAAGAATTAAACGCTGATAAATCATAATCTGAGGTGTAAAACTCTGAAGTAGAAAGGTTTTGTTCGTAAGGCGCAAAATAATCTGCAGCAGTTTGTGTGTAGTATCTGTATGAAGGATACAAGGTAAACTTATCCGAAATTTTAATAGGTAGTTCAATTTCTGCCGTTTGTGAGGTTATACCCCAATCATCAGAATAATAGCGATAATAGGTTCTTAAAACAACTTTTTCATTTATGTAATAATTTAATCGGGCACCAATAGGTATTTTAAGCCTAGAATCAGGCAGTCGCTCTATATCATCTGCCAATTGAAAAACATCTGTATTTATGGGGGATGTATAGTTTTTAATATTAGAAGCATTTCCAACGTAGTAATTCGCCCTGTCACCAAAATATACGCGTTGCATAGGATTTGCCAACCACCCTTGTTGTTTTACAAGATCTAGAAAAATAGAAGCTTGTGCTTTTTTACTTAATATTTGAGAAAACCCAATAGATAATGAATAGGTATTTCTTTGTGTATTGTCAACTAAAGTTGTGTTGTGTGGGCTCCATACATTTGTGCCATTTTTATCAATAGTATTTCCATTTTCATCTAAAATATCAATGGTAGAGAAAAAACCGCGATTAAGACTTTGGTTGGCTTCTAGGTATGAATCTAATTCTGTTGGATAAACAGGCTTCCAAGTATCAAGATATATATTTGCCCTTAGGTTTATTTCAGTATTTTTCTTATTGAAAAGTTTGGTGAAATTCCCACCAAAACCAAAGGATACATAGTCGTATTCAGAAGCAAAATTAATAGTAGCTCCAATAATTGTATTTCTATTGTCAGATGAGTGGCTGTAACCAAAATTTCCATTAACCCAAACATCACTTTTTGAAGCTCCTGTAGAGGCAACCCAAGGGCTCCCTGTAATGTTAGATGCACTTGATTTATCATCGTCATCATCGCCATTTCGTGAAGCACCAGATAAATCAAAAGGATCTAAGTTACTTGATGAAGCTGATGAGTAGGCAGAAACTGTAGCGCTAATTGTAAAAACATCATCATCATTTAAAGGTATGGAAACAACAATATCAGTTGCTACATCAGTTAGGTTTTCATTACCAATTCCTCCTGTAACAGCAGCATTGTCTCCATTTTGTGAATAATAGCTCGAGATAATGTCAATTTCAGCGCTTTCTAATACCCGCTTTTTATAGGTGTTGTTAGAATTGTTTGTTGTTTGTGAGTACCCTTTAAAGGATAAAACCAACGTTAATAGTATTATAAAATTTTTCATTTTGTTTTTAGAATTAATTGCAACCACAACCTCCACCTACTTTCCCTCCATTTGCACCAGAAGCAGCCTCTCTATATACTTGAAAGCTAGTCTCAAATTTTGATACCTTTTTTGCTGCTAAAACCATATCAGGGTCATTTAAATATACTTTCTCATAATTTTTTACGGCTACACATGAAGTTAAAGAGCCTATGGCTAATAGGAGTAAACTAATTTTTTTTATCATAATTTATTAATATTTATATGTTTTGATGTGTGAATTTCACCTTTGTCATCTATAATAATACACTCAATATTTGGTAATTGGTTAATTCTATTTATTCCAACTTCAGTACCCATAACAAATACAGATGTTGCTAGTGCGTCAGCCAATTCAGCTTTAGGAGCAAAAACGGTAACACTTGTAATTCCTGTTGAAGGATATCCTGTTCTAGGATCAATAATATGTGTATAACGTTTACCATTAAAAATTACGTATTTTTCGTAATTTCCAGATGTTACAACTGCACCATTTTTAATAGGTAAAAGAGCAAAAGCATTGTTTTTATTTAAAGGGTTTGTAATAGCAACTTTCCAATCATCACCATTAGGTTGTTTCCCCCAAGTGTTCATATCGCCTGAAGCATTAATGATACCAGCGACAACCCCTTTTGAAATGAGTAGCTGTTTTGCTTTGTCGGCAGCATATCCTTTGCCAATTGCTCCAAACCCAATTTTCATTCCTTTGAGCTTTAAAAAAACAGTTAGATTTTCTTTATCAAGTATAATATTTTGATATCCAACTTTAGAAACAGAACTTTTAATGGCTTCTTTTGAAGGCATTGTTTTTAAACTTCCATCAAATTTCCAAATGTTGTCCATGGATGCGTAACTTATGTCGAAAGCACCATCAGTAAGTGTTGATAGTGCTAAAGAACGCCTAATTAATTCAAATAATTCCGGACTAACTTTTGTTGGTTTTATCCCAGCATTTCTAATAATGATGGAAGTTTGTGAATTGGGATCCCAAGAGGATATTAATTTTTCAATTCTTGAGATTTCATCTACTGCAAGATTTATATAAGTGTTACCTTCAACAGCGTTATTTGCTACAACAGAAATGTCAAACCGACTACCCATTAGCTTTAAAGTTCTCTTATAAATTTCTTGAGCATTTAATGAATATGAAATTAAAATGGCAATATATAAGATGTATTTTTTCATTGGTTTTCTTAAAAAGAAGCTAAAAGTTTAATATACTCAGTAGGTTTCATCTTTTTATAGCCTGTACTTCCTAAAACATTTCCGTTTTTGTCAAGAACAGCTACGTAAGGAAAAAAACCATTTTTATTGTATTTTTCCATGAGACTATTGTTCTTTAGTTGTTGTATACGTTCTAATTTATTTTTCTTTTTTCTAGGGAAATCAACTTTTAACAGTACAAAATTTGCTGCAGCATAATTCTTAAATTCTTTTGTATTCCATATTTCTCTATTTAGTTTAATACAAGGAGCACACCAGTCTGAACCCTGAAAAACCAATACTATATGTTCATCTTTTTCAGCAGCTATTTTTTTTGCAGTTTCAAAGTCAGTTTGCCATTCTTGTGCATTTACAGTAATTATTATTGTAAAAAAAATAAAGGTTAAAAATGTTTTTTTTATCATCAGTTTTTATTTTTAAAATTAATACATTTAGGAGTAATATATCTTGATTTTAAATTAATTTTTCTGTTAAAAAAGACCCTCTAAAAATATTTAGAGAGGTCTTTTCGTAATTAAAGGGGTATAATTTAAGAGAAGGTTGTTAGTTCTCTAATTCCCATTCCCATTTCCGTCATCGTTGCTGTCTCCGTTGTCATTGTTTCCATTGTCATCATTTCCATTGTCATTGTTTCCATTGTCATTACTTCCTCCGTTATCATTGTTGTCACCGCTGTCATTGTTTCCATTGTCATCACTTCCTCCGTTATCGTTGTTGTCACCGCTGTCATTGTTTCCATTGTCATTAGTTCCTCCGTTATCGTTGTTGTCACCGCTGTTATTGCTTCCGTTGTTATCAGGGTCTTCACCGTCTGGTGTTCCATCATTATCAGAATCAGTATCCAAATAATTAGGAATTCCATCGTTGTCAGAATCATCATTTGAAGCATCACCATCACCGTTTGCATCTTCATCACTATCTAATACACCATCGTTATCAGAGTCCGTATCTAAATAATTAGGGATTCCATCATTATCTGTATCGTCATTTATAGGGTTTCCATCACCATCAATATCTTCATTAGTATCCATAATTCCATCACCATCATCATCGTTGTCGATGTAGTTTGATGTACCATCATTATCAGTATCATAACTATTCACTAACGTTGCAAATTCAGCTTCATTACTTATAGTTTGCACACTTTCGTCTTTTGATACTTCAAAAGGAAAAGAAACACCATTTATATATAGGCTTGTTGTAGTTGCAGTAATTACACTTGTTAAATCACTTATATTTGATACTAATACTTCACTTCCGTTAGTATATAATAGTGTAATAGGATATGTAAATCGAAAGCCAAAGTCAAATTCCATTGCTTTGTCTACATTAGAAGAGTTAATTTCGTTTGTGCTTTCTTGATTTATTTTGGATTTTAAAAATTTCGTAACACTTTTTGCAATATCACTAGTTTTTGATTGCTCTTGGTATAGTTGTTCATCTTCAATTCCTTGATTATTTGTACAGGATGCTACTGTTAAGGCTAATAGCATAATAAATAGTGTAAATTTGGCGTTTTTCATTTTTTTAGATTTTGTTATATTATTATTTGTGACATTTCGATTAATCATACATAAAACAACTGAAAGATAAAAAACCCTACTTTTTTTATTATTTTTGAAAATCTTTATTAAAATATAAATATGTCTAAAGACTTAAATAACATTTGCAATCCTACAATTTTTGAAAAAGTTTTTAGAACTTACTCGAAAGATTTAAAAAGGTTTTTATACTTTAGGTTTGGAGATATGGAATCCTGTGAAGATATAATGCAAGATACTTTTGTAAAACTTTGGGACAACTGTTCAAGTGTTAATTACAACAAGGTTAAGAGTTATTTGTTTACAGTAGGGAATAATTTATTTTTAAATATTAAGAAGCATGAAAAAATAGTTCGTGAGCATCAACAGCTAAAAGTTAATGATAGCACCTATGAATCTCCTGAGTTTTTATTGTTAGAAAAAGAGTTTCAACTTAAATTAGAAAAGGCAATTGCAGCATTATCTGAAAGGCAACGAGAAGTTTTTTTATTAAATAAAATAGAAAAGAAAAAGTATAAGGAAATTGCAGAAATGTTGGGCTTGTCAGTTAAAGCGGTTGAAAAAAGAATGCATGGAGCCTTAAAAGAACTAAGAAATAAAATAGGAAATATTTAATTTATTAAAAAAAAGTAGGGTTTATTGCTTTACAGTTGTCTTAATAATAGCAAAGATGAAAGAAAACAAAGTACATAACGATAGTGAATATTTTTTAGCAGCCTGGAGTGAAGGAAAAATTTCTGCTGAAGAACTTAAGAAATATGTTTCTAAAGAAGATTTTAAGGCTTATATGGAACTTGAAAAAGGAATTCATCTTTATGAAAAGTTAGAAGCACCGTTAGATCGTTCATTTCAGAAAATTCAAGAGAAAATTAAATATAAATCAAAAGCTAGAGTTCGAAAATTATATGTGAATTGGTTTACATCTATTGCAGCTTCTATTGTTTTATTTGTAGGTTTATACAGTTTGCTGGGGAATAATACGGTTTTATTAAACACGGGTACAGGTGAACATAAAAATGTTGCGTTATTAGACGGTTCTGAGGTAATTTTGAATTCAAAATCAGAAATAAGCTACAACAAAAGAACTTGGAAAAAAGAAAGAGAAGTTACCTTAAAAGGTGAAGCTTATTTTAAAGTTCAAAAAGGAAGCACTTTTACAGTAAAAACAATAAATGGTTCTGTAACAGTATTGGGAACACAGTTTAACGTAATATCACGAGATAATTTTTTTGAAGTAGTTTGTTATGAAGGAAAAGTGAGTGTAAAAAACAATATTAGTAGTGTTATTCTTTTACCCGGAAATTCAGTTAGAGTGTTAAATGGTGAAATTATTGAAGATCATCAAGTAAAAGAACAATCTCCAAGTTGGATTTTGGGAGAAAGTACCTTCAAAAGTATCCCTCTTAAATATGTTATAAACGCTTTAGAAAATCAATACAATGTTCATTTTGATAGAAGTTTAATAGATGAATCGGTTATTTATACGGGAAGTTTTAACAATAAGAACCTTGAAATCGCGTTAGCGACAGTATTTAAGGCTACTAATATTAAGTATAAAATGACAACAGCAAATATAATTTTATTAGAAAATAATTAATGAAATTTATCTTCCGATTTTGTTTTATATGGTTTATTCCCTTCACAGTTTTCTCTCAAGAGGAAGCTGTTTTTTCTGTGGAGTTTAATGAAGCTAAGGTAGCTACGGTATTAATGTTTATAGAAGAAACATACAATGTTAAATTTTCATACCAAGACAACTTAATTAATACACAAACAATTACATTAACAAAAAAAAAACGAACACTTGATGAGCTGCTAAATGAAATATCAATATTAATCAAAATTGATTTTGAGAGGCTTGATAATCGTTATATATTTCTTAAAAAGAGTATGATGACTGAAGAGAGTTTGCATTTAAAAGAGGTTGTAATTAATGGGTATTTAACCAAGGGAATTTCCAAAAAGAAAAATGCAACTTTTGAAATACATCCAAAAAAATTGGAAATTTTACCAGGTCTTACAGAACCTGATATTTTTGAAAGTATTCAACAATTTCCTGGAGTGGTAAGCCCAAATGAAACAGCAACAGGTTTAATTGTTAGAGGAGGGGCTTCAGATCAAAATAGAATTATTTGGGATGGAATAAATATGTATCATAGTGGTCATTTATTTGGAATGATTTCGGCATTTAACCCAAACATTACAGAAAAAGTAATATTTCATAATAAAGGAACAAACCCAAAATTTGGAGAACGTATATCAAGTGTCATAGATATTTCAACTAAAACTAAATTATCGAAAAAAGTTGAAGCAGAGTTTGGTATTAATGCTATTAATTTTGATGCTTATTTATCAATTCCAATAATAAAAGATAAATTAAGTATGCAAATATCATATAGGAGATCCTATGAAGATAAGTTTGAAACTTCAACATTTAGAAACTTAGAAGAAAAAGTTTTTCAACACACGGCAATAAACGAAACTACAAGTTCCGATGAGAAATTTAAATTCAAAGACTACAACTTAAAATTAAATTTTCAACCAAATAAAAAAAATACTTTTGCATTAAGTGTTATTCATATTGATAACGATTTGGAACATGTGTTTGAGGATTTAACTCTTAACAAGTCAAACGAAAATATTTTAGATACTGAAAATGAAGGGTATAGTATTAGTTGGAATAAAAAATGGAATACTAAAGTAAGTCATCAAACACAAGCATTTCTATCTAAATACCGTTTAAATTATAATTTTATTACAACCGAAAATTTAGTGCAAACTTCAGATTTTGATAAACGAAATAATATTTATGATTCAGGGTTATCTTCAGAAGTTCAAATAAAGATAAATGAAAAAGATAATTTATCTTTAGGCTATCAGTATACATTAAAAGATATAAGCTATGAGATTAAAGAAACAGCGGATTTAGTATATATTTTAGACAGAGACAAAACAATTATTAATACACATTCATTTTATTCAAATTATACCTATAGAAATTCTAAAATAATAGATGTAGATGGAGGAATTCGGTTGAATTACTACAAAGAATTAAACGCCTTTAGAGTTGAGCCTAGAATTGTTATTAATAAAGATTTATTTAAAAATTTAAAACTTCAAATTACAGGAGAATTAAAAAACCAAATAGTAAGTCAAATTGAAGAAACTGTTTTGAGTAATTTATCATTAGAAAATAAATTATGGCGTTTGGCTGATGGTGATAAGTTTCCAGTAATCAACAGTAAACAAGTTTCAGCAGGGTTTTTATATAGTAATAATGGGTGGAGTATTGATATTGACCATTACTATAAAAAAATTAGGGGAATTACAACTCTTTCAATAGGGTATTTAAACCCAGAAGATAGTAGGTTTCATGTAGGAAATCAAAAAGTTTTTGGTACAGATTTTTATTTAGAGAAAGAATTTAAAAAAATAAAAGCTTGGGTAAGTTATTCATATATAGATGTTAAAAATAAATTTGAAGGTTTAAATAACAATAAATACTTTACTTCAAGTATAGAAATTAAACATGCTATTTCAGCTTCGTTAAGTTATAAAGTAAAACAATTGCAATTAGCTTTAGGTTGGAAATGGCAATCAGGGAGACCTTACACAGAGTCTTTAAGTGATTTTGAGGATAATGATTTTGATTTTGAAGGAATTAATACTGAAAAGTTAAAGAATTATCACCGGTTGGATTTTTCTTCAACCTATAAGTTTAATTTTTCAAAAAAAGGTACTACTCGTGGCAAAATTGGTTTTTCTATTAGGAATCTATACAATAGAAAAAGTCATTTAAGTAGAGAATACACAGGGAATAATGCCATTAATGACCCAATTACTGCTATTGATAAATTTTCATTAGGAATAACTCCAAATTTTCTTTTTAGAGTTTATTGGTAATCACAAATTTAATACGCTATGGTTGTTAAATAAAAACAATGGTTATTAATTACAGGCCTCCCAAATGGTTTCTTTAGGAGTTGGAGCAATAATTGAAATAAATTCTTTTGAAACAGGATGTGTAAATTCAATTTTACGTGCATGTAAATGAATACTACCATCTTTGTTACTTCTATTAAAACCATACTTTAAATCTCCTTTTATTGGAGAACCAATGGCAGCCAATTGACAACGAATTTGATGATGGCGACCAGTTTCTAAATCAACTTCTAATAAGTGGTAATTGTTTAAAGATTTTAATATTTTATAATGAAGAATAGCTTTTTTACTTCCTTCAATTTCAGAAGAGTAAGAAGTAGATTTGTTATTTTTAGGATTCTTTTTTAAAAAACCAATAAGGGTATCATTCTCTTTTTTAGGCTTGTTTTTAACAACTGCCCAATAGGTTTTATTCACAGTTTTGTCTCGTAACATTTTGTTAAAACGCTCCAAAGCTTTGGAGGTTTTTGCAAAAACAACCACCCCAGTTGTTGGCCTGTCAAGTCGGTGAACAACACCTAAAAAAACATTACTTGGTTTATTGTATTTGTCTTTAATGTACTCTTTTACTATTTCGCTCAGAGGTTTATCGCCAGTTTTATCTCCTTGAATAATATCACCCGATTGTTTATTGATAACTATAAGGTGATTGTCTTCAAATAAAACTTCTAAATTATTTTTAGTTGAACCCATTTTTAGGTTTTTTGAACTAATTGCTTGTTTATTTCGTCAATATAGTTTAAAACTTCATCTTTTCCAGTTGAGTTTGTAGCAGAGGTAATAAAATAAGGAGGCATTTCTTCCCAAACCGTACTCGTCATTTTCTTTTTATAAAATTGAATGTTTTTATTTAATTCGTTCAATTTTAATTTATCGCTTTTAGTGAAAACAATTACAAATGGGATTTCTTTTTCACCTAAAAACTCCATAAATTCTAAGTCTATTTTTTGAGGTTCTAAGCGAGAATCAATCAAAACAAAAGTACAAATTAATTGTTCGCGTTGTAAAAAATAATTTTTTATAAAACTTTGAAAAGTTCTTTTTATAGATTTAGAAACTTTAGCATAACCATAGCCTGGTAAATCTACCAGAAACCAATTGTTGTTTATTTTAAAATGGTTGATGAGTTGTGTTTTACCGGGTCTTCCTGACGTTTTAGCAAGCTTGTTTCTGCCGGTTAACATATTTATTAGCGAAGACTTTCCTACATTAGAACGACCAATAAAAGCATATTCGGGTAATTGTTCTTTAGGACATTTAGAAACATCAGTATTGCTAATTATAAAATCAGCGCTTTTAATTTTCATTGCTTAGAGCTTTCGTTCTTTTAACCAATTTTCAAGAATTTTATTAAATTCATCTGGGTGTTCCATCATAGGAGCATGGCCACATTTATCAATCCAATAAAGGTTTGCATCGGGTAATAATCTTTCAAAATCTTCAGCAACTTCAGGTGGTGTTACACTATCATTTTTACCCCAAATTAAACAAACAGGGATATCCATTTTCGGCAAATCTTTTGCCATATTATGACGAATAGCACTTTTAGCAATAGCCAGTGTTTTTATAACTCTGCTTCTATCGTTTACAGATGAAAAAACCTCATCAACAACTTCTTTAGTAGCTATTTTAGGGTCATAAAAAACTTCTTCAGTCTTTTTTTTGATGTACTCATAGTTCCCTCTTTTAGGGTAAGTGTCTCCCAAAGATTTTTCGTACAAACCTGAGCTTCCGGCAAGTACGAGACCTGAAACATTCTTTAAATTTAATTTAGTAAAATACAATGCTATATGTCCCCCTAAAGAATTCCCAAGTAAAATAGCGTTATCAATATTTTTATAAATCATAAATTCTTTTAAGAACTTAGAAATATTTTTAACATTGGTTTTTAAAAGGGGTAATTTATAAATAGGTAATTCGGGAATCAATATTTTATACCCTTTGTTAGGAAAATAATTTAAAACACCATCAAAGTTACTTAAAGCTCCCATAAGTCCGTGAAGTACAATTATAGGTTGCCCTTCACCAGCCTCAACATAGCTAAATTTTCCTTCTTTTATAATATTACTACTCATTAAATACGAACTTTATAAACCAACTACAAAGGTAACTTTTTTTTCTGTAATAAATATATTTTTAAAGTACTCGAAATTTAAAAATTAACTCACTGAAAGTCAAAAAAATAAAGCAAATTTTAGCTATTTAAATAAAAGTTATTAACAAAGTGGGCTAAAGTGGGGTTTTGTGGGAAAAAATTTATATTTTTGAATACACACAAATACACAATGGTAAATTTAATTGGAACATACGAGTGTAAAGCCGATGCAAAAGGAAGGTTGGTACTTTCTTCTGCGTTGAAAAAACAGCTATCTCCAATACTACAAGATGGTTTTGTGTTGAAACGATCCGTTTTTCAGCCGTGCTTAGAGCTATACCCAATGTCTGAATGGAATATTTTAATGAAAAAAGTGAATAAGCTAAACAGGTTTATCAAAAAAAATAATGATTTCATTCGTCGCTTTACGGCAGGTTTAAAAATTATTGAGTTGGATGGTTCGGGTAGATTGTTAATCCCAAAAGATTTACAAATTTTTGCTGGAATTACAAAAAATGTAGTGCTTTCTTCAGCAGTTAATATTATTGAAGTTTGGGATAAGGATAACTATGAAAAAGCGATTGATGACGCAACAGTCGATTTTGCTGATTTGGTAGAAGAAGTTATGGGTAATGTAGTAGATATTGAAGATGATGTATCATAATCCTGTTTTATTAAAAGAGAGTATTGATGGTTTAAACATAAAACCAGACGGTATTTATGTTGATGTAACTTTTGGAGGAGGAGGTCATTCAAAAGAAATATTAAGCAGATTAAATGCGTACGGTAAGCTTTTTGCCTTTGATCAAGATGAAGACGCAAAACAGAATAGTATTGATGACGAACGATTTACTTTAATACCGCAAAACTTTAGATATATAAAAAGATACTTAAGGTTTTATGGGATTAGAAAAGTAGATGGTGTTTTAGCCGATTTAGGTGTTTCTTCACATCAATTTGATGAAGCTGAACGAGGCTTTTCAACACGTTTTGATGCAGACCTCGATATGAGAATGAATCAAGCGGGGAAATTATCGGCTTTTGAAGTCGTTAATTTTTATGATGAAAAAAAACTCAGTGACGTTTTGTTTCAGTACGGCGAATTGCGAAATGCAAGAGCAATTGCAAAAAAAATAGTAGAGACGCGTTCAGAGAAAAAAATTAAAACAAGTTTTGAATTAAAACAAGTTTTAAGTGAGTTTGTACCGAAAGCTGTTGAGCATAAAATATTTGCTCAAATATTTCAAGGAATTAGAATAGAGGTAAATCAAGAAATTGAAGCATTAAAAGAATTTTTAGTACAAATACCAGAAATATTGAATGAAGAAGGAAGATTGAGTGTAATAGCATACCATTCTTTGGAAGATAGATTGGTGAAGCGTTTTATTAGGAATGGATTATTTGAAGGTGAGCAGGAAAAGGATTTTTTTGGAAATATTACCGTTCCAATGAAAAAAGTGAGAAAAATGATTGTCCCAACTCCTCAGGAAATTAAGGAGAATAATAGAGCTAGAAGTGCAAAATTAAGAATAGCAACATTGAAATAAGTGTCAATACTGAAAGAAAAAATATACGGAATATTAAAAGGAGGGTTTTTAATAAAAGAAGACTCTTTTAAAAACTGGCGTTTTATTTTATTCGTAGTTCTGTTAATGTTATTGATGATTGCAAGTTCACATAGTTCGGATAAAAAAGTAATGGAAATAGCAAAATTAAATAAGGAAATAAAAGAATTAAGAGCTGAGTTTGTTGATACTCGATCTACTTCAATGGAACTAAAATTAGAATCAACAATTCGAAAAAAAGTACTGGGTCTAGGGCTGAAACCAAGTGAAAACCCTCCTCAAGTTATAAGAGTAATCTCAAAAAAATAAATTTAGAAGTTGACAGCCATTAAAAAAAACATATTGAAAAAATTGTATTTCATTTTTGTGTTTATCACACTTTTTTTTGTGTTGATTATTATGAAGTTAACTAATATTCAATATGCTGAAGGGGATAAGTATAGAAGTTTATCGGAACAACTTACTTTAAGAAATGACACAATTTTTGCAAATAGAGGTAATGTTTTTTCAGATGATGGTAGCTTATTGGCAACTTCTATGTCTCAGTATGAAATTAGAATGGATGCTTATACGGTTGATGCTGATGTGTTCAAAAAAAACATAAGAAGTTTGTCGGTAGAATTATCAAAAATGCTTGGTAATACAGCTTCATATTGGGAAAAAAAAATTAAAAAAGCTCGAAGTACAAAAAACAGATACCTCTTTATTACTCGAAAATTAGGGTATAACGATTATATGAAAATTAAAAATTTTCCAATTTTTAATTTAGGAATGTATAAAGGTGGTTTTATTGCAGAGCAAACTACAGTGAGAGCACATCCGTTGGGTAAAGTGGCTGAAAGAACAATAGGTTATGATGATTATAGAGGAGCTCCAGGAATTGAAGGAGCATATAGAAGTTATTTAAAAGGGAAACACGGATGGAGAATGAAGCAAAAAATAGCGAAAGGGCAATGGAAACCAATTAATGATAATAATGAAAGAGAACCAATTGATGGTAAAGATATTGTAACAACTATTGATATCAATATTCAAGATATAGCCCATCATTCGTTGTTAAGACAATTAGAGTTTTACAATGCTGAACACGGTTGCGTGGTGGTTATGGAAACTAAAACAGGAGAAATTAAAGCAATCTCTAACTTAGGTAGAAACTCAGTAGGTAAGTATTATGAAAAAAGGAATTATGCAATATATGAATCTCATGAACCGGGTTCAGCATTTAAACTAATGTCTATGGTTGCGGCACTAGAAAGTGGTGCAATTGATACAAGCACGGTTGTTGATACAGGAAAGGGGAAATACAAAATGCATGGAAGATATATTCATGATTCTAAGCGAGGTGGTTATGGTAAAATTTCTGCGGCTAGAGCCTTGGAAGTATCTTCAAATATCGGTTTTGCAAGATTAATTGATGAAAGTTTTGAAAAAAATCCTGAAAAGTTCATCAATATTTTAAAAAGAATGCATCTTAATGAGCAGTTGGGATTACGAATAAAAGGAGAAGGAAAGCCTGAAATTCCAGCACCAGGAGATAAAAAATGGAGTAAAAATGCATTGCCATCTATAGCTTATGGGTATAATTTGAGCTTAACACCACTACAAACATTAACATTTTATAATGCAATTGCAAATAATGGTGAAATGGTAAAACCAAAATTTGTGAAAGAAATTCGTTCCAGAAATAACTATGTTAAACAGTTTGAAAAAGAAATAATAGACCCACAAATTTGTTCAAAAGAAACTATTAAGAAAGTACAAGAAATTTTAAAAAATGTAGTCATTCGTGGAACAGGAATAAAACTATATGATGAAAATTTTTCAATGGCAGGTAAAACAGGTACAGCACGTACCGAATATTGGATGCCAGATTGGGAATCAAATAGGCGTTACATATCTTCATTTACAGGGTATTTTCCAGCTGAAAATCCGAAGTATTCTTGTATTGTGGTTATTCATAAGCCAGATTTAAAAAAAGGATATTACGGAGCTGATGTTTCAGGGCCGGTTTTTAAAGATATTGCACATAAAATTTACACATCAAATCACATTATTAATGAGATAGATTGCGATGTTCCAAATTTTGCAAGTGTTCAAAACAATTTTAATTCTTACTACACCAAATCTAACAAGGAATTTAATTCGATCCCAAATGTAAAAGGAATGGCTACTATGGATGCCATTCCTTTACTTGAAAATATAGGGTTAAAAGTAAGTTTGATAGGAGAAGGTAAAGTTAAGGAGCAGTCAATTAGTGCAGGAGAAAAATTAATTAAAGGAGTTACCATAGTCTTAAAATCAATTTAGTTGAAATTATTAAAAGACATATTAGATAAAGTAAAAATAATTACCACGAATGGAGGTACCCAAAAAGGGATAAACGCCATTGCGTTTGATTCAAGGGAAGTGGTGCTAAATAGCTTGTTTGTTGCACAAAAGGGATTGATTTTTAATGGACATCAATTTATTGGAAAAGCAATTGAACAGGGAGCAATAGCTATTGTATGTGAAGAATTTCCAAAAAATTTAACTCAAGATATTACCTATATAAAAGTTGAAGATTCAAATAGTGCTTTGGCAATTATTGCTTCAAATTTCTATAATAATCCCTCTTCAAAATTAAAATTGATAGGAATTACAGGTACAAATGGAAAAACAACTATTGCAACATTACTATATAATTTATTCCAAAAACTTGGTTATAAATCTGGGTTGCTATCTACAGTGAAAATTATGGTAGATACCGTTCAATATGAGGCAACGCATACAACGCCAAATTCTATTTTAATAAATAAATATTTGAATGAAATGGTGAATAAGGATGTTGAATATTGTTTTATGGAAGTGAGCTCTCATGGAATTCATCAGAAAAGAACGGAAGGATTACAATTTGCAGGAGGAGTATTCACCAATTTAACGCACGATCATTTAGATTATCACAAAACATTTGCAGCTTATAGAGATGTAAAGAAATCATTTTTTAATTCGTTGCCAAAATCAGCTTTTGCCTTGGTAAATGTTGATGATAAAAATGGAGTGGTAATGCTTCAAAATACAAAAGCAAAAAAATATTCTTATGCGTTAAAAACAATGGCCGATTTTAAAGCTAAAATTTTAGAAAATGAATTTTCGGGCTTGTTATTAAATATAAATGGGAATGAAGTTTGGATAAAATTAACAGGAAGTTTTAATGCATACAATTTGACAGCAATTTATGGTGTTGCAAATTTATTAGGGATAGATTCTGTTCGTGCTCTGACAAGAATAAGTGAATTAGAAAGTGTAAGTGGAAGATTTCAGCATTTTGTTTCAAATGAAGGCATAATAGCAGTAATTGATTATGCACATACGCCCGATGCATTAAAAAATGTATTGGAAACTATCAACAATATTAGAACAGGAAATGAACAAGTAATTACCGTTGTGGGATGCGGTGGCGATAGAGATAAAGCTAAACGCCCTGTTATGGGGCGTATAGCATCTCAGTTAAGTTCACAGGTTGTTTTTACCTCAGATAATCCAAGAAGTGAAAATCCACAAACTATTATTGAAGAAATGGAAATAGGTGTTGAGCCTCAGAATTTTAAAAAAACAATATCAATTGTTAATAGGGAGCAAGCAATTAAAACAGCAAGTAAATTGGCGAATAAAGGTGATATTATTTTAATAGCAGGAAAAGGGCATGAAACGTATCAAGAAATAAAAGGAGAGCGTTCACATTTTGATGATTTAGAAGTGGTAACGCATTTTTTAGAAGTTATAGAAAAGTAAAACAATGTTATATTATTTATTTGAATATTTAGATAAACATTACAATTTAGCAGGAGCTGGATTGTTTCAATATATTTCGTTTAGATCCGCTATGAGCTTCATTGTTTCTTTGCTTTTTTCAACAATTTATGGAAAACGAATTATTGATTATTTACAACTAAAACAGGTTGGAGAATCTGTAAGAGATTTAGGACTGGAAGGACAAGTGGAAAAAGCGGGAACACCAACAATGGGAGGTATTATAATTATTTTAGCTACCCTTATTCCTGTGCTTTTATTTGCCCAAGTAGATAATGTTTACATCGTAATTTTAATAGTAACTACTTTGTGGATGGGTACCATTGGTTTTATTGATGATTATATTAAAATTTTTAGAAAAAATAAAGAAGGGTTAAAAGGAAAATTTAAAATTTTAGGGCAGGTTACATTGGGGATTTTTGTTGGGTCAATGTTGTATTTTCATCCAAGTGTAACTATGAAAGAGAAATTGCCTGTAAAGTACCAATATACTACAGAGGATGGAACACCTGTTTTATTTGGCAAGGCTAAAAAATCTACTAAAACTACCATCCCTTTTTTAAAAAACAATGAGTTAGAATATGCTGATGCTCTTACTATTTTTGGAGAAGGGTTTAAAGATTATGCTTGGATAATATTTATTCCAATAGTAATTTTTATTATCACAGCAGTTTCAAATGGAGCAAATTTAACTGATGGAATTGATGGTTTGGCAGCGGGTTCATCAGCCATAATTGTGCTCACGTTAGGTATTTTTGCCTGGGTTTCAGGAAATATCATTTTCGCAAATTATTTAGATGTAATGTACATACCAAATTCTGGTGAAATGACTGTTTTTATAGCGGCTTTTGTAGGTGCATTGATAGGTTTTTTATGGTACAACACCTATCCGGCTCAAGTTTTTATGGGAGATACGGGTAGCTTAACTATTGGAGGAATTATAGCTGTTTTAGCTATTGCCGTACGTAAAGAATTGCTGATTCCAATTTTAGCCGGAGTCTTTTTTGTTGAAACATTATCAGTAATATTTCAGGTTGGCTATTTCAAATACACGAAGAAAAAATTTGGAGCAGGTAAACGCATATTTAAAATGTCACCATTACATCATCATTATCAAAAATCTGGCTATCATGAAAGTAAAATTGTAACCCGATTTTGGATTATAGGAATTATGTTGGCGGTGCTTACAATTGTAACACTAAAATTGAGGTAAATGAAATTGGTTGTGCTAGGAGCAGGAGAAAGTGGAGTAGGAACAGCTATTCTAGGAAAACAGCAAGGGTATAATGTATTTGTTTCTGACAAAGGGATAATTGCAAATAAATACAAACAAGTTCTTTTAAATAATAACATTTCTTTTGAAGAAGAAAAGCATACTGAATCTAAAATTTTTGATGCTGATGTGGTAATGAAAAGTCCGGGAATTCCAGATGATGTTCCATTAATAAAAGCATTAAAACAAAAGAGTATTCCTGTTATATCAGAGATTGAATTTGCTTCAAAATACACCAATGGAATTATTGTTGGAATTACAGGTTCAAATGGTAAAACAACTACAACAATGTTGGTTAACCATATTTTAAAAAAGGCAAATTTAAGTGTTGGAATGGGAGGAAACATTGGAGATAGTTTTGCACAGCAAGTGGCAAAGCAAAACTTTGATATTCATGTGTTGGAATTGAGCAGTTTTCAATTAGACGGAATAGAAAGCTTTCAGCCTCACATAGCAGTAATTACCAATATTACTCCAGATCATTTAGATAGGTATAATTATGATTTTGAAAAATATGTAGATTCAAAATTTAGAATTACTAAAAATCAAACCGAAAAAGATTTTTTGATTTATGATTTTGACGATAAAGTAATTGTAAACTGGTTGAAAAAAAATAAAGTAAAAGCAACGTTATTACCCTTTTCAATCAAAAACAAACTCGAACAAGGAGTGTATTTAGAAGATAATAAAATAATAATAAAATATAAAAAAGAAGAAAAAATAATGGGTATTTCATCTTTAGCATTAAAAGGTAAACACAATACAAAAAATGCAATGGCAGCTGCAATGACAGCTTCATTGTTAAAAGTAAGAAAAGACACTATTAGAGAGAGTTTAGAAGATTTTGAAGGAGCAGAGCATAGGCTTGAAAATGTACTAAAAATTAATGGTGTACAATATATCAATGATTCAAAAGCAACCAATGTAAATGCTACATTTTATGCATTAGAAAGTATGAAATCTCCAACAGTGTGGATTGTTGGTGGTGTAGACAAAGGAAATGATTATTTAGACTTGATGCCTTTAGTTAGAGAAAAAGTAAAAGCTATTATCTGTTTAGGTGTTGATAATCAAAAAATAGTTCAAACTTTTTTCAATGTAGTGGATTTAGTGGTTGAGACCATGGGAGCTGAAGAAGCAGTAAAAGTAGCATATAAAATTGCTGAAAAAGGAGATACGGTGTTGTTATCTCCAGCTTGTGCAAGTTTTGATTTATTTGAAAATTATGAAGATAGAGGGGCTAAATTTAAAAAAGCAGTTAGAGAATTATAAATGAAAAATATTCTTAGAAATATTGAAGGAGATCGTGCAATATGGGCTATAGTTGCAATATTAGCAATATTGTCATTTTTACCTGTTTATAGCGCAAGTACTAATTTAGTATATGTGGTTAACAATGGTACTCCTACTTTTCATTTATTAAAACACGCTTTCTTATTAGCTTGTGGGTTTTTAATTATTTATGCTGTTCATAAAATTCCGTTTAGATACTTTAGTGGAGGTTCGGTTATAATGATTCCATTAGTAATTATATTGCTTATTTACACACTAACACAAGGAACTACAATTGGAGGAGCAAACGCAAGTCGTTGGATTCGAATTCCATTTATAGGTGTTGGTTTTCAAACATCAACGTTGGCAGGATTGGTATTGATGATTTACGTATCTCGTTACTTAGCCCGTAACAAGGATAAAAAAATTGTTTTTAAGGAAACTGTTTTACAATTATGGTTACCAGTTGCCATAATTTTAGCATTAATTTTACCAGCAAACTTCTCAACTACTGCCATTGTTTTTTTTATGATATTATTGTTAGCTTTTATAGGAGGCTATCCGTTAAAATATATTTTATCTGTTGTGGGAACAGGTGGTCTAATATTGGCTCTATTTGTGCTTACTGCAAAAGCATTTCCTGATGCTATGCCAAATAGAGTTGATACTTGGATTAGTAGAATTGAAAACTTTACAAATAAAAATGCTGAAGAAGGCTATCAGGTTGAAAAAGCCAAAATTGCTATAGCAAGTGGAGGATTAAAAGGAAGAGGCCCAGGAAAAAGTGTTCAAAAAAACTTTTTACCACAATCTTCATCCGATTTTATTTTTGCAATTATTGTTGAAGAATATGGACTATTAGGAGCTTTGGTTATAATTCTTCTGTACTTTATGTTACTTTTTAGAATAGTAATGGCAGCTAAAAAAGCAACCAGTATTTTTGCTACACTACTTATAATAGGAGTTGGTTTACCAATAATTTTTCAAGCAATAATTAATATGGCAGTAGCCATCAATTTGTTCCCTGTAACTGGGCAAACATTACCACTTATTAGTAGTGGAGGTACATCAATTTGGATGACTTGTATTGCAATTGGAATTATTTTAAGTGTTACAGCAAATAAAGAGAAAGAAGAATTAACTGAGAATGAAGAAAACCCTTTAGCTATTTTACATGAAACAATTGGTTAATATCATATTAAGCGGTGGAGGAACAGGAGGGCATATTTACCCTGCAGTTTCAATTGCAAATGAGCTAAAGGAAAAATACCCTAAAGCAAACTTTCTGTTTGTAGGTGCAAAAAACAGAATGGAAATGGAAAAAATTCCTCAGGCTGGTTATGAGATTAAGGGTTTGTGGATTTCTGGAATTCAAAGAAAATTATCATTGCAAAATTTAATATTTCCGTTTAAACTTATCAATAGTTTATGGAATGCTTATAAAATTATCAAAAAATTCAAACCATCTATTGTTATCGGTACAGGAGGGTTTGCAAGTGGTCCAACGTTATATATAGCAAGTGTAAAGGGGATAAAAACAATTATTCAAGAACAAAATTCATATCCGGGAATTACCAATAAATTATTGTCAAAAAAAGCTGATAAAATATGTGTTGCTTATGATGGGTTAGATCGTTTTTTTCCTTCAAAAAAAATAATAAAAACAGGAAACCCTGTTCGTCAAGATTTAATTAATGTTACTGGAAAACGAAAAGAAGCTCAACGTTATTTTAATTTAAAAGCGAATAAAATAACATTGGTTGTTGTTGGTGGTAGCTTGGGTGCAAGAGCTGTTAATAATTTAATTGAAAAACATATTCATTGGATTGTATCAAATAATGTTCAGGTTATTTGGCAAACAGGAAAGTTGTATTACGAAGAATTTAAAAAGTACGACGAGTTGGAAAATGTACAAACACATGCTTTTCTAAACAGTATGGATTTAACGTATGCTTCAGCAGATATATTGATAAGTAGGGCAGGAGCAAGTTCAATTTCAGAATTATGTATTGTTGGAAAACCGGTAATATTTATACCGTCACCAAATGTCGCTGAAGATCATCAAACTAAAAATGCTTTAGCAATAGTTAATAATAACGCGGCCTTACTACTGAAAGAATCAGAATTAGACATGTTTCAAAAGATGTTTAAAGGGGTGTTAGATGATGAAAAATTACAACAAACGTTGAGTGAGAATATAAAAAAATTAGCATTACCAAATGCAACAAAAGATATAGTTAAAGAAATAGAAAAATTATTAATTGGTTAATTGATTTGAATTTAGAGAGTATACATAACGTTTATTTTATTGGTATTGGAGGTATTGGTATGAGTGCTGTTGCAAATTATTTTAAAAGCAATGGTAAAAATGTTGCGGGGTATGACAAAGTTTCAACCGAAATAACAAAGTCTCTTCAAGATATTGGAATCAATATTCATTTTGAAGATTCAATAGATTTGATTCCTTCTGAATTTAAACAAAAGGAAAATACAATTGTAGTTTATACGCCAGCTATTTCAAAAAATCATTCCGAATTATGTTACTTTTTAGAGAATAATTTCAACGTATTAAAACGTGCTGAAATATTAGGTGAAATCACAAAAAACACCATTTGTTTGGCTGTTGCAGGAACACATGGTAAAACAACTACCTCAACAATATTAGGACATATTTTAAAAGAAGCAGGTGTTAATGCCACTTCATTTTTAGGAGGTATTTCAGAAAACTACAATTCAAATTTAATTTTAGGAGGAAATGAAATTTCAGTTGTTGAGGCAGATGAATTTGATAGATCATTTTTGAAACTGTCACCAAATATTGCCTGTATAACTTCAATGGATGCAGATCATTTAGATGTTTATGGTAGTCATTTTGAACTAGTAAAATCATTTAAAGATTTTGCAGAAAAAGTCTCAGATACAATAATAATTAGAAATGGATTACCAATTAACGGATTAACGTATGGAATAAATGAAAATGCTGATTTTGATGCTAAAAATTTAAAAATAATAGATGGGGCTTACATTTTTGATGTTCAAACTCCAACAGAATATATTAAAAACATAAAAATAAATTTACCTGGAAAACATAATGTGCTAAATACTGTGGCTGCTTTAGCAATGGCAAATATTTTTGGAGTTTCACTCCCTGTCATTGCTAAGGCTTTACTAACATTTAGAGGTGTTAAAAGACGTTTTTCATATAAAATAAAAACAGATAATTTAGTGTTGATTGATGATTACGCACATCATCCAACTGAAATTAATGCTGTTGTAGATTCGGTGAAAGAAATGTATCCTTCAAAAAAAATATTGGGTGTTTTTCAACCGCATTTGTACAGTAGAACAAAAGATTTTATTGATGGTTTTGTCACAAGTTTATCTCAATTTGACGAACTGATTTTACTAGATATTTATCCCGCAAGAGAATTGCCAATTGAAGGGGTAAATTCAACGTGGTTATTAAGTAAAATTACCACTGAAAAGAAGCAAATTTCAAGCAAAAAAAAATTAGCGGTAAACATATTAAAATCTAAAGCTAAAATAATCGTTATGATTGGAGCTGGAGATATAGGTGAATTGGTAAATGAAATTAAAAATAATTTAAGTGTTGAAAGTTAATTGGAATTACATAAAAGGCCTTATTTTATTGCTATTAGTAGTGTTTTTGCTTGGTTTTTCAAATAAGAAAAATAACCGTAAAAAAGTGCGAGATGTTGCTATTGAATTTGAGGAAGGAAATAACTTATTTATGAGTTATCAAATGGTTAATAAATTGTTAATACAAAATGGAGCAGCAGTTAAAAACCAAGCAAAATCTGTTATAGATTTACACTTGTTAGAAACAAACGTGCTGTCGCACCCCATGGTAGAAGATGCAGCTATTTTTTTAACGGTTGATGGTTTGTTGAAAGCGAAAGTGAAACAACGCACACCTATTGCAAGAGTTTTAACAAATACAAAGAGTTATTATATTGATAAACAGGCCAAAATAATGCCTTTATCAGAAAATTACTCCGCAAGAGTATTGTTAATTTCAGGTGATATAAAAAAGGAGGATATTCCTAAATTGCACTTTTTGGTAACAACAATTTTGAATGATAAGTTTTTAAAAAAACAGTTAATAGGAATTCAAAAAATGAAGCATGGAGAATTTCTTTTGAAGATGAGAGTAGGAAATCAGAAAATATTTTTAGGAAAAATTCAAAATTTGCATCAAAAATTTGAAAATTTAAAATCCTTTTTGAGTAAAACAATGACCGATAAAACAATAGAAAACTATACATCGATAAATTTAAAATACAACGGTCAGGTTGTGTGTACAAAAAAGTAAATTATGGAACACAATGATATTTCAGTAGGGCTAGATATAGGGACAACCAAAATTGTCGCTATGATTGGACGTAGAAATGAATACGGGAAAATAGAGTTGCTAGGTACAGGTAAAGCTAAAAGTTTAGGTGTGCATCGAGGTGTTGTTAATAACATAACACAAACTATCCAGTCAATTCAAATGGCTGTTGATGAGGCTATTGCGGTTTCGGGTATTAAAATTACCGAAGCTGTTGTAGGTATTGCTGGGCAACATATAAGGAGTTTGCAACACAGTGATTACATTACACGACCAAATTCTGAAGAAGTAATTAGTGATGAAGATTTGGAAAAACTTGAAAAACAGGTTTATAAATTGGTAATGCTTCCTGGAGAAGAAATTATCCATGTACTTCCACAAGAATTTAAAGTTGACGGGCAAGCTGAAATTACAGAGCCTGTTGGGATGTATGGAGGGAGATTAGAAGCTAACTTTCATGTAGTAGTTGGACAAGTTTCATCTATAAGAAATATTGGGCGCTGCATTAAAAGTGCTGGATTAAATTTGGCAGGAATTACTTTGGAGCCATTGGCATCAGCAGAAGCAGTTTTAAGTACGGAAGAAAAAGAAGCAGGTGTTGCCTTAATTGATATAGGTGGAGGCACTACAGACTTAGCGATATTTAAAAATGGAATTATTCGTCATACAGCTGTGGTTCCTTTTGGAGGAAATGTAATTACAGATGATATAAAAGAAGGTTGTTCCATTATTGAAAAACAGGCAGAATTATTAAAAACCAAATTTGGATCAGCTTGGCCAGGAGAAAATAAAGAAAATGAAATAGTTTCAATTCCAGGTTTAAGAGGAAGAGACCCTAAAGAAATTACACTTAAAAACTTGTCAAAAATAATTAACGCGAGAGTTATAGAGATTGTTGAACAGGTTTTTTTAGAAATTAAAAATTACGGATACGAAGAATCAAAGAAAAAATTAATTGCGGGTATTGTTTTAACAGGAGGTGGAGCTCAATTAAAACACATTAAACAATTAGTTGAATATATTACGGGAATGGATACGAGAATTGGCTATCCAAATGAAAATTTAGCAGGTGATTCAGATGAAAGTTTATCAAGCCCACAATATGCAACAGCGGTTGGACTTTTAATGAATGGCTTAAATAAAATAGAGAAAGCTAAGTTACAAGAACAACAAATTGAAAATGAATCTCTTCAGGAAGAAGAAAATGCAGTAAAAGAGGAAATCAAAGAAATACCTAAAAAATCGATTTTTGAAAAATGGGGAGATAAATTCAGAGATTTTTTAGACAATGCAGAGTAAAAATAAATAAAGAAAAAGACCAATAAAAATATATTATGAGCAGTTCAAATTTCAGCAACATTTCATTCGATTTACCAAAAAATCAGTCTAACGTTATTAAAGTAATAGGAGTTGGAGGAGGTGGTAGTAACGCCGTTAATTACATGTATTCACAAGGAATTAAAGGTGTTGATTTTGTTATTTGTAATACCGATGCTCAAGCATTACAAAACAGTCCAATTCCTACTAAAATTCAATTAGGAGTTTCTTTAACTGAAGGTTTAGGAGCAGGTGCAAATCCAGATGTTGGTCAACAAGCAGCAATAGAAAGCATACAAGAAATTAAAGATATGCTATCCTCTAATTCTAAAATGGTATTTATTACTGTTGGGATGGGCGGAGGAACCGGCACAGGCGCAGCACCAATTATTGCTAAAGTTGCTCGTGAATTAGATTTATTAACAATTGGTATTGTAACAACTCCATTTTCTTTTGAGGGTAAAATGCGTAATGAGCAAGCTCAACAAGGAATTGAAAACCTACGTGAATATGTTGATTCATTGGTTGTAATTAATAATAATAAATTGAGGGAAGTTTATGGAAATCTTGGTTTTAAAGCAGGGTTCTCCAAAGCAGATGAAGTATTATCAACAGCTTCTCGAGGTATTGCCGAAGTAATTACACACCATTACACTCAGAATATTGATTTAAGAGATGCTAAAACAGTATTGTCAAATAGCGGAACTGCAATTATGGGATCTGCCTCTGCTTCAGGAGAAAACAGATCTGAAATAGCAATTTCAAAAGCATTAGATTCTCCACTATTAAATGATAATAAAATTACAGGAGCAAAAAATGTATTGTTATTAATTGTTTCAGGAAGTGAAGAAATTACTATTGACGAAATAGGTGAAATAAATGATTTTATTCAGGCAGAGGCAAAATCAAATGTAAATATTATTATGGGAGTTGGTGAAGATGAATCTTTAGGTGATGCTATTTCAGTAACCATAGTTGCTACGGGATTTAATCCGGATCAACAACATGAAATCATCAATACTGACCCCAAAAAAATTATTCATACGCTAGGAGATGATGATCAGGAAGCTACGTACGATTTTACAGAGAAGAAAATTGACAGGCCTTTAGAAAAGGAAATGTCAAAGCCTGTAGATGTTGCAAATAATGATAAAATAATATATAAATTAGAAGAAGAAATAGAAGAAGATTTTGAACTAATTCCTACGACTGAATTTGTTAATAATATTGATGTCGTTTATGAAGAAATTAATTTAAATGTTGCTGAAGAAGATTTTGTAATAACTTCTGTAGCTGCTGATAAAGAAGAAGAATTAATTGAAGAAAAGGAAATAGAAAATCAAATTTCTCTTACGTTCGATTTACCTATTGAGAAATCTACTAAAAATATTGAACAAGAGAAGGAAGAAGTTAAAATTGACACTATTGAAGTTTTTGAACATCAAGAGGTTAAACCAACCAAAGAAATAGAAGAAGATATTTATTTTTCATTAGAAGATTATACAGAATTGGAAGACAGTTTAACAAAAGCTAAAAAGCCAACATCAATTAATAGAGAAATAGATGATGATTTAAATTTCACTCTCCATTCAGGAAATAATGATAAAATTGATGTTAATGAGCAGGAAGTAATAGATTATAAAGAAATTTCTCCATTAGATTTAACAATTGAAGAGCTGCAAAAAAGAGCTTCTGAAAGACGTAAAAAAATGAAAAATTTCAATTATAAATTTATAAATAATATCAAGAAAAAAATTGATGATATAGAAAAAGAACCAGCATATAAAAGAATGGGAGTTGAATTGGAAGAAACATCACATTCATCAGAAATTAACCAATCAAGAACAACTCTTGAAATTGATGATAATGATGACATTCAATTTAGAACTAATAATTCTTTTTTACATGATAACGTTGATTAAAGTTTAGCCCAAAGATGAGTGCCCTTAGATGAATTTTCTAAGTTTTGGACTCGGAAATCTTTATGATTTTAAAGATTTTCGAGTTCTTTTTTTTTATCTTCGCAAAATAAATATAGTAAGTTATGAGTTTGCAACAAGAGTTAATGATTAAAATAAAAGAAGCAATGAAATCTAAAGATAGAGTTGCTTTAGAATCTTTAAGAGCAATAAAGTCAGAAATTTTATTAGCACAAACAAAAGGAGGGCCTTCTGATGGATTAACACAAGACGATGAAATTAAATTACTTCAAAAATTAGTAAAACAACGTAAAGATAGCGCATCAATATACAAAGAGCAAGGCAGAGATGATTTAGCTGAACCTGAATTAGCGCAAGTTAAAATAATTTCACAATTTTTACCTGAACAATTAGGAGAAAAAGAACTAAAAGAAATAATCTCAAAAATTATGGAAACAGTTGGAGCAACTTCAATGAAAGACATGGGAAAGGTTATGGGTATGGCTTCAAAACAATTAGCAGGAAAAGCCGATGGTAAAGCAATTTCTACTGTTGTAAAACAACTTTTAGGATAAGTAAATTAAAAGGCCTCGTGGCGCAAACCTCCACAGGCGGTCAAGCTGAATAGCGCACTGGACCTGCCTGCCGGCAGGCAGGTTTCGGTTAGGAGCAAATAAAATTAGTAATAATATGTTTTATGTGTATGTTCTTTATAGTAAAAAACACAATAGAAAATATACAGGTATGACTGTTGATATAGCGCAAAGGTTAAAGGAACATAATACAAAACAAAACAAATCAACAAAAGCGTATGTGCCTTGGAAAGTTATTTTTAAAGAAGCGTTTAAAACAAGGATAGAAGCAAGAGCAAGAGAAAAATATTTAAAGTCGGGAGTAGGAAGAGAATTTATAAAATCTTTACTATTCTAAAAAATTAAAGGCCTCGTGGCGCAACTGAATAGCGCACTGGATTTCGGCTCCAGCGGTTGCAGGTTTGAATCCTGCCGGGGTCACTAGAGTAACACTCAAATAAACCGAAATCCTTGTAAATCCTATGTTTTACAAGGATTTTTATTTTTTAAACCATCATAATATTTGATTTAATTTCATATATTTGGTCAACAAATCGGTCAACAAAAATATTCGCGGTCAACAGTGTTGACCGATTGACCAAAATGCCATAGTTGGTTTGACTTTCGTCTTAAACAAAGTTTAACTTAAAAAGACGACAACTATGAAAACGACAACTACATTTTCAATCCTTATTTGGATTAACGCTTCACGTGCTAAAAATAACGAAGCAGAAATTTTCGCAAGAATCACTGTAAATCAAAAAAGGGCTAACATAAGTTTAAAGCGAAAAATCAACATTAATTTCTGGGATAAATCAAAATCAAAGGCAAAAGGGAATAGTCAAAATGCTAGAGTATTAAACCAATATTTGGACCAAGTAAAAGCAGATTTATTTAGAGCACATCAAGAATTAAATAATCAAGGTAAATTAATCACCGCTCAACTTATTAAATCCACTTTTTTAGGGGAAGGAGAAAATCACAAATCATTGAGAAATTTATTTGATTACCATTCAGGTAAAATTAATGGAACATTTGCTGTAGGTACAATTAGAAATTATGCAGTAACAGAAAGGTATATTTTTAAATTTTTAAATGAAAAAGTAAAAACTTCAGATATTTATTTAAAGCAACTAAACTATAAGTTTATTTGCGATTTTGAGAATTACTTACATTGTTTCTGGCCAAAAGGTCATCCCAAAGCAATGGGTCAAAATACAGTGATGAAACACATTCAAAGGTTACGTAAATTAATAACACTTTCTTATCATTTAGAATGGTTACAAAAAGACCCTTTCATAAGATGGAAACCAACTTTTGAAAAAACAAATAGAGGATTTCTATCTGCCAATGAATTATCAAATCTTGAGACCTATGAATTCATTTCT
>JAKIVA010000048.1 GCA_021647265.1 Lutibacter sp.
TTGCCTTAAATTTAAATAATTATGTGATATTAACATTAAAATATAAAATTTTAAAAATTAAGGGTATAAATTAAACATTAATCAAAATATAATCCGTCAAATCCATTTTAAATTAAAAAAAGTTAGAATCAAAATCGAATATTTGATAACTTACGGATTTAAGAAGCTATCGGAATGAACCCGTTTAGGCGTATCTTATTTTTAATTTTTCAATCAATTCTGGATATCTTTTTAAATTTTCTATAAAGGTTTTACTTTTCATTCTTTTGATATGCTTTTCAATTTTTCTACTTTGTTGATATTCTAAGTTTTCAATAACTAAAAACATCTCCCAATCAGATGCTCTAGCAGTAAAACTATTAGTATATAGGTGGGTACGGTGTTCACTTAAACGAGAAGTCAAATTTTCACAACTTCCAGTATAATAATAGTTTGTAGAAGTTGAATGTAAAATATAAACGTAAGCCATGATATTTTGTTAACTTAAAAAACTCTTGAAAATCAAAAGATTAACAAGAGTTTTAGTACTGAAGACGGGACTTGAACCCGTACGGGCCTTACAGCCCACTGGATTTTAAGTCCAGCGTGTCTACCAATTCCACCACTTCAGCATTGGCATATATAAATAGAGCGAAAGACGGGATTTGAACCCGCGACCCCCACCTTGGCAAGGTGATGCTCTACCCCTGAGCTACTTTCGCAGTCATATTTTAAAGAACATACATTTAATCTCTCAAACGCGAGGGCAAATTTAATACAAATCTGTTAAATGCAAAGACTTTTTTTAAATTTATTTAAAATATTTGCTCAATCAACTAACTATAAGGTTGTAATTCTCTAATAAAAAAATATATTTGCACAGTTTATAACTAATTTTAATGAAAGTAGTATCAAATTCTATTTCTCAAAAGGTGAATTTTTCAATGGTATTTAACGATTTTAAGCAGCTAACAAAAGTTGGTTTATCATTAAGTGTTGTATTTTCATCATTGGCTGGGTACTTATTGGCTGTTGATAAAATTCATGTGTTAACACTTATATTATTGGCAATTGGAGGGTATTTAATGGTTGGAGCTTCAAATGCTTTTAATCAAATTATTGAAAAGGATACCGATGCTTTAATGAAGCGAACAATGAATAGGCCTCTGCCAACTGGTAGAATGCATGTTTCAATGGCATTGGTAATTGCCATTGCATTTACAATTATTGGCTTAACAATTTTATATAGTATAAATCCTAAAAGTGCTTTGTTTGGTGCTATTTCAATATTTTTATACACTAGTGTTTACACTCCACTAAAATCAATAACACCATTAGCAGTTTTTGTAGGAGCAATTCCCGGAGCCATACCTTTTATGTTAGGTTGGGTAGCAGCTACAAATGATTTTTCTATAGAACCAGGAATGTTATTTTTAATTCAGTTTTTTTGGCAATTTCCACATTTTTGGGCAATAGCTTGGTTACAATATGATGAATATAAAAAAGCTGGGTTTAACCTAATGCCAATGGGGCAAAAAAATAAGAAAGCAGTAATTCAAATCATTATTTACACATTTTGTTTAATAATTGTTTCTGTAATTCCAGTTTTGAAATTAACAGGAAGTTTTTATATTTACCCAATTACAGCTGTAATTTTATTACTTTTAGGGAGTACAATGCTATTTTATGCTATAAAATTATATAAAAAATTAACAAGTAAAGTAGCAAGGCAATTAATGTTATCAAGTGTTTTATACATTACATTGATACAAATAATATATGTTGTAGATAAATTTTTACATTAAAATGAAAGAAACTTTAGATCAAGAATTAAAACAAGCCAGAAGAAAATCAGCCAAACCAATGCTTTGGATTTCAATGATTAGTATGACCATGATGTTTGCCGGCTTAACAAGCGCATATGTGGTTAGTCGTAAAAGAAGTGATTGGGTATCATTTGATTTGCCTAATGCTTTTTATATAAGTACCATTATAATTATAGTAAGCAGTATCACTTTTTTATTATCGAAAAATTTTATTAAGAAAGATAATCGACAATTAACAACACTTTTTTTAGTATTGACATTAATTTTAGGAGTTGGATTTGTATTTTTTCAGCTTGAAGGATTTAAAGAATTATTTGATTCTGGATTGTTTTTTGCAGGGGAATACAGTACCGTAAAATCATCATTTATTTATGGTATTACGCTTGCACATTTAGTGCATATACTTGCCGGAATTATTGTACTACTAATTGTAATTTATAATCATTTAACAAAAAAATATTCATCAAAAAACTTCTTAGGTTTAGAGTTAGGTGCTATTTTCTGGCATTTTGTGGATATACTATGGATTTACCTATTTTTCTTTTTCTATTTTATTAGATAATAAAAAATATGTATTTTTGGCAAAACTATAACTAAAAATCAAAACAAAACTTTTATGGAAGCAACTATTGCTAGTGATTCTAATGGAAATAATTGGAGTGGAGGAAATAAAAAACCATTAGATGCAAGCTACGGCAAATTGATGATGTGGTTTTTCATTTTATCTGATGCACTTACATTTTCAGGCTTTTTGGCAGCTTATGGCTTAATGCGTTTTAAATTTATTGACTCTTGGCCAATTGCCGATGATGTTTTTACACACTTTCCTTTTTTACATGGTGTTGATGCTCCAATGTTTTACGTAGCGTTAATGACTTTTGTTCTAATTTTTTCATCTGTAACTATGGTGTTGGCCGTTGATGCAGGCCATCAAATGAAAAAAAGTAAAGTCACATTTTATATGTTACTAACCATTATAGGGGGTATCATATTTTTAGGTTCACAAGCCTGGGAATGGAAACAATTTATTCAAGGTTCTTATGGGGCAATGCAATTAAAAGACGGGAAAATTATTCAGTTTGTTAATGCTTCGGGACATCAGGTTACTTTAGAGAGTTTTTCTAAACCATTAAATTCAGAAAGAGTACAGCATACTAAAAGTAATGGAATATGGTATGTAAAGGAAGCTTCTTTACCTCCTTTCACTGTAAATGAAGTTATAGAGGGGTTTAAAGCACATCCAGAATTAACAATTAGAACTGAACAGATAAACCCAGAAACAAAAGAAAAAATAATAATTCCACGTAAAGATGCAATGGCTTATTTAGCTGAAGGGAAAGCCATAGTTAAAGGTGCAAACCTAGCGGTTAATGAATATGGAAACACATTGTTTGCTGACTTCTTTTTCTTTATTACAGGATTTCATGGGTTTCACGTATTTTCAGGAATTCTAATTAATATAATTATATTTTTCAACGTAATTATTGGCACTTATGAACGTAGGGGAAGTTATGAAATGGTTGAAAAAGTAGGGTTATATTGGCACTTTGTAGATTTAGTTTGGGTATTTGTATTCACATTCTTCTACTTAGTTTAATTCAAAAAAATATTAAAATGACACACACACAAGAACATACATCGCATACAAAATTAATTTGGAAAGTATTTGCAATACTTTCTGTAATAACAATGGTTGAAGTTGTTTTAGGTATAATAAAACCTGCATCACTTCACTTAACCCATTTTTTAGGGACAAGTATATTAAATATTATATTCTTAATTTTAACATTGGTAAAAGCATATTATATCACATGGTTTTTTATGCATATGGCTGATGAAAAAAAGAGTTTAAGAAGAGCAGTAGTATGGACTGCATTATTTTTGATAGCATACTTAGCGACATTAATATTGATAGAAGGTAGTTATATTAATGATGTTTTGGGACCATTGACAAAATGGAATTACTAAAAAATTAAAAAATATGAGGAGGAAGGTGGTTCATAAAACCACCTTTTTGCTTTTTTGTAAATAAAATGAAGAAATTTTTAGTCCTTTTTAGTCTGTTTTTATTGCCGTTAGTTTTTTATATTTTCTTATCAAAAGGAATTTATAAATACTCAAACTTACCAATATTAACTGAAAATGTTTTGGATATTAAAGAAATATCTACAATAAAAAATGTTTCGTTTTCTAATAAAATTTCTGTAGTCTGCTTTTTAGGAAGCGATATTAAAACAGCAAAAGCAAGCTTGTTTAATTTGAACCAAATTGTTTACAAAAGATATTACCCAAAACCTTTTTTTCAAGCAGTGGCTATTCTACCTGAAGGAACAGAAAATGAGTATATAAACGTAATTAATGAATTATCAGTATTTACAGATTTGAGTAAATGGCATTTTATATATGCTGATACAACAAATATGCAATTGCTTTTTAATAGTTTTAAAACTCCTTATAAATTAAATAAAAACGGGTATTCAGAATATGTGTATATTATAGATAAGGAACTGCGTTTGCGTGGAAGAAAAGATGACGAGGATACGGTAGGAGGAGAACTATTTGGCTATAATATGAGATCTGTTTCTATATTAAAAAATAAACTAAAAGACGATATTGATATTATTTATTATCAATTAAAAAAATCTGCTGAAAAGCAACAACGAAGAAAAAGAGAAAATTCACAATAAACAATGAAAAAATATTCATACATAGGTATTGCTTTTATAATTTTAATTTTTGGAATTTATGCCATTCCTAAAATTGTGGCTAAATTTAAAACACCTCAATTAATTACAATTGTGAAAGTACCACCATTTGAATTTACAAACCAAGATGGTAAATTAATTTCAAATTCATTTTATAAAAACAAAGTATATGTTGTTGAGTTTTTCTTTACAACATGCCCTACAATTTGTCCTAAAATGAATGAAAATATGGTGAAAATTCAAAATAAATTCTATGGGAATAATGAATTTGGAATAGCATCTTTCAGTATTAATCCAACGCATGATACTCCTGAAATTTTAAAAGAATATGCTGAATCGCATGGAGCAACATTAAAAAACTGGAATTTTTTGACAGGAAATCAAGATAAAATTTATGAATTGGCTAATACTGGGTTTACACTTTTCGCAGGAGAAAATAGTGATGCTGAAGGAGGTTTTGAACATTCTGGAATGTTCGCTTTAGTTGATAAACAAGGTAACATTCGTTCGAGATTAGATAAATTTGGAAATCCAATAGCTTTTTATGATGGTTTAGACCCTAAAGGAATTCAAATGATTAAAGAAGATATTTCAATACTTTTAAAAGAATAATGGGAACAAATATCAAAAAATATAACAAGCGAATTGTTCTTTTATCAATACTAATCCCATTGGTAGTTGCTATTTTATTTAGTGTTAAAATTAATGTTTCTTTACCTGTTTTTCTACCTCCTATTTATGCGAGTATTAATGCGTTAACAGCAGTGCTATTAATTGTGGCATTTTGGGCTGTTAAAAATAAAAAAGTTGAATTACACAAAAAATTAATGAAGAGTGCTATTGTATTTTCAATATTATTTTTAATACTTTATGTTGCTTACCATATGACTTCAAATTCAACAAAATTTGGAGGAGAAGGAAATTTAAAAACAATTTATTTTTTGGTGTTAATTTCACACATTATTTTGTCAATAATTGTTATTCCATTTGTGTTAATTACCTATGTTAGAGCCATCACAAATAACATTGAGCTTCATAAAAAAATAGCTAAAATTACATTTCCTTTATGGTTGTATGTTACAATTAGTGGAGTAATAGTTTATTTAATGATTGCACCATATTATTAAGATGAAAAAGTTGCTGATTATCATATTCGTAATTTTCACTAGTTCTGTTGATGCACAATGTGCTATGTGTAGGGCAGTTGTAGAAAGTGGCAATGCTTCTGAAGCAGAAGGGCTAAATACAGGCATACTATATTTAATGATTTTCCCATACCTTTTAGTTGGGGCTCTATTTTATTTTATAATTAAAAATAGAAGAAAGAATAAAATTTAACATTTCTATAAGAGACTAAGAATGTAACAAATAATAAATTTAGTCGTCTTATAACAAAATCAACATAATCAATAAAACTCACTTTATAAAATGAGAACAAAAATTGTTACTGCCTTGGCATTTGTATTTTT
The DNA here is from genome assembly GCA_021647265.1 of Lutibacter sp. Taxonomy (GTDB): domain Bacteria; phylum Bacteroidota; class Bacteroidia; order Flavobacteriales; family Flavobacteriaceae; genus Lutibacter. The sequence continues at coordinate 5,980 of JAKIVA010000048.1, forward strand.
TATAACTATAAATGCACAAGAAAAAAAATGGACGCTCCAAGAATGTGTTAATTATGCTTTAGAAAACAATATTTCAATTAAGAGAAGTGAATTGAATATTGAATTAAAAAATGAAGAAATTATAAATAGAAAATCGGGTCTTTACCCTACAGTTTCTGCATCTACCTCCCAAAGATTAACTTTTGGTTCCGCACAAGACAGAGTAACTTTTAGAAGGGTTAATGCTACAAGTCATTCAACAAGTATTGGTATTAATGCAGGAATAACAATTTTTAATGGTTTTAGAATTATAAATCAGGTTGAACAATCAAGAATTGGGTTAGAAGCTAGCAAATATGATTTAGAAAAATTAAAAGATGATATTTCCTTAACTGTTGTTAATTCGTACTTAAATGTGTTGTTTAATAAAGAAAATCTTAAAATTGCGAAGTCTCAAATAGAAGTTAGTCAAAAACAAGTTAGTCAAATTTCACGTCTTGTTGATGCTGGTGTTCAACCTAAATCAAATTTGTTAGAAGTAGAAGCAAACTTAGCAAATGATGAGCAAAAAGTTGTTACAGCTCAAAATTCGTTAGAATTGGCTTTGCTAGATTTAGCACAAACACTACAACTTGATTATGTAGGGTTTGATGTAGAAAATATTGCTGTTAATACACCCTCTGAATTATTAATGTATGATGAAGCATTACCAATTTACAAAATAGCCGTAGAAAACAGGAGTGAAATTAAAAGTGCTAAATTAAATGTTTTAGGTGCTTCTAAAGGGATTGATATTGCAAAATCGGCATTTTTACCAACCTTGTCTTTTAATTATAATTTTGGATCAGCTGCATCATTTTTAGATTTGGCATCAATTTCAAACAAAGCATTTTTCTATCAATTAGATAACAATAAAAATAATAGTTTTTCACTTTCCTTAAATATTCCTATTTTTTCAGGATTTAGGACGAGATCAAATGTAAATTCGGCTAAGATAAATTATGAAATAAGTCAATTTAATTTAGAAGACACAAAAATTCAACTGAGAAAAATTATTGAAAGAGCGTTTATGGATGCGAAAGCGGCTTTAAAAACATACGTTGCAGCAGAAAAAAATGTAACATCTCAGGAACTATCATTTAAAAACTCACAAGAGAGTTACAATTTAGGAGTTATGACTTCTTTTGATTTTGAGCAAGTTAAAAATAGATTTTTAAATGCTCAATCGTCATTAATTAATGCTAAATATGATTTTGTGTTTAGAACAAAAGTTTTAGATTTTTACGTAGGTAAATCTCTAATAGATTAATTAAAACTTTATAAGAAATAACAAAGAGATTATCTAAAAAATAAAGACTATCATATTGAGCCTGTCGAAATATCTCAATATATGGATAATTAGAATAAACTTCGACAAGCTCAGTTTGACAAACTTAATAATAATTACTTTTCAGACAACCTCTTTGTTTTATACCTGTTGATTTAAGTATATTTGTCAATTAAAAAGAAAAAACATTGGCATATATATTAAATATAGAAACAGCAACTAAAAATTGTTCGGTAAGTGTTGCAAACAATGGAAAAACCATTGCTTTAAAAGAATTAAATAGTGGGGAATATTCACATGCTGAAAAATTACATGAATTTATTGAAGATGTAATTCGTAAAAGTGAAATAGAATTGTCTAATTTAAAAGCTGTAGCAGTCAGTAAAGGGCCAGGATCATACACAGGTTTAAGAATTGGAGTTTCAGCAGCTAAAGGCTTGTGTTTTGCGCTAGATATTCCGTTAATATCGGTTGATACTTTAAAAACATTAGCATTGTCGGTTTCAATTGCAGAGGGATGTGTTATTCCATTATTAGATGCAAGAAGAATGGAAGTTTACAGTAGTGTTTTTGATTCCAAAAATAAAAAAATAAGAGAAGTTAAGGCAGAGGTAATTACTGAAGATTCATTTAATGACTTTTTGATAAAACACAAAGTGTATTTCGTTGGTGATGGTGTTGAAAAATGTAAAGGTATTATTACAAGTAAAAATGCATTTTTTGTTGATGATAAATTGCCTTCAGCAAATGAAATGGCGATGTTATCGTATGAGAAGTTTATAAAAAACGACATTGAGAATGTCGCTTATTTTGAACCTTTTTACTTAAAAGATTTTGTTGCTATAAAATCTAAGAAAAGTTTATTTTAAAGAGTTATAAAACTTAAAAAGTTCAATCAAATCTTTTTGTTTTTTAAATCTGTAATTATTTTTTTTCGCAAATAATTCAACTTCTTTTGACTTGTAAGAAAATAACTTTAAGATATCCTTTTTCTTTCTAGGTAATCTCTGCGAAGTATTATTTTTATAACCAACATACAATTTACCTTTAAGGTGTTTAAAAGTAGGTGGTAGGTAGCCAACATATCCTTTGCGAGCAATAAACCTAGTTTGAACATCAATTTTTTCCTTTAATAATAATGAAAGCTTATTTCCCTTAAATAATAAGACAAAATAACTTTTTTTATTTTTAAGAGAGTCTCTAAATACTTGATACACTTTATTGATATTCTGAAAATTAATTGTAAAACCAACATTTTTTGGTAAAAAATAAATAGCATCATTCTCTTCAATTTCCATTTCATCTTTATAGGTATTGTACCGTATGTTGAATGTTTTTTTAGAATTATTTATTCTAGCAGGAAGAAAAATATCGTTTATATACCCTGTTGAATCCTTTGATAGTAAATAAGTAGTTTTAATTAGAGTATTATTAGAGTTAAGTGCCAATTGTTTAATGTCACTAACCTGTTTAAAACTGGTAAAACACACAAATAAAAGCCCTATAATAAAATAATTTCCATATGTTGTTCTCATTTATTTGAATTTAATAAATAAAGGAATAACGGATGTAATTTGGGATAAGGTTTTTTAATATTCATATATTCATAGCTTTTAAATGTTTAGTAAAATTAACATTATTCCAATTAGAGCAGGGATAGATTGCACAAAAAATAACTTTCTTTTTCGCGTAGTATATGCACCATAGATACCAGCTATGGTTACACAAATTAAAAAGAATAGCGCAATCTCTTTAAAATTATGTTCACTTATAATAGCCCAAATAAGTCCGGCAGCTAAAAAACCATTGTATAGTCCTTGATTTTTAGCGAGTATTTTAGATTTTTTTGCATCCTCTAACTTGTGCCCAAAAGTTTTTAACCCTTTAGGCTTATCCCAAAAAAACATTTCAAGTATCATAAAATAGATGTGCTCAAAAGCAACTAAAGCAACAAAGAATATTTGTAAAAACTTCATAAATTTAAAATGTAATTTTTAATTGATTCAATGCTTCTTCAGTGTTGTCAACTGGTAGCTGACAAGCACCATCAACGCAAATATAGATAAGTGTTTCATTTTTGTTATATCTACCTTCCATTAACGGAAGACTGCTTTGTTTTGTGCTACCAGCAATCAATTTATTAGGAATATACATTTGGTTTAATTCAATTGTTTTTTCAAGTGCATTTTCACCAGAGATGGCAATTTCATAATAATTCCCAACATAATTGGCCATTAATTGTAACCAATTTGAATACCCAGACCCGTATTGTTGAGCATTTTCCTTAACGTTTTCAAGCATTTGTTTACTTACTTTTAAATAGTAATTATTGGAATAATAATGACTTAACTTAAAAAGATTTTTTGCCATAATAGAGTTAGAAGCAGGAATTACATTGTCCTCAATTTCCATTTTACGTGTAATTAAATTAGCATCTTCATCTGAAGTAAAATAAAACATAGCTTTTTCCGTATCATAGAAATGATCAAATGTATAGTCTGTTAATTGTTTGGCTGTATTTAACCATATTTCATTAAATGTAATTTCATACAAAGCAATATAAGCATCAATTACTGTAGCATAATCTTCTAAATAACCATTTATAGTACTTCTGCCATTTTTATAATTGTGATTTAAACTTCCTTTTTCTTGTATTTGCTTGGTGTAAATAAACGTAGCATTTTTAATAGCTATATCTAAAAAGTGTTTTTCATTAAAAGCAGCATAAGCATCAATATAACCTCTTAACATAAGAGCGTTCCATGAAGTTAATGTTTTATCATCGAGTCTTGGTTTTTCTCTTTTGGCTCTTTCTTTTAGTAGCAATTTTTGCCAGATTGTTACCTTGTTTTGTAACTTAGAAATTGAAATTGAGTGTTTTTTTGTAATCTCAGCATCACTATTCTTTCTAATAAGTACATAATTATTGTTTTCCCAAATCCCGTAGGTATTTATATTGTAATAATCTGAAAATAGCTTAAAATCGGAGCCTAACAGCGTTTTTAAATTTTCTTTTTTCCAAACGTAATAAGCGCCTTCTTCTAGTTCATTTTTTTCATTATTACTATCTGCATCTAAAGAAGAATAAAAAGCACCTTCATCACTGGTAAGTTCTCTTTCAATAAAATTAAGCGTATGATAAACAGTATTTTTGTACAATTCGTTTTTTGTTGCCTGAAAAGCTTTAGAATATAAGCTAACTAGCTGACCATTGTCATATAACATTTTTTCAAAGTGGGGTATATGCCATTTTTTATCTGTTGAATACCTGGCAAACCCACCTCCAACTTGGTCATAAATACCTCCATAAGCCATGTTGGTAAGGGTTGTGTTTACATAATCTAAGATTTTGGCATCCTTTGCCTGAACTGCATAACGCAGTAAAAATTCATAATTATTTGGCATTGGAAATTTAATAGCTCCTTTTCTTCCTCCTAAATCAACATCCATAGTTGTTTCCCATTTTTGTACTGCCAAATTTAAATTTGAGAAGGTATTTTCTGTATGCTTTTTTTTGAAGTGAACTAACTCTGAATTTTTAACTCCCTCTGTTAATTTCTCAGCATATTCTATGGTTTTTTCGGGTGTATTTTTATACAAGTCAGCTAATTGGTTTAAAGCATTTATCCAGTTTTCTTTTGGGAAGTAAGTTCCTCCCCAAATAGGTCTTCCATCAGGTAAGGCTATGCAATTTAGAGGCCAACCACCTCTTCCTGTCATTAATTGTACGGCATTCATATAAACTTGGTCTATATCTGGTCGCTCTTCCCGGTCTACTTTAATACTTATAAAATTTTCATTCATAACTTTAGCAACTTCTTCATCTTCAAAACTTTCATGTTCCATAACATGACACCAGTGACATGAAGAATATCCTATTGAAATAATAATAAGTTTATTTTCTTTTTTAGCAAGTTCAAGCGTTTCTTTATTCCAGGCATACCAATTCACAGGATTGTGAGCATGTTGAAGTAAGTAGGGACTTGTTTCTTTAATTAAATTGTTGGTATACTTGTGTTGTTCAGGCATTTTTTTTTCGATTTTACTTTTGCAACTTGCAAAAGAAACTAATATTAAAATAAATAATATACGATGCATTTATGTTTTTTAGATAGGTGGATATACAGAGAAAAAACATTAGTATAAAATATAAAAGCGCTTTTAAAAGCGCTTTTATATAGATTCAAATAAATTTATTTTACTTCAAAAGTAATTTTAACATTTACTCTAAATTCTTCAATATTGCTGCCGTTAACAACAACACTTTGTGATTGTACAAATGCTGATTTAATATGATTGATACTCTTACCAGCATGTGATACTGCTTTTCTAGTAGCATCTTCCCAACTTTTGTCAGAACTTGCCATTACTTCTATTACTTTCATTACCGACATAATAAATGATTTATATTAATTAATAATTACTAATGTACAAAATTTCAAGTACTAATAAAAAACAAAATGAAAGAACAAATTTATTTTAACTCAAAGCTTCTTCAATTCTTTTTACAGCTTCTCGTAATTGACTTTCTGATGCGGCATATGATATTCTAATACAGTTAGGTGCTCCAAAGGCATCACCTGTTACTGTCGCAACATTTGCTTTTTCTAATAAAAACATAGAAAAATCTGCGGCAGTATTAATTTTATAACCTTGAATTTCTTTCCCTAAAAAAGCGGAAATATTTGGGAAAACATAAAAAGCACCACTAGGGACATTTAATTTGAAACCTTCAATTTTACCCAGTAAATTTAAAACCATATCTCTACGGTTTTGAAATTCATCAACCATGTACTGAATTTTAGAAACGGGTGCTTCTAAAGCTGTTATAGTTGCTCTTTGAGCAATACTGTTTGCTCCTGAAGTAATTTGCCCTTGCATTTTAGTACAAGCTTTGGCAATCCATTCTGGCGCACCAATATAACCTATTCTCCAACCGGTCATAGCAAAAGCTTTTGCAACACCATTAACAGTTATAGTTCTGTTATACATGCTTTCAATAGCTGCAAAGCTAAAACTAGATTCACCATAATTTATATGTTCATAAATTTCATCAGAAATAATATAGATGTTAGGATATTTTTCTAAAACTTTAGCTAAAGCTCTATATTCATTTTCACTATAAATTGAACCACTTGGGTTATTAGGTGAATTAAAGAAAATTAATTTAGTTTTAGGAGTAATTGCATCTTCTAATTGTTGCGGAGTAATTTTAAAATTAGTTTCAATAGTTGAAGGGATTTCTTTATAGGTAGCTTCAGCTAAAATAGAGATTGCAGAATAACTTACCCAATAAGGAGCGGGTAGTAATACTTCATCTCCCGGATTTAGTAAAACCATTGCTACGTTTGCAAGAGATTGTTTTGCCCCTGTTGAAACCACAATTTGGTTTAAATTGTACTCTAAATTATTATCGCGTTTAAACTTTTTACAAATTGCTTTTTTTAAATCCAAATAACCATCTACAGGGCTATAAGAACTGTAATTTTCATGAATAGCTTGTACAGCAGCTTCTTTAATAAAATCAGGGGTATTAAAATCAGGTTCTCCTAAGCTTAAACTTATAATATCTTTGCCTTCAGCTTTTAATTCCCTTGCTTTAGCAGCCATTGCTAAAGTTTCTGAAATAGGTAAGCTGTTAATTCTGTTTGAGAGTTGATTGCTCATAATAAATGAAGTTATGCGTAAGTAGGTTTTGCACCTAACATTTTTAGTTGATTAAAATGTTCAATAATTGCTTTTCTAAAAGTTTTATACTCGTTGTATGGTAAATTAAATTCTTGAGCAGTTTCTTTTACTATTTGTGCTATTTTTCCATAATGAACATGTGAAATATGAGGGAAAATATGATGTTCAACTTGGTGATTTAAACCACCTGTATACCACGATATAAATTTATTTTTTGGAGCAAAATTTGAAGTAGTAAATAGTTGATGAATTGCCCAGGTATGTTCTAAATTACCTTCTTTGTCTGGTATAGGCATATCCGTTTTTGGAACTACATGAGCCAATTGAAAAATAACGCTTAAAATCATTCCAGCAGTATAATGCATCACAAAAAAGCCTATTAATACTTTCCACCAAGCAATATCTAAAACAATTAATGGTAACACAATCCAAAGTAAATAATATACTATTTTAGTAATTATTAAAATAGTCCATTCTTTTGTTGGGTTTGGAAATTTACCATAGGAAAGTTTGCGTTTAAGGTAACTGTGCATTTGTTTAAAATCGGTTGTTATAGCCCAATTTATGGTTAACAAACCGTATAATAAAAAAGAATAATACTTTTGAAACTTGTGAATTTTAAACCATTTTGAATGTTTTGAAAAGCGAATTATTCTACCAGCATCAATATCTTCATCATAACCTTGAATATTGGTAAACGTGTGGTGTAAAACATTGTGTTGAACTTTCCAATTATAAACATTTCCAGCCAAAATGTAAATACTGCTTCCCATTAATTTATTTACCCACTTTTTGCTGGAAAAAGATTCATGATTGCTATCGTGCATCACATTCATACCAACTCCAGCCATCCCAATTCCAATAATAACCGTTAATAAGAGCAGTGCCCATTGAGGTAATGAAACAGTTAATATTAAAATTAATGGAACTAAAAAAATGGCAAACATTATAATTGCTTTTGTATATAATTTCCAGTTCCCTGTGCGTTTAATTCCATTTTCTTTAAAATAGGAATTTACTCTTTTGTTTAATGTTCTAAAGAATTTTACTTTGTCAACTCTAGAAAAATGTATTGTATTGTTACTCATGATTTTATTTTATAATACAGCATATTATATGCCAAAATTACGCCAATTAAACTTCCAAAAAGAAATTTTGGGAAAAATATAACATTTTTTTATAAGATGTTAATTTAAATTCAGAAAGATTAATTTTGCAACGTTAAAATTAAAAATATGAAAATAATTTCAAAATATTTTCCAAATTTATCTGAAACTCAGGTTCAACAATTTTCTAAATTGAGTGAATTGTATAAAGAATGGAATGCACAAATTAATGTAATATCAAGAAAAGATATTGACGAATTGTATCTCCGCCACGTGCTACATTCATTAGGAATAGCAAAAGTTCAATTATTTAAACCAAATGCAGCTGTATTAGATGTTGGTACTGGAGGTGGTTTCCCGGGTATTCCATTAGCTATATTGTTTCCTGAAACTGATTTTTACTTAGTAGATTCAATAGGGAAAAAAATAAAAGTAGTAAATGAAGTTTCAAAGTCTCTTAATTTAAAAAATGTTAAAGCAGCACATATTAGGGCTGAGAATGTAAAAGAGGAGTTTGATTTTATTGTGAGTAGAGCCGTAACCAATATGGATGATTTTGTAAAGTGGACTCGCAATAAAATTGCTAAAAAGAATAGGCATGAGTTAAAAAACGGAATATTATACTTAAAAGGCGGTGATTTAACAGATGAGTTAGCAAATTTTGTGAAAGCTACTCAATATGATTTGACTAATTTTTTTGAAGAAGATTTTTTTGAAACAAAAAAAGTAGTACATATTCCTTTAAAAAAAAGATAATATGACAAATGTCACTTGTAAATTACATAATTAAAGGTAATTTTGTCCTTTAATTATAATAAAATTATGGAAAAAGAAAAAGCATGTTTAGTTTGTAAAAAATCATCAGCTGAAATACCTGTAACGAAATTTTATTATCAAACAAGTGAATTTTATATTTGTCCGCAACATATACCTATTCTAATTCATAACCCTCAAGAATTAGTAGGGTTGTTGCCAAACGCAGATAAACTACATAAAGGATAATAGAATATTTAAACATTAGTAAAGAAAAACTCGCCGAAAGGCGAGTTTTTTGATTTAAAAGTTACCTGTTGTTATTTCTCTAAAAAAGGATATCTATAATCTGTTGGAGGTACAAAAGTTTCTTTTATTGTACGGTTACTCACCCAACGTAATAAATTCCATACAGATCCTGCCTTGTCATTTGTTCCAGAGCCTCTCGCCCCACCAAATGGTTGTTGACCAACAACAGCACCTGTAGGTTTGTCATTTATATAAAAATTACCAGCGGCATTCTCAAGTTTGTCGGTAGCAATATCAATAACGTAACGATCTCCACTAAAAATTGCTCCTGTTAAAGCATATTCACTTGTGTTATCTAAAACGTCTAAAATTTCTTCCCATTGTTCATCCTCGTAAACATATATAGTAATAATTGGGCCAAATAATTCAGTACACATTGTTTTGTATTGAGGGTTTGTTGTTACAATAATAGTTGGTTCAATAAAATACCCAACAGTATCATCATAACCACCACCTACAATAATTTCAGCATCATCATCTTTTTTTGCTTGGTCAATATAGCCAGATAACTTAGTAAAAGCTCTGTCATCAATAACGGCGTTTATAAAGTTTGAAGTATCATCAGGAGCTCCCATTTTAAAGGAGTTAACATCTTTTATAATTGCTTTTTTAATAGTACTCCATAAACTTTTTGGTAGATACGCACGTGATGCTGCAGAGCATTTTTGCCCTTGATATTCAAAAGCTCCTCTAGAAATAGCCGTAGCAACTTCTTGAGCATTTGCTGATGGATGTGCCCAAATAAAATCTTTTCCCCCAGTTTCTCCTACAATTCTTGGGTACGATTTATAGTTATTCATATTTTTCCCAATGGTTTCCCAAAAACTGTTGAATACTGGTGTTGAGCCAGTAAAGTGAACTCCAGAAAAGTTTGAATTATTTAAAAGAACATCAGTAATCATACTTGAATTACCAGTGACCATATTAATTACACCATCAGGTAAACCAGCTGCTTTAAATATTTCCATAATCACATTTGCTGAATACACTTGTGACCGTGCAGGTTTCCAAATAACAACATTTCCCATTAGTGCGGGAGCAGCAGGTAAATTTCCAGCAATTGATGTAAAATTAAAAGGAGTAATTGCATATACAAAACCTTCGAGTGGGCGGTATTCCATACGATTCCATATTCCAGGGGATGATTGTGGTTGATTATTGTATATTTCTGTCATAAACTCTACGTTAAACCGGAAAAAATCAATCAATTCACAGGCTGAATCAATTTCAGCTTGCATCACATTTTTAGATTGGGCAATCATAGTTGCAGCATTTAACTTATCTCTAAACGGACCTGCTAATAATTCTGCAGCTTTTAAGAAAATAGCAGCTCTGTGTTCCCAACTTGTTGCCGCCCATTTTTTACGAGCTTTTAAAGCTTCTGTTATTGCTAATTCAAGATGTTCTTTTTCAGCGGTATGATATTTCCCAACAGTATGCTTATGGTTATGAGGTGGATGAATAGCTACTGTTTTTCCTGTTCGGTATTCTTTTCCTCCAATATAAAAAGGAATATCAACTTGTTCGTTATACATTTTTTTGTATGTATCTAACAAATTTTTACGTTCTTGAGTTCCAGAGGCGTACGACTTTACAGCCTCGTTAACTGCTTTTGGTACTTTATAAAATCCTGTTGCCATTATATTATTTTTTAAAAATTTTTCTACTTAAATTTGCTCGACAAAGTTACAAAATAGGATTCACTTTTTGTTTAAAAGACTAATACTCAATATTCAAATTTTAATAGTATGTGTACCGTTACTTTTCTTCCTTTAAAGAACAATAATTTTATTTTAACATCAAATAGAGATGAGCAACGACTAAGAGAAACATTACCTCCAAAAAAATACGTTGAAAATGGTGTTGAAATGGTATTCCCTAAAGATAAAACAGCAGGAGGAACTTGGATTGGTACTAGCTCTAAAAATAGGTTGATTTGTGTACTAAACGGAGCTTTTAAAAAGCATGTGAAGAAAAAAAAATATAAGAAAAGCAGAGGTGTTATTGCTAAAGAAATATTAAAAGAAGATGATTTCCTTCAATATGTTGAACGTTTAGATTTAAAAGGTATTGAACCTTTTACAATGATTATTATTGATTGGAATAAGGGGCAATTAAATTTGTATGAATTAATTTGGGACGAAACTAAAAAATATTTTAACAAATTAAAGAATGAAGCAAAAATTTGGTCATCTTCAACCTTGTATTCAAATACTATAAAAGAAAAACGGAAGCAATGGTTTCATAAATGGGTTAGTGAAAATGAATTTACTTCAGAAGCCATTTTAAACTTTCATCATTCCGAAAATGGAGACAAAGAACAGTCGGTTTTAATGAAGCGTTCTTATGTTGAAACAGTTAGTATTACCTCAGTAAAAAAAGAAAGGGATTTAATTGAAATGCAGTATGCAGATGTTGTACACAATCAAAAATCAAAATACAACTACACGTAAATATCTTATTGTTAGAAGTTTAGTTATATATGTTAGAAACCATTAATTGAAATGTAGGAATATAAACTTTAAAGGTTTTAGAGGTTTTAAAATTTATCATATTGTAAAACCCTTTCATAGCACCAATAGGAGATGTTAAAAAACAATTAGATTTATAGGTGTGTTTTTCAGCAGGTTTTAAAATGGGTTTTTCACCAATAACACCAGACCCTTCAATAATTTCAGTATTATTTAAAGAATCAAAAATTTTCCAGTGACGACCTAAAAGCTGAACAGTTTCATTACTTTGGTTTTCAATTGTAATTTGATAACTAAAAGCATAGTACATCCTGTAATTTCGATAACTTGTGCCTTCGAAATTAGAAATTACGGAGATTTTAATACCATTTGTTACCTGTTGTACCATAGTAACTTACTGCTTTTTAAAGGTCAAAGATACTAAAATTATGAAATCAAAAATTAATTATTTATTTTTTCAGAATTACCATAACCAATACCAATTACTTTTGTATATCTATCTCCAAACTTTTTATAATAAACTAAAACAGTATAATCGTTTTCTGTTTGGAAGTATGACCCATCAATATCATGGTTGCTAATAATGCCATTTTTAGTTTTGGTAACGTATTGATAGTTGTAAAAACCTTGTTTGAGTAATATTGTTGCTTCATACAAACCAGTTTCTGTATTGTAATAAAGTTTATTAGTGTTGTTTAATTGCCAATTATTATAATCTCCACTAACATAAATATCTTTCCCTTCTATATTTTCAAAACTTTCTAATGAGAAATGAACCCAACTATAATCTGCATCTAAATTACTGTTATTCCCATCAAGTGTTCTAATAATAAAGTTCCCATTTATATCAGGAAATAACGTGTATGGTTTGCCAATTCTCCCTTCATTTGTATACAAATAAGTATGGTATAATTCTTTACCTAGTTCAACTTTGGCAATATTTAAGGTTGAATTTCGTATTGATTTCGAATCGAAGAATAAAAACTCATTACCTCCCCAAAAACTAGTTTCTTTGTTGTACTTATACAGTAGCTGTGTTCCTCTATAAAATTGAGGTTTTAAACCAATAATTGCCGTTTGCCAATTGTTATTTTGAAGAATAACAGGTATAATTTCTAAACTTGGGTTATTGATGTTGTAATTTGGGTGATTAATAATAAACTCAACCGACTGTTTAGTGTTAATGGTTGCAATATCTCTACTTTTATAAATAGCAACTCCAACAGTAACTTTGGGTTCGTAAACAACAAATTTTCTTTTAAAAACAACCTCTAAATCTTCATTTATTACAGATAGTATATAATTTCCTGAGATTTTAATTTTAGAGGCTTCATTAGGAATTGTCAGGGTGTAATTTGTGTAAGGTTGTAGTGTGTTAAATGAGTTTTCAAAATCTCTAATTCTATCCTCGGCAAAGCCGTTTATAAATTCAAATTCAGATAAATTAGAGACTTCCCAATCTAATGTGCAGTGCTCAATTTTATAGCTGTAGTTGTGTTCATCGGCATTTAAGTCGTCAAAAGAGAGTATTAATTTTTCTCCTAGTCTAATTATAGGTGCATAATTATTTGTGGCTGTTGGTTTAAAAATAATAGTTTTAATATAACTGGGTTCAATAAAATCAGATTGAGCATAACTCAATGAGATAAAGAACAGCATCATAAAAAAAAGAGAAAAATATTTTTTCAAAAGGTTTATTTATTAGTTGAATTAACAATAGTTATACCAAAAATGCATCATCAAAAGTACTAAAACTAATATTAGAAGACTAATAAAAATAAGAGGCTGTCTGAAAAGGCAGTCTTTTTTTTTGGAAAAAAGCAAGAGATTGATTATTTTCATGGAATGAAATCAAAAGCAGTATTCAAGACTTATAATCAAGATCAATTAAGTTTACTACCTCCAA
>JAKIVA010000049.1 GCA_021647265.1 Lutibacter sp.
TATTAGGGAGAATTACTCCTATGGAAAAATGGATGGAAGATAAACACTTAATTTTAATGAAAAATATAGCAGCATAATTAATAATCGAAATTTAAAAGATTACTCTTGTTTTATAGGGGTCAAAACACCCCAAGTCATAATTAAATTTGTATTTGGAACAAATTCTAATTTTTTTGCAAATAATTTAATGGGAAACATTAGTGATAAATATCTCGCTAGTAATAGTATTGGAATAGTTAAAACCCCAGCTAATATATAATGATTATTAAATGTAAGTACTAAAATTTCCATTCCTATCATTACAAATAAAATGGTATTCAAAAGAACATCTGTCAATTCCCAAAATTTATCTACGTATTGTTCTGTAATTTTACTCATAGACGTTTCTCTAACCGTATCATTCCCTACAAATAATCCAGCAGTAACCATTGCTAACGGAGCCGATAAATGAAATTTTTGTGCTAGTACAGTTCCTCCCATTACAGCTGCAATGGTAATTATAACCTCTACGTCATAATCATCAATAGATTTCAACAATCTATAGGTTATCCAACCTAATAGCAACCCAAACGCAATACCTCCAACCACTTCAATTAAAAACATTTCCATAACATAACCAAATGTAATATTTGCTCCTCCTTCTGCTATTTTATAAATAGTTAAAAAAACAACTACGCCAACTCCGTCATTAAATAAAGACTCTCCAACAATTTTTGTTTCTAATTTTTTAGGAGCGCCAACTTGTTTTAAAATTCCTAAAACTGCAATTGGATCTGTAGGGGAAATTAGTGCCCCAAATAATAAGCAGTAAATAAAATCAATATCTAACCCAATAAATTTCAGCAAGTAAAAGGAAAATACACCAACTAAAAAAGTTGACGTTAGCGTACCAAACGTAGCAAAAGCCAAAATTGGATTTCTTTGTACTTTTAATTGCTGAAAGTTTGTGTGTAAAGCACCTGCAAACAACAAAAAACTCAGCATAATATCTAATAAAACGGTTTCAAAATCTATTTGTGATATTAGTAATTTTTCATGCTCCAATAGGGTATCATCAATTAAACTTGTTGCCAAAACTAATAATGTGAAAATAATAGTAATTACCATTAATCCAATCGTAGTTGGTAGTTTTAAAAAACGCACATTTAAATAGCCAAAAAGTGCAGAAATCACTATTAATATTGTTGTAATTGCGAATAAATCCATATTATACAAACTTTAATAATTGGAGTATAACTCCTAGGTGTATTCCTTCATGAAAGCTGTTAAAAAAAATACCATCCTCTATATTTTTTAAAGTAATGTTAACACTAGTTTCATATTCGTTATAATTTTTAAATATTCCTTTAGAATAATCTTCTTTTAATTGATTTGGAAGGTCTATAAATTGTTTTTTTATCAATTCCAATTCAGCTTCAGAAATTATATAGGTTGGCGCAGTTCCTTTTTGAAAATTTTCAATCATTTCTTCTGAAATTAAACACGTTAACCCTGATAGTTTATAACACAGTAATTGCTGCGTAACAACCAAATGCGCCAAATTCCAGGCAATATTATTTTTGAATCCTTTGGGTATCTTATTTAATTGTTTAATTGTACAATGTTCAATAATTTTTAATGTAAATTTTCTTGTTTGTATCAATGTTTCTAACTGTTGTTGCATTGTCTTTATTTTTTTATTAAAAGTATTCAAATTTAAAGATAAAACAACTTAAATTTACTTCAACAACTAATTTATTCAATATGAAAAAAATATATTATCTAAAAACATGTGATACTTGCAGAAGAATTTTAAAAGACATGGACACTACAGACTATATTTTACAGGAAATAAAAACAGAACCAATTACTGTAAAACAATTAGATGAAATACACTCGCTTACCAATAGCTATGAAGTTTTATTTAGCAGAAGAGCAAAAAAATACAAACAAATGGATTTGAAAAATCAGGAGTTAACTGAAAAAGATTATAGGCAATTAATACTTGATGAATATACTTTCTTAAAACGTCCTGTTATTGTTAATAACAATGAAGTGTATGTAGGAAACACCCAAAAAAGAGTGGATATTTTTAAGACTTAAAGACTCTATTTCCAATAATCTGCAACCCAAGGAGCAGGTCTCACATAGCGATACCATTTACCTCTACCACCAACTATTGCTTTGTGTGGATTAATTTCACCATGAAAAATAATAATTTTAGCACCTTCAGGAATTGTTGGTTTTTTCCAAAAGGCTAATGGAAATCGTGAAAGACAATCATATTTATAACTTGGACACCATTCTTTAGGCCAATATTGTAATTTGCCTTTATCATTAATTGCATGAGTTAAATACTCTTGTTCGTTTCTATGTTCTTTTAAATGCTTCTCCGAATTAGCTATAAAATCGTCAAAAACATAGCCGTGTTTGCCAATATCAAACCTATAAACGGAGGAGTTCCCTGTAATTCTCCAAGATCTCCAACTGTGATCTTTAATAATTCTAAACACTCCTTCTATATCAAAAAAACAGTCAATGTTATCTACAATAACAATATCTAAATCTAAAAATAAAGCACGTCCTTTTAAACCATACAAATCTTCTTTTAGAGTTGTTAGTTTCTTCCACATACGCTCAGGAAGGTTTGAATCTAAGTTAATTTCTGGAATAGGAAAACATTGCACCTCCTTTATAATTCCTTCTTCATCATCGGTAAAACAAACCATTTTAAAATCGTAGGTTAAATTTTTTTTAACCATTGAATACAATCTGTTTACGTACTCTGCACCGTATAAAGTTCCCCACTTCATACAAAAAATGTAGTTGTTATTTTCTGTTTTATCACTCATGTTTTTCTAAAATATGTAAATATTCAACTGTTGAAGTTGCTTTGTGTTTTCTATTTTCTGTTTTGTCTGCTTTAAAACGTTGATAATTTGTGGTTTTTAAGCTGTACTTTCCATACGTTGACATTATTGTTCTTACCTCATTTTCAGACATTAAACCTTCGTTGTTATAACTCATAAAAATGTGCTTAAAGTTAGCATTTTTTATTAACTCTTCGAAAGATTTTTTTACTTCATTTTTTTTACAATAAGACGATTTATAATAATTTCTTAGCCCTGTTTTTCCCTTCGGAAGAAAAGTATCATACTTCGCAATTGTATTTAATAAATGATAGTTTGAACCATATTGACGAGCATTGTATGGCGGGTCTAAGTATAAAATATCTCCTTTAATTTTTTTTATAAGTACATTACTATCTTCATTATAAACGTGATGTGATTTTTTTGTAGGTGTAAATTCTGCGGGTTTTAATACTAGTGATTTTTGTGCCGTTTTTTTTAACTTTTTTAAATATGCACCATAAACCGAAGCTGTATTTGCTACTTTATCGGCACTTTCTAGTAAGGATGCTATTAAAAAATAATACGCATCTTTCGTTATTTCACCTTTCCTGTTCCAGGTTTCAATTTGTTGACGAATTGCATCTATTTTTTTTCCGTTTTCTGAAGAAAAATAGAGTCTTCCTTCTTCTCCATTTTCACAATAATTTTGAAAAATAAAACCTTCAACACCTTTTAAATTATTTAAAATTTCTAGTTGCTTTTCGCTATTTAATACTTTGTAATTACCTATATAATTTCTAATTAAAATATAACTGTAATATTCAACATCATTGGCTACAACTTGCTTTACTAGTGGTTTAAAATTTCGACCAACAACGCCTGTTCCTGCAAATAAATCGCAAAAAATCAGACCAGACAAGTCTTTGCCCACCGTGTCCATTATTGACGTTTTCAAAAAAGAGGATAATTTATGTTTAGAACCTATATAATTCACTTAATTTTATTTTATTGCCCAAATAATATCGGCTTTTACAACTTTATTTTCATTTTTAAAACTGTACAATTTTGAACTATTAAAATTACGTAAATATGCTACAATTATTTCTCTTAACCAGCTAATTTCAGCTTTTAATTTCCAATGTTCATTGTCATTTTCATAATTTACTAACACCACAAAAAGTCTATTCTTAAAATGTTTACGCTGTTGCTGACTTTGGTTTTTATACAACCACTCTATTAATTCCCCTTTATGCTCTATGGCGTAAGGCACTGATTTTTTAAAACCATTTGGAAAGACTGTTGTTTTATGGTCAAATGGAGTATTATTTATAAAAAAATCGGTGAATTTATTGTATGAATCTATATGTGGTTTTACATTTTCATGTTCGCAAAAAATAGCTTCAACAGCTTTTGCCGACCTAAAATTATACCATCTATTCAGGGTGTAATTTCTTAAATTATTATACTGAGTATTATTTTTAAAGTTAACTTCAATTTCTGATAAAATTGAAGCGAATGAGTCTATTTTATAAATAAAATTAGTTTGATTATCTAATTTATCGAACTGCTTACCTCCCCAATAATATGGGATTTCTATTCTTTTTTTAAGTTCTTTTTCTAGCAATTCATAATTCATCGGGCTAATTTAATAATTCTCGGCATTACTTGCTACTCATCATAGCGAAAGAGGTTCGAACTAAAGCTAACTACCTCTTCCAGCAACAGATTACTTCGTTGCTCTCACAATGACAAAGACGAAAATATTATAAAAACTTACGTTCAATTAAACTAATTAAACGTTCTTCAAATTCTTCTTTTGCACTCCAATCATAATCTAGTTTTACCATTTTACTAATGAACCTTTTTGCTTCTTCTTCCGTTTTAAATGAATTTAACTGAGACAATACTCTATTGAAATCTTCTTGATTACCATCAAATAAATGTTTTACAAAGGCAATTCTATCATTTAAACCTATTTGTAAATTATTTTTAAACAAACTATCATTTAAAGTTCTTTGACTATTTTCAGTAACCTCCTCAATTACAGGATTTTCTTTAGTGACTCTTTCGAAGAGTTCTGTTGCAACATCTGCTGATATTGCATCTTTCAACTCTTCCTCCAATAAATTTTGGGGTGAAGGAATTTGAATTTCATCGTCTTTTATTGAAGTATTCTGATTGCTAAATATTTTTTCAACTTGTTCCTCTGAAATTATTTCTTCCTTTTTAATCTCATCAATCTTTTTCTCATCAAAAACAGAATCCTGCTTTATTTTAGTAATAATTTCATTTTTTTTATCAATTACATCAGAGTCTTCTGTGAAATTTTTTTCAACAAATTTTAATACAGAAAGTTTCTCATAAATATGTCTTACTTTTTTATGTAACACCTTTACATCTCCCTTATTTTTCATTTCTAAAATACTGTGTGCCAAGCTTACAAGTTCAGCTTCTAATTTTTTGTGCATAAGTTGCGCTATTAAATGATTTTTGATGTATTATTTTTAATAAATTTGTAAGAATTCAAAATAGAATTATCTTTTTTATTTTTACTGAGTATTGCAAGAAAGTAGAACGCTATTTTGATTACATTTATACAAATTAAAAACATACAATAACCTTTCAAGCGTGAAATTACAAAATGTTTCTTGAAAATACAGTAAATCATAACGAACAATTTGGTTGGATAGAAGTTATTTGCGGATCTATGTTTTCTGGAAAAACAGAAGAATTAATTCGCAGGTTGAAACGGGCTCAATTTGCAAAACAAAAAATAGAAATTTTCAAACCTGCAGTTGATGTTAGATACGATGATGAAAATGTTGTTTCTCATGATGCTAATGAAATAAGGTCAACTCCAGTACCTTCGTCAGCAAATATTAGACTTTTAGCTGATGATATTGATGTTGTTGGTATTGATGAAGCTCAATTTTTTGATGATGAAATTGTAGCCGTTTGTAATGATTTAGCCAATCGTGGAATTCGAGTAATTGTTGCTGGTTTAGATATGGATTTTAAAGGAAATCCTTTTGGACCAATGCCTGCTCTAATGGCAACTGCTGAATATGTTACAAAAGTACATGCCGTTTGTACAAGAACAGGAAACTTAGCACATTACAGTCATAGAACTGCGGCAAGTGATGAACTTGTTTTACTTGGAGAAACACAAGAATACGAGCCATTAAGTCGTGCTGCTTACTACAAAGCTACTCGTGAAGAAAAAAATAAAAAAGCAACACAAAATAACAATGAACAATAGCCATGTTACTGTTCTCGAAATAAATTTAAACGCTATTAATAGCAACTTAAATTATTTTAAATCTAAACTTGATAAAAACACTAAAATATTAGTGGTTGTAAAGGCTTTTGGTTATGGAAGTGATGCTGTTAAAATTGCAAAAATTTTAGAAAACAACGTTGATTATTTTGCTGTAGCTTATTTAAATGAAGGGATTGCATTGAGAAAAGGAGGTGTTAAAACACCTATTTTGGTACTACACCCACAGAAAGATAATCTTGGAAAAATTGTTGAGTATAATCTAGAACCTACTATTTATTCAACTAACTTACTAAACCATTTTATTGATATTTCGAAGAAATTAAAACTTCAAAATTTTCCAATTCATTTAAAATTTAACACAGGTTTAAATAGGTTAGGATTTACAAAAAAAGATATTTCAAAAATTTCCATTTCATTAAACAGTCAGAAGGAAGTTATTGTTAAATCTGTTTTTTCTCATATCGCCGCAAGTGAAGATTTAAACGAACGTGAATTTACCTTACAACAAATAAACACCTTTAATTCCATTTCAAAAGAGTTAATTAACCTGTTAAATTACACACCTTTTAAACACATGTTAAATACTTCAGGAATTTTAAATTATACTACTGAAGCTCAATTTGATATGGTACGTTTAGGAATTGGACTGTATGGTTTTGGAAATGATACTAAACATACTAAAAATTTGAAGAATGTAGTAACCCTAAAATCAATTATCTCTCAAATTCAAACTATTGAAAAAGGGGAAACCGTTGGTTATAACAGGGCTTATAAAACTACAACAACTATTAAAACCGCTACAGTGCCAATTGGACATGCAGATGGTATTTTCAGACAATTTGGAAATGAAGTTGGGTATGTTTACATCAACAACAAAAAAGCTGTTATCATAGGTAATGTTTGTATGGATATGATTATGGTAAATGTTACTAATATTATGTGTAATGAAGGTGATGAAGTTATCATTTATAAAAACCAACAACATATTGAAACTATGGCAAAAGCTATCAAAACAATTCCTTATGAACTACTAACAGCCATATCTCAACGTGTTACACGTGTACTAAAAGAATAATGAAATTATTTTTTTAGTATATTAGCATAACTAATTAATAACTTAAATAAATTATATAATGGGAATGCTTAAAGAATTTAAAGATTTTGCAATGAAGGGAAATCTTGTTGATATTGCAGTAGGTTTTGTAATGGGTGCTGCTTTTAAAAGTGTTGTAACTTCATTTACAGGAGGTGTAGTATCTCCACTTATTGGATTGATTTTTAATTCAGATTTCAAAGATTTAAAATATATTATTGAAGATGGAGTTGCAGATGAAGCAGGAAAAGTTGTTGGTGAAGTTGCCGTACTTTATGGAGATTTTATAACAAACGTTATTGATTTTATTATTGTGGCTTTTGTAATGTTTATGATTATAAAAGGTATTAATAAAACTAAGAAAAAAGAAGAGCCGGCTCCAGAAGCACCAAAAGGACCTTCTCAAGAAGATTTATTAACTGAAATAAGAGATTTATTATCTAAAAAGTAAACCAAACTTTATTTGATAAACTAAAAGGGGCTTACTAAGGACCTTCTCAAGAAGATTTATTAACTGAAATAAGAGATTTATTATCTAAAAAGTAAACCAAACTTTATTTGATAAACTAAAAGGGGCTTACTGTTGTAAGCTCTTTTTTTTATTTCTTTTTCTTTGTTTCGTAAACCTCTGATATTGTTAAAGAACCTTTACTTTTCTTTATAAGAATCAATTCATCATTTACAGCTACCCTTCCTTTTTGTAGCACCTTAAAATAAATGCCACTTTTAGTTGAATTCCAAAATTGTTTTAATATATTTTGAGTTTTAAATACAATTCCCAGTTTCATACAGGGTTGCCTTGGTTTGGTTACTTCTAATAAAACCTCGCCTAATTTATAAATATCACCTATTTGAATTTTAGTTTCTTCCAAATTTGAGATGGTTAAATTTTCACCAAACATACCATAATGCCAATCTAATTTCGGATACAATTCTTTCCAATACTTATAATGGTTCTCAGAGTAAGCATAAACAGCTTGGTTACTTCCTCCGTGATACCTTCTATCAACCACAACATCATTCTTAACACCTTCAATATCTAAAAAAACAGGTTTATTTACTGGGAACTTAAAAATGCCTGTCTCAATAACTCTTCCTTTATAATTTAGGATCTTTTTCTCTCCAATATTAACAGAGATTACCTTCATTTTAATTTAAATTTAGAAAGTTCATTGGCTATTTTTCTGTCATTTGATAACCTAGGCACTTTGTTTTGTCCCCCTAATTTTCCTACAGATTTCATATAACTATTAAAGCCTCCTTTTTCAATAGCTGTAATTTTTAATGGTTGTAATATTTTTCCCTCTATTAAATCTAAATAATAACTATTTTGCTGTTGCATTGAAGTATCTAATTTAACAGTAAAATCATTTAAATCTTTTGGTTTATTTTCAAATTCAATAAACCATTCGTGATAAGGCAACCCATTTTCTGGAGTAATTTGGGGAGCTACTGTAAATTCGGTAATAATAATGTTTGTATTTATAGTATTTTCATTGATAGCTTGTTCAACTTCTTTCCCTATAACGTGTTCTCCAAAAGCAGAAATAAAATGTTTTATTCTTCCTGTTACTCTTATCCTTGGCGGATTTAATGAAACAAACTCAATGGTATCTCCAATATTATACCCCCAAAGACCGGCATTGGTGTTTAAAATTAGCACATAATTCACTCCAACTTTTACATCAGCTAAAGAAATTCTTGTAGGGTTTTCATCAAAAAATTCTTCAGAAGGAATAAACTCATAAAACATACCATTATCAATCAATAACATCATTCCTTTTTCGTTTTGAGAATCTTGAAAAGCAATGAACCCTTCAGATGCAGGATATAATTCTATGGTATCTACTTTTCTCCCTATTAAGTCTTCAAATTTATTTCTGTAAGGTTCAAAATTAACGCCGCCATAAACAAATAAGTTAAAATTAGGGAAAATTTCACCCACTTTTTTCCCAGTTCTTTCTATCAGTTTTTCAAAATACATTTGCACCCAAGAAGGAATTCCACTAATCAATGTCATATTCTCATTAATTGTTTCATCAACTATGGCCTCAACTTTTGCTTCCCAATCTTCAATACAATTTGTTTCCCAACTTGGGAGTCTATTTTTAATTAAATATTGCGGAACATAATGTGCGGATATACCTGAAAGACGACCTATTTTTATACCGTTTTGTTCGTTTAATTCAGGACTTCCTTGTAAAAAAATCATTTTACCATTTACAAAAGATGTTTTTTTAGTTTCAGCAATGTATAAAAGTAGAGCATTGCGGGCTGCACTTATGTGCGTTGGCATAGATTCTTTCGTTAATGGAATGTATTTAGCTCCTGAAGTTGTTCCTGATGTTTTTGCAAAATACAATGGTTTTCCTTTCCATAAAATATTAGGTTCTCCTGCTACAACTTTTTCTACATAGGGTTTAAGCGCTTCATAATCACGAATAGGGACTTGTTTTTTAAAATCTTTGTATGATTTTATACTACTAAAATTATGATCTTTTCCAAATACCGTTCCCTTAGCATTTTTAATTAAGTTTTTAAAAACTTCTTGCTGAACTTTTATAGCATTGTTGCTTTTTTTATAAAATTTTGCAGCAATTTGCTTTGCAAATGGTTTTGCTAAAATTGATTTAATACTCATATTTATTCAAAATCGATGTAGTTAGTTGGATCTACTGGATAACCTTCGTTCCAAAGTTCAAAATGTAAATGTGGCCCCGTGCTAAATTCGCCTGTATTCCCAGCTGAAGCTATTACTTCTCCTGATTTTACCAAATCACCTTGTTGTTTGTGCAATGCTGTGTTGTGTTTATAAACAGAGATAAAACCTCCAGTATGTTCAATTATTATAACATGCCCAGTATCTGCAGTCCATTCAGCAAAAATAACAGTACCATCGGCAATTGATTTTACTGGTGTGCCCATTTCAACTGCTATATCAACGGCAAAGTGTTTCTTTTCTGGATTATATCCATCTGTAATTGTTCCAGAAACAGGTGCGAAAAACACTATTTCAGCTCCTTTAGTTGCCTGATTAAAAATACTATACCTATCTGTTCTTTCTACTTCTTGTCTAAACTCTAAATCCTCATCTGAAGGATCTAAATTAATGGTATCTTTATCATAGTGAATTGATTGTAAAACTGAATCTTTATCAAATTGCACATCAGATATTTCTCCTGTGAGTAATTCTCTCACTTTTTCAATATACACATTGTTAACTTTTAGTACCTGTTCTAAAGAATCTACTTTATACACTAACTGAGTAGCCTCTTTTTTTAATTTAATTGAAGAATAACCCGGAATATATTCCCTCAAAGGTGTAAAAGCAATTAAAAAAATAGTCCCTACAATTAACAAAACTGAAAATAACCCACCTAAAATAAATACATTTAATCTGGTTAATTTAAAGGATATTTTTTCTTCAAAAGTGTCTTCATTTAATATTACCAAGCGGTATTTACTAATTAATTTCTCTCTGAATTTCCCTTTATTTTTAGGTGTTTTAGCCATAATTTAATTTCAAACAAATATACAACGAAATTTTATTTAAATAATTTCAATTTACCTGTTCGTACATGTTAAAAATTCATTAAAGTTCTTATTTATAAAAATTCATTTCATCAATGTATTTCCATACATCGCATGGTAACATTGTACTGATATCTTTACATTCTTTTATTGATTTTCTAATAAAGGTTGAAGAAATTTGGACAACTGGGGCATTTATTTTATGAACTTTAGTATGATTTAAAAGTTTATGTTCAACTTTCCCTTCGGAAATTCTTGGATACACATATAATTCGTAATTTTCCAATATTACTTCATGATTTTTCCATTTGTGAAACCCCTTTAAATTGTCTTCACCCATAATTAAACAAAACTGCTTGTTTGGATATTTCTCCTCAATATGTACCAACGTATCTATTGTATAATTGGGTTGTTTTAAATTAAATTCAATAGTAGATGTTTTTAATTTTGGATAATTTTCAACAGCAATATTAGCAACTGCCAATCTGTGGTAATTTCCTAACATAGATGTTTTTTGTTTAAAAGGGCTTTGTGGTGTTATTACAAACCAAACCTCCTTTAAATCCGAAAATTCTACCATGTAATTCCCAATAATCATATGGCCAACATGAATTGGATTGAAGGTTCCAAAAAACAATCCTATTTTCATTTGTTTATAAAGTTTTTAACTGTTTTGTACGCTTCTTTTTTTGCTTCTTCTAAATTGTCATTTACTAAAATTATATCAAAATCTTGTGCATATTTCATTTCTTTCTCGGCTTTTGCAACACGTTCTTTTATTTTTTCTTCACTATCGGTATTTCTATTCCGAAGTCTGCGTTCCATTTCTTCTATTGATGGTGGCTGTACAAAAATGGCCAATGTTTGCTTTGGAAATTGTGATTTCACGTTTAAACCTCCAATAACATCTATATCAAAAATTACGTGTTTCCCTTCTTTCCATATTCTGTGAATTTCTTCTTTTAAAGTACCATAAAAATTATTGGTATAAACCTCTTCCCATTCAACAAAATCGTTATTTTTAATATGTTTATGAAAGTCCTCGAGCGAAATAAAATAATAATCTTTTCCGTCTTTTTCTGTTCCTCTTTTTTTACGAGAAGTTGCAGAAATTGAAAAGTCTAAATTTAATTCATCTTGCTCCAATAAGTAATGTACAATAGTTGTTTTACCTGAACCCGAAGGTGCAGAAAAAACGATTAGTTTACCTTCTTTTTCCAAAATTATTATATTTATAAAACGTTTAAATTTTGTTCTTTAATTTTCTCTAATTCATCTTTCATTTGAACTACTAATTTTTGCATATCTGCAAAATTAGATTTTGAACCAATAGTATTAATTTCTCTTCCTATTTCTTGGGTTATAAATCCTAATTTTTTACCATTTGATGTTTGCTCTTTTAGTTCTTTTATAAAGTAATCTAAATGATTTTTTAAACGAACTTTTTCTTCTGTAATATCTAATTTTTCAATATAATAAATAAGCTCTTGCTCAAACCTGTTTTCATCAACTTTAGTTGCTAATTCGTCAATTCCTTTTTTTAGTTTTGCTCTAACATTTTCAATGCGTTTGGGATCTATTTCAATTACCTTATTTAATAATTCTTCAATAATAGCAATTCTCATTTCAAAATCTTTCAATAAAACTCTTCCTTCATCTGTTCTATATAAAATTATTTCTTTTATTGTTTTATCTATTGCCTCATCTATTTTGTTCCATTCTTCTTCATCTAATTCTTCTTTTTCTGTCTTCAAAGAATCTGGTAATCTGGCAGCTATTTTTAACAACTCTATTTCATCAGAATAAACAATATTTTTTAATTGATTTATATATTCTCTTACAACATTCTCATTTATCTTTGATGATGCTTCGCCTCCATTATTTTCAATATAAATAGAGAAATCAATTTTCCCCCTAACTAAATTTAAAGCTAGTTTTTTTCGAATATCTAATTCTTTTTCTCTGTAATAAGAAGGAATTCGAACGTTTAAATCTAAGTTTTTACTATTTAACGATTTTAATTCAATCGTGATTTTTTTAGTTGAAAATTGCAATACGGTTTTTCCGTATCCGGTCATTGATTGTATCATCTATTTCTAAAATTTAGGCAAATTTAAGCATTTTATGATACGTATTATTTTTTTATACAATTGATATGTGTTTTTTTCCTAAAACTATTGTGTACTTTTGTTTTTTATAACCAATTTAAACTTTGTTTTGAATAATATCAAGCATTTATTAGTCATTAGACTCTCTGCAATGGGTGATATTGCAATGGCAGTTCCCGTTTAAGAGCTTTTGTGGAGCAACGCCCAACTGTGAAAATCACTGTACTTTCTAAACCTTTTTTAAAGTCTTTATTTACAAACATAAAAAATGTTACTTTTTGCGCTGCTAATGTTAATAACAAACGTAAGGGGTTTTGGGGTATTGATACGCTTTTTAAAGAACTAAATCTTATTTCAAAATTAGATTGTACGGTGAGTATGGGTTCAGGAAACGCTCATTTCTCAGCAACGCCATGCGTTAACACATTAACTATTTGGCAGTTATAAATTCTTTTACCGGGTTTACACCTTTTAACCAGTCTTTTGAGAATGCTATTTTACCCGATTTAAAAAAGTACCCAAATATTCCCTGCTCAATTTATGGAAATAAGGTTTGTAGTGGATATGAAAATGTTATGAGAAGTATTCTCCCTGAAACTGTAATAACAAAGATTTTAAAAAAATTTACAAAATTAATATTTTTTAAGTGTGTCTAATATCTCAAAATTAACAATATTTATTTCGTTAAATTCTAAATTTAAAATGTTATTTTTGTGAAAATATTATTTGTATGATTGTTAACATTCTCGACACTAAAAATTCATTATTAAATAAATTTATTTCAGAAATTAGAGATGTTGTTGTTCAAAAAGATGCTATGCGTTTTAGGAGAAATATTGAACGGATTGGCGAAATTTTAGCCTATGAATTAAGTCAGTCTCTAGACTACGAAAATAAAATTGTTACCACTCCTTTAGGAACTAAAACAGTTCATATTCCTAAAAATGATATTGTTTTGTGCTCTATACTAAGAGCTGGATTACCTTTACACACAGGGCTTTTAAATTATTTTGACGATGCTGAAAATGCATTTATTTCTGCATATAGAAAACACCTTAACGGAACTGAATTTGAGATTAAAGTTGAGTACTTTGCTTCACCAAATTTAGAAGGAAAAACACTTATTTTAGCTGATCCTATGCTAGCCACAGGACAATCAATTGTAAGTGTTTTTGAAGGGCTAAAAGAGCATGGCACACCAAAAGAAATATATTTAGCTTGTGTTATTGGTTCAACACATGCCATTGCCTTTATAAAAAAACACTTTCCTTCAACCACAAAATTATGGATAGCAACCGTTGATAATGAATTAAACGATAAAGGTTATATTATCCCTGGATTGGGTGATGCTGGCGACTTAGCTTTTGGTGAGAAATTATAAAAAATACACACTTATTGATATTACTAAGAACAAATACAATAGTACATTTTTAAATATTGTTGATTTACTTCTTTCTAAAAAATTTGTGATTATTATTGAGGCAGGAAATACCAAATAAAAGAATTCTACTCCGTTTTTTACTGGTGAAAAAATTATGATTACTATAGCAATAAAAAGGTGATTTATAAGTACACTCCATGAAAATTTTAAATTATTACTTATTAAAATAATTTTTGGAGTAGCCGATAAAATAGACCACAATAACACAGTTATTAAAAGTGTTATTGGCATTAAAAATTTTAATGAGCTATATGCAACAAAAGTCCACTTGAAATCGTAATTAAATCTCCCATAGAAAGTTGGCAAACTATCAAAATAGAAACAATACGTAAAATAAATAAAAATAGGTGTTATAAACCCAACAATTGGTATCAATAAATTTTTAAAACTAACCTTTTGGTATATAAAAATTCCAATATATATTAAAAGTATATAAAGTATACTCCAAGAGTATATCAATGTTGAAATACCAACCCAAAAAGAAGCATCAAACAATTTCATTTTAGTGTTTATTTCACTTCTTAAGCTGTATATTTTTCGATAACTTAAGAGTAATATTATATTCGAAAAAATAATGCTATTAAAAACAATAGTTTTCGAAAAAGCTCCCAATATAAAAACAATTAAAAGCAATGCATAAGAATTATCTTGTGTGAGCTTATTTTTCTTAATAATAAAATTAACTATCAGTAAAAATAAAACATACCAGAAAAAATAAAATGTTTTTTTAGCTAAAAACGATACAGAAAAATTATAAAAATCTTCTGTTAAAATTAAAACACAATAGTATATAAACAACAGTATAACAACACTAAATGTAGTTATTGGTTTAGTTTTATTAAAAAAATTTGCTATCATTACTATATTTTATACTTTTGCCTGTAAATATAATTAAGATATGATTGCAAACAATATTTTTAAAGCAATAGGTGATTTTTGTACAAATGTTTTATTTCAACCAGTTGATACTATAAGGTATACAAATAATTGGTGGGCTCAAAACACAATTAACTGGATATTGGTTGTAATTGCGTTTACTGCTTTTATCTATTGGCTAGGGGAACTTAAAAAAAACAGAAACTCAGCTAACGAATAGTTTTATTTCTTTTTTTCTTTTTAAAACCTAAAATTTGTGGGGAGCAAAAACAAACTTAAAAGATTTCGTGAAAACGAAACGTTTTCCAATGTAATTCAACCTACAAGAAAAGAGTTACTTCAAGGTTTTTCATTGAAAGGAAATTGGCATAACCAATTCAAAAATGACAATCCTATTGTTTTAGAATTAGGTTGTGGTAAAGGTGAATACACTATTGATTTAGCTCGTAAAAACCCTACTACCAACTACGTAGGTATAGACTTAAAAGGAGCTCGTTTTTGGCGTGGAGCAAAAACAGCAATAGAAGAAAACCTTACCAATGTTGTATTTGTTAGAACTCAAATTGAATTGATAGATCTTCTTTTTGGTGAAAATGAAGTTTCAGAAATTTGGATAACTTTTCCTGATCCACAAATTAAATACACTCGAACAAAACATCGATTAACCAATCCTGAATTTTTAAAAAAATACCACCATGTTATAAAACCTGAAGGTGTTATTCATTTAAAAACTGATAGCGAATTTATGCATGGTTATACATTGGGGTTACTTACAGGTGAAGGTCATGAAATTGATTATGCTCACCATAATATTTATAACAACCCACATGCTCCTATAGAAGTAACTTCAACTCAAACCTTTTATGAAAATCAATATTTAGAAAAAGGAAAACCAATTACTTACATTAAATTCAGACTTCGTTATTAAATTATTATTTTTAACGAATGGAAAAGTCTGACAATTTTTTTAATAAAGTGTATACCATTGCAAAATTAATTCCTTACGGAAGAGTTACAAGCTATGGTGCAATAGCAAAGTATCTCGGTACTGTAAAATCAGCTCGTATGGTTGGCTGGGCAATGAACGCTTCTCATAACAATGATGAAATTCCCGCACACAGGGTCGTTAATAGAAATGGACTATTAACAGGGAAACATCATTTTGACGGTACTAATTTAATGCAACAATTATTAGAGAGTGAAGGGGTTATTATTAAAGAAAATAAAATTCAAAATTTTAATGCTATTTTCTGGGATCCTTTCAAAGAATTAACTACCTAATTTCTTTGTAACTACTACGACATTTCTTTTTTATTGGAATTTTTTTATATCCATCAGAACTCTGTATATTTGTTGTTTAGAATGATTTTAGATAAACAATTATGGATTTAAATAAAAAAAATATAACTAAAGTACTTGAAACTATTACCGCACCTGGCGAGGGTAAAAGTCTTGTTGAAAGTGGAGCCGTTAAAAACATTGTGACTTTTGACAAAGAAGTTATTGTAGATATTACTATTAGTAACCCTACTTTGCAGGCAAAGAAGAAAGTTGAAATTGAAATAATGAAAGCTATCCACAGCCAAATTGATCAAAAAATTGATGTGAAAGTAAATGTAACTGCAATAGTTCCAACAAAAGAGGTTAAATTAAAGGAAAATTCTATTCCTGGAATTAAAAATATTATAGCTATAGCTTCAGGTAAAGGAGGAGTTGGAAAATCTACAATTACCGCAAATATGGCTGTTTCATTGCAAAAAATGGGATTTAAAGTTGGTATTTTAGATGCTGATGTTTATGGGCCTTCAATTCACTTAATGTTTGATGTTCCCAATGCAAAACCTTTATCGGTTGAAGTTGATGGACGTTCAAAAATGAAACCTATTGAAAGTTATGGTGTTAAAATACTATCATTAGGCTTTTTTACAAATGCAAATCAAGCCGTAATTTGGCGAGGTGCAATTGCTTCCAAAGCTCTAAACCAAATGATTTTTGATGCACATTGGGGAGAATTAGATTTTTTATTAATTGACCTACCTCCCGGAACTGGAGATATTCATTTATCTATTGTGCAAGCTGTTGCTATTACAGGTGTTGTAATTGTAAGTACTCCACAAGCAATTGCACTTGCTGATGCAAAAAAAGGAGTGGCAATGTTTAAACAAGAAGATATTAATGTACCTGTATTAGGTATTGTTGAAAATATGAGTTACTTCACCCCTGAAGAATTACCCGACAATAAATATTATATTTTTGGCAAAGACGGCGCTAAAAATTTAGCTAAAGATATAGAAACTGCATTTTTAGGTGAAGTGCCTTTAGTACAAAGCATTAGAGAAGCCGGTGATGTTGGTCATCCAGTTGCTTTACAAGACAACACACCTCTAGAAAATGCTTTTTCAGAAATTACTAAAAATGCACTTACCCAATTGGTAAAAAGAAATAACGATCTACCTCCAACTGAAGTTGTTAGAATTACAACAATGAGTGGATGTAGCACTAAATAATTAATTATGAGTACTGATGAACTTAAAGCAAATGTAGAATTTGCTTTGCAAGAAATAAGACCTTATTTAGAAGCTGACGGTGGTAATATTTCATTAATTGAAATAACTAATGACACCGTAAGTGTTCAGTTAGAAGGAGCTTGTTTAGGTTGTTCAGTAAATCAAATGACATTAAAAAATGGTGTTGAAGCTACAATTAAAAGACATGCTCCACAAATTAAACATGTTATTGAAGTTAATGGAATTTCTTTCTAATTTTTAATTAAAATATTATTCTGAATAAAAAAGAGTGCATTAACGCACTCTTTTTTTATTGTTTTAATGCTAAAAAAATTATCTTATATTTGTGATGTATGAAAAATCCTTGGACAGAATTATTACTACTTCTTAAATTCTTAATCAAGAGAGATCCTGAATGAGTTAGCTATTTTACATAAGTAAACTTGTTAAAGTTTCTTCTTTAAACAGTTCAACCTAAATTTTAAATCAACCTCAATACTTTTTAAGTTGATTAAATTTTAAAGAGATTTTATATTAAATACTAACAAAAAAATTAAAATTATGCCTAGATATTATTCATTAGGTAAAATTCCACCTAAACGTCACACCGTTTTTGAAAACCCAACTGGAGGTCTTTACCAAGAAGAATTGTTTGGAACTGCAGGTTTTGCAGGAGTATCTTCATTACTGTATCACATAAATCCACCAACAGTTGTTACAGAAATAAAAAAACTAAAAAGTGTTGCTCCAAAAATTGCTATTGATAAAAATATGAAAGCTCTAAGCTTTAAAGGATTCTCTTTAAAACCTGAGAGAGATTATTTAAACAGTAGAAAAACCCTTTTTGTAAACAATGATTTACACATTGGTTTAGCAGCACCCAAAGAATTTTCATCATCCTACTTTTATAAAAATGCCGATGCCGATGAAATGCTATTTGTTCATATTGGTTCTGGAACACTAAAAACCATGTACGGAAACATAGATTTCAAATACGGTGATTACTTAATAATTCCACGTGGTACAATTTATCAAATTGATTTTG